>JAJDAH010000432.1 GCA_029261965.1 Polyangiaceae bacterium
GCGCAGGAGTAACAGGCCCGCTTCGTATCCGATCTTCACTCGGGCGCCAGTGATCACCGCCACCCGACCCTCGAGATCTGCCTTCTGCGTCCTCTTTCGGAAGTTGAAGTCCCCGCAAGGCTCGCACATCTGATCGTAAAACGGATGCAAACGCGTGAAGGGTTTCTTGCAGACGTAGCAGGCCCGTGGCTCCTCGAGCTCGACGTCGGGAAGCGCGGTGTGATCGCCGGCCTCGAGCTCCGGCGTCGGCATCACGAACGCGGGACTGCGCCTCAGACGGCGGATCCCGGCGCGAGAGAGCTTGCTCTCGTCCGCCGTGCGCTTGGCGTTTCGCTTTCGCTTCCGGAGCTCCCGAGCGAGCCGGCGCTGCTCGGTGCGTTCGGGCCTCGAAACGCGTCCCGCCGCGGTGAGTAGCCGATTTCGGCTTTCGAGGTCGATTTCGGCCAAAAGTGCGCGATCGGCGACGAGAGTCTCGAGCACCCGGGTGCACTCGAGCAGTTGCTCGGCGGAAATCGCGTCCTCAGCCACGCCTTGGTGGGGTTGCGGCGCCGCATCTCGGCGCCCTGGGGCGTCATCGTAGAGATCCATGGGAGCCGAGTATGTCAGCTCGTTGGCCCCTTCGGGGGGGGACGCGGAGGCCTCGGTAGCGACGCTCCGGGCACGAGGGTGGACGCCTCGCTGGTGCCGGTTGACTTAATCTGACAGGTCTGTAAGTTTTGGTGCCTGAAGGAGGCACGCCGAATGAGCTTTGCAACGCATCATCTCAACCGGGATTTCGAGTGGGCGCCCGCTGCCCAGTCGCCGAGGTACCTGAGCACGGAGCAGGTTCGCCAATACGACGAGGCGGGGTACTTCATTCTCGAAAGTGCGTTCGAACAGTCACTGATGAACGAGCTCATCGGGGAAATCGACGAGTACGAAAAGCGCGTCGAGGAGATGCTCTGTGCCTCGGAGAACGGGCGCGTATTCATCGCACGCGCCGGAGAGATCACCTTCACGACGCATCTCGTGACGATCTCGGAGCGCCTACGTGAGTTTTGTCGGAGCCGGGTGTTCGCCGACGTCGCTCACGACCTCATCGGCCCCGACGTTCGCCTCTATTGGGATCAGGCCGTCTACAAGAAGCCGGGTACGGACGCGCCGTTTCCGTGGCACCAGGACAACGGTTACACGTTCATCGAACCTCAGCAGTACTTGACGTGCTGGGTCGCGCTGACGGATGCAACTCGGGAGAACGGTTGCCCGCGAGTCGTGCCGGGAATGCATCGCCACGGGACCCTCGCGCACCGCAAGACGGATCTCGGCTACGTGTGCTTCGACGAAGAACCGAGCGAATCAATCCCGGCCCCGGTCCGGGCGGGTGGCATGGTCGTGTTTTCGTCGCTCACTCCCCACAGCACGGGACCGAATCTTTCCGACAGCACGCGGAAGGCCTACATCGTGCAATTCGCGGGTGACGGTGCGGTCTCGGTGAGCCGGGACCCCAACGGACGCACCAGCCGCGTCCCAGCCGACGACGCCGAACGGCAATTTCCGATCCTGGTCGGCGGCGGACGCCCCGCCTAGCTTTTCGCGAGCGATGAGACCTAGTGCGGTGAAGCTCTGCTCTACCAAATTGGTGTGGTGGACGAGGAGTCCACCACACTCTGGGAAGAACCGGGACACGGATCAGATCTGTGCCTTTGCCGTCAAAACTCGGCCTCGCCCCGGAGGGGCCGCCGAGTTTCGTAAGCAATCACAGATCCAGGGGACTAGCCGCGAAGCTGCTCCACGACTCGGAGGAAGTTGCCGCCGAGGATTTTTTTGATGCGCTCGGGCGACCAACCGCGGTCGAGCATCAGCTGAGCGAGCTTCGGAAGCTCCAGGCATGTTGGCATGTCTTTCGGAGGAATGATCGCGCCGTCCCAGTCACTGCCGAGCGATGCGTGGTCTTCCCCGACGGTTTGCACGATGTGTTCGAGGTGGTCGACCACCCATGAAGCCTTGCCGTCGAAGCGAGAGGGGCCGAGAAAATCGTTCTGGTACATGATTCCGATCGTGCCGCCGCTGTCTGCGATGGCGCGGAGCTGGTCGTCATCCAGATTGCGCCAGTGCGGTCGCACGCCTTCGACGCCGGTGTGGGTGACGATGAAGGGTTTGCTCTTGTCATGCACCTCGACGGCGTCCCAGAACCCCTTCTTCGAGATGTGTGCCAAGTCGACGAAAATATTGCGCCGATTCAGCTCGGCGACATAGTCGCGACCGCGTGCCGTGAGGCCTGTCTCCGTATCTCGGTTGGCCGGCGAGCTCGTCGTGCCGAGGCTCGAGTTCGAGAGGTGGACCAGAGTGATGCGAAGCACCATGTCGTCGACGATGGTGTCGAGCGCGTCGCGCGCGTCGAGCGCGTTGCCGCCTTGGATACCGACGAATGCGCCATGTTTTCCTTCAGTCCGCGCTTTTCGGTACTCGGCGGTATTGCGCACGAGCGAAAACTGGGACTCGACGGTCCCGAAGATGTTTCGCAGTCTTTCGAGATTTTTTCGAAAGACTCGCGCTCGCACGCTCGCCCGCCGGCTCGGGTTGGTCGTGATGACCCAAGTCGCACCGGTGACTCCGGCCTCGAGAATGCGCGGGAAATCCGCCTGGCTGTAGAACCTGGCGCCGAGTAGCCCGTGGCCGTGGCGCTTGCGCAGATCGTAGCCCCAGATCCGATTCCAGATGAACGAGTCGACGTGCAGGTCGAGCACGTCGCTGTGCAAATAAAGATCGGTGGCTTCCTTCGAGATCCCAAGCTCGTCGGCCCACGCCGCGGGGTCTTCCTGATGATCCGTGTACTCGATTCGCATTCGCGGCGCATCGTGGCGCGGATGCCGCGAGTTGTGAAGTGCCTCGCAAAGGAGGCCTTCGGAAGGATGCCTACTAGAGGCCCTTGGGTACGCTGTCGACGTCGACGTTACCGAGAGCGTAGCGAATGAGCGCGCTTCGGTTCGCCTTGGTCAACCCTCGAGCCTTGAGTGAATCCACCATGGCATCGAGGCGTCTCAGGTCTTCGGTGTACATCGAAATGCAGATGACCTTGTAGTGAGTCGGCTTTGCGGCTTTGCCGCGCGCCTGGGATTTCGGTGCCTGTTCGGCGACACCGTAGAATCCGCCTGAAAGAACGCCGTCGACGCCCTCGTTGTCGAGAACCTTGGCGGTCGCTTGTCTCAAGTCGTCTCGTTCGCTCATTTTGGCCTCCATCGTCAAGCAGATGCAGCGCGGTTTGCGCCTCGGCGGTGTTCGCCGATGAGTTTGCTCACGACCGCTGCGTAGTCAGCAGCCACATCCGAGCTCGGTGCGAGCTCGAGAATCGTTTTGCCTCGCGCTGGGGCTTCTTTGACGCGTGCTGCCTGACGGATGGGCTCGAAGCAGCGTTCGCCAAAGTGCTCTCTCAACATGTCGTAGGCCTCGTGGGAGATGTTCGCACGCGGGTCGAACATCGTCGGAAGGACGCCCAGTAGTTGCACCGGGTGTCGCAGCAAGGTCCCGACGTGCTTCAGCGTACGCAGCACCTGCCGCACGCCCACGAGCGAGAGGTAGTCACAGGCGACTGGGCAAAGCACGGCGTCGGCGAACACGAGCGCGTTCTGGTTCATCAGCGAAAGGCTCGGAGAGCAGTCGACGAGCACGAAGTCGTATTGATCACGCACACTCGCGAGCCTCGTCGCAAGCACTCGGTCACGCTCGCGCCGTCCCGCCAAGTACAGCTCGGCGGCGGCAAGCGTCTCGTTGGACGGCAGCACGTCGAGTCTTGGCCGGACGGTTTTGACCACGTCGGCCGGAGACAGCCCCATGACGATGACGTGGTAGAGCGATCGATCGACCCGCAGGCCAAACGACTCCGCGACGTTTCCTTGCGAATCGCTGTCGACGAGCAGCACGCGCTGTCCGCGAGCAGCGAGCCCGGCGGCGAGCGTCACTGCCGTGGTCGTTTTCGCGGTTCCGCCTTTGTGATTGAAGATGGCGATGACGCGGGGCACTCGATTGGGGCGCGCCGACGCTCGGATCGGCGTGACGTCGTTCGACGCCAGCCCCGGGTCGAGAACCTTGGGGATCGGTGCCGGCGCAAGGGAGCGCCGCCGGGCAGGGGTCGGCGTGGCCGTTCCTTCGAGGCGAACCGGCGAGCGGCTCGGGTGGACGTGAGCTCCGGAGCCCGGCGCGAAGGCGTCGCCGAGTCGAGCTCCGCGGGATTCAGCGAGTAGCTGTGTCCTGCACTCACCACTGCAAGCGTATTTGCGAGCGCCGCCGCGAGACAGTACTTGGGCCGCGAGGGTCACGCGAAAGCTCGTGGCGCAGGCGTCGCACGTCACCGTTCCGTCGGTGCCACACACGTGGCTTCGAGACAGACAGCGGTGTGAACAGAAAAAGACGTAGCGTGCGCGTTCGCCGCCGCGCACTCCACGCTCGACGCGCTCCTCCATTTGGTAGCTGAAGCGCAGCTCGAATTCGGAGCCGCAGACGGTGCAAACTTGGTGAAGGGCGGACATGGTTTCTTCGTGCTCTCGGCATCCCGAGTTGGTTTATCGAAGAGCGCAGGTCGAATCCCATGGGGGCCGGATCCGGGCCAAGTTTGGGGCGCCGACGCGTTCGTCAGGGGCTGCGAGGCGCTCGTCGGCGGGCGAGTGAGGGGCCCGAAAGCCGCTATTCGAGCTGCGCCAAAAAATTGCGTAAAGCACCGACGAAAGTTTCCTCTGTGCCAGCAAAATTCTGGGATTTGCCCGAGGTTTTGTTGAGTGGCGAGTCGCCAAACAGCAGATTGAAGACGCCGCTGTCGCGGATAGCGCGCTTGGAGGCCAACATGATCGCACCGCCCGTCACCACGTCGTCGAGACTCACCACACGCCGCGTTCTGTCCCGCATTGCACCACCTGTTGCAATCGCCGCAGCCGCGCTGGCGTGTTCGTCCTCATCGGGAGGAGACCGCACCGGATTTGGAGTGGGCGGCTTCGGCGCCGTGACCGGAACTGGCGGGGGCGGGGCCGCGGTGGGGCAGGGCGGGGCCATGCCAGCGACTGGGGGAGCGCCCGCAACCGGAGGCAACGGTGGCATCAACACGGCGGGCAATGGCGGCGGCATGCAACCCCCACCCATCGATCCTGGCGGCGAGTGCGAGGGCGTGACCCAGCAAGCGGAGAATACCGTGCGCCCCGTCGACATCATTTGGGCGATCGATACGTCCGACAGCATGGTGGCCGAGCTTCAGGCGGTCGAAGCCCACATGAACTCGTTTGCTTCGCAGATTCTCAACCAGGGAATCGACGTGCACGTGGTCGTCATCGCACGCCCCGGGCGGCCGACGGATGGCAGCATTTTCAATCCTGATCCGGGCATCTGCATCGGCCCCCCGCTCGGCACTGGGGCGTGTCCGGGCGCGAGCAATCCGCCTCTGTACCAGCACGTCGAAGCCGGCGTCGGTAGCAACAGCGCGCTCGACCAGTTCATCAATCAGTATCCCAACTACAAACCGACACTTCGCCCGAACTCTCTCAAGTACTTCGCCGTGGTCAGCGACGACGATGCGTCGATGAATGCTGCAGCGTTCACGACGGCGGTGAACGGGCTCGATCCTCAATACTTCCAGGACTGGAAGTTCTTCGGCGTGTTTTGCACCGGCGGGTGCCCGCTGTTGCTCGCGTGTGCGAAGACGGGCAACCAGTACAACGCGCTCGTTCAACAGACCGGAGGCCTCGGAGGCGACCTCTGTGGTGGCAACCAGGCCGGATTCCAGCCCGTATTCGACGGCCTCGCTCAAACGGTCGTGAGCTCGAAGAGTCTCGACTGCGAGTGGAACATCCCGCCGCCACCCGCTGGCGAGATGTTCGACCAAGGCAAGGTCAACGTGCAGTACACCGCCGGCGGATCCGCGACGCCAATCGACGTGCTACACGCTGGCGATTTCGCGGGCTGCGACCCGGCATCGGGCGGCTGGTACTACGACAACCCGATGGCCCCATCCAAGGTCGTGGCGTGTCCAGCGACCTGTCAGCAAATCCAAGCCGACTTCAACGCAAAGATCGACATTAGGTTTGGCTGCTTTACCATCGATATTCCACGATAAATTCAACCTGAGCCAGCCGGGTTGCGCCTTCGACGGAGCGCCCTCGACTGCGCCAGAGGCTCAGCGCCGGAGACCCAGCGAGCCGGAAATTCAGTGACGGAAGTGTCGCACGCCGGTGAACACCATCGCCACGTTGGCGGCATCGGCCGCGGCGATCACCTCGGCGTCGCCTTTGCTCCCGCCGGGCTGCGCCACAGCCACGACCCCTCTCCTCGTCGCTACTTCCAGTCCGTCCGGGAACGGGAAAAAGGCGTCCGAGGCCATGACCGCGCCCTTGGCTAGATCCCCGGCTTTGGCCACCGCAATTTCGCCGGCTCCGACCCGCGAGGTTTGGCCCCCGCCGTTTCCGATGCTCACGAAGCAGCCGGGCTCGTCTCCAGGTCGAGCAAGCACGATGGAGTTGCTCTTGACGTGTTTGCAGACCGCCCACGCGAACTCGAGCGCGCCCATCTCCTCGTCACTCGGAACCCGCTTGGTGACGATCTTGCCGTTGCGGACCTCGCCAGCGGCGGTGTCGTCCCGCGACTGCACGACGATGCCGCCCCCGATCCGCTTGAATTGCGGCATCTCGTATTCGGCCGGCAACCACTCGCCGGTCGCCAACAACCGAAGCGCCTTCTTCTTCCGTAAACGCTCGAGTGCTGCCGGAGCGAAACCCGGAGCGACGACGCACTCGATGAACGTCTCGGCGATGAGCGCCGCCGTCTCGTCGTCGACCTCGCGGTTCAAGGCCACGATGCCGCCAAAGGCGCTCAGCGAATCAGCCTCGCGGGCCGCGTGGTAGGCCTTCGCCAACGTCCTTGCCGTCGCGACACCGCAGGGGCTGGTGTGCTTGACGACGACCGCCGCCGGCTCGGTGAACTCTCGAACGGCTTCCGCAGCCGCTTCGACGTCGACGAGGTTGTTGAAACTGAGCTCCTTGGCGCCAGTCCCAAGGCTTTCGGCGAGTGCCAGAGCCCCGGCGGGTGCTCCGTGCTGTCGATAGAAGGCGGCTTTCTGGTGAGGATTTTCGCCGTAGCGCAACCCGTACGACTTCTCGAAGACCAGCGACAAGTATCGCGGCTGTCCGTCGTCCTCTCCACGAGTCGAGAGCCAGCCGCTGATGGCGGCGTCGTATGCCGCGGTGTGCGCGAATGCTTTGGCGGCGAGACGCTCGCGGGTTTCGCCACTCACATCCCCGCTCTCATCGAGTTCGCTCAGGATCTTGGCGTAATCGCTCGGGTCACAGACGACGGTGACCCGGGAATGATTCTTCGCCGCGCTCCGCAGCATGCTCGGTCCGCCGATGTCGATGTTCTCGATGAGCTCGTCGAAAGCCGCATCCGGCTTGGCGAGAGTCTCTTCGAAGGGGTAGAGGTTGACGACGACCATGTCTATCGGCTTCGCGCCGATTCGATCGAGGTCGCCGTCGTCCGTGCCGTCCCGAGCGAGGATGCCTCCGTGAACTCGCGGGTGGAGGGTTTTCACGCGCCCCTCCATCACCTCGGGAGAGCTCGTGTAGCTCTCGACGGTTTCGACGGGCACGCCTGCTTCCTGGATCGTACGATAGGTGCCTCCGGTGGAGAGCAGGACGGCGCCGCGTTTCGCCAGATCCCTGGCGAGGTCGACGATGCCGGTTTTGTCGGAAACGGAGAGGAGGACGCGTCGGATAGGCATTCGCCCGGGTACAGCCGGGCAGCGGCGTCGTCAACGCCGTGTCCCCAAGAGTTTTACCTGTTTCGTTGGGGACTTTTACGAGGCGCCGTGCTCGGGCTAGGATGTCCGGCGACGGAGCGAGATCCGGCGATGATGATCAGAAGATTTCCACAGGCGCCTCCACAGAGAGTCCACAAAAGAATTCAGCGCCTGCTGTGCGGGGGCGCTGCGCTAGGCGTCGTCGTGGCCGTTTCGGCGGCCTGTTCCGACGATGTCGGCATGGGGGACAACCTGCCAGCGCCACCGGGCGCGGTACAGCCCGATGCGAGCGGTGGTGAGCTCGACGAAGGTGTGGCGTGTCAAATGCTGCTCGATCAAATCGAAGCGACCGCCGCCACCCTCGGTAGCGGCGGGTGTGACGTGAGTGAGCTCGAGTGCCCAGGCCTCATCCGGGCCGCGGGAAGCCAAGCGTGCCTGAAGTATGACGAAGGCACCGTCACTGCGTGCGTCGAGTTCATCAGCAAGTACGAGACGTGCAACGACTTCGAGCGACGCCCGTGCATCGTCACGGCGTTGC
>JAJDAH010000433.1 GCA_029261965.1 Polyangiaceae bacterium
CTTGTAGTCACTGGTCGCGATAGAAACTCTGACACTGCCCGAGATCCGAAATCAGCCCACAGGTTTCCGCCGCAGCGCAGCGCGCGAGCTCGATTCTCCGGCAGTCGTCGACGCCGATCGCGTCGGTTCCGCAGCCACCGGCGGTCATGGCGAAGAAGGTGAGGTTCGCGCTGAACAGCGCAACGAGGCAGGGACGCAGGAGATCCACGCCAAGCCGGTAACACGAGGGTGCAGACTGGGCGAGTTTCTGGCGGCGCAGCACGCGCCCAGGCAAGCTCCGGCTCGTGGCCAACGCGATGGTTCTCTGCGCCGGGTTCGGTACACGGCTCCGACCGTTGACCCTCGAGCGGCCGAAGCCGCTCGTACCGGTGGGCGATCGAACGATTCTCGAGCACGCCTGCGACGCACTCGCCCAGGCGGGCTTCGGCTCGGTCGTCATCAACTCTCACCACATGCCCGAGCTCTTTCCGCCAATAATCGAGCAGTTAGCGCTCGAGGCTCGTGTGGTTCATGAGCCTGAAATTCTCGGCACGGCCGGTGGCATCGCCGGCGCGAGGGCCCTGTTCGCCGCGGGGCCGCTCTTGGTGTGGAATGGCGACATCCTCGCCAGCCCGCCGATCGACGAGTTGCTCTTGGCCGTCGAAGAAGCGCCGGTCGCTCTAGCGATTGCGCCCCGCGACGGTGGGGAGGGCACGGTGGGCGTGGACGAGCGAGGGCTGGTGGCGCGGCTCAGAGGCCACCGGCGCGGTCGTGAGCAGGCCGGGGGAGATTACGTCGGCATCGCTGCGCTCAGCGCAGATGCCGTGAAGCAACTACCCGCCCGAGGGTGCCTCGTTGGGGACTTCTTGCTCCCCTTGCTCCAAGCCGGGGGACGTGTACGGACCGTTCTCGCGCACGGCGCCTGGAGCGATGCCGGGGACCCTGCGACCTATGTCGATGCGAACCTTCGCTGGCTCGAAACGGATCCGCGATCGACGCGACGTGGTTTCGTCGGGCCTGGGGCTGAGGTGGCTGCAGGCGTGACTGTCGTACGCAGTGTCATCGGTCCCGGTGCCACGGTGGCGGGTGAGGGCCCGCTAGAAGAATGTGTCGTGTGGCCGGGGGCTCGTGCTGTCGCCCCGCTTCGGCGCGCAGTCGTGACTCGAGGGACGTGCGTGCAGGGCTAGTTCCCCCTTACGGAGTGAATAGCTCGAGGCTCAGAACCGGCCCCGCCGCGGTTTCGCCGCCGACGAGCGCTACGTGACCGGTCGGCAAAAGAAGACTGGCCGCTCCGGCGCGCGGCTCGCGAAGGTCGATTGCGGTGCGTGGACCGTCGGGGCTGAAGCGAAACGCTCGGGTCTCCCCCGAGTCGAGCACGCCGGTCGCCAGAAGAGTGCCTGCTGCCGTTTCGAATACCATCACCCGGTCGAGATCGAGCGGATCACCCCTCGCGGTGGGCTGGCAGTCGGCGTTGCAGGTGAGGTCGAGGGTGACCGATGGTGCCGAAGCCCCGGCCTCGGTCTTGCCGCCGACGCGGAGCACCGTGCGCGCATCGAGCACCGCTAGTGCGGCGCCGGTCGTGGCGTCCGGCGCAAACGGCAAGGCGTCGAAGACCTCGGTGCCTTGGGTGAGGATCTCCGCCCCCGGTCCCGTCGAGGTTCCGCCCGCGATCACGAGGCCCCGTCCGTCGATCCAGGCGGCGGCCGCCTGACGTCTGGGCGCGGCGGTAATGAGGGCGGCGAGTTCGCCGTCCGGCGAGATGCGCAACACCGCGTCGGTGGCGTCGCCCTGCCTCGTCGGACCGACGACGTAGCGCACCCCGTCCGGCCCGGAGATCGTTCGCCCTCCGTCGACGGCACTGAAGCTCGTGAGACCAGAGGGCAAGGTTGCCGGTCCGCTGACGAGCTGGTCGAGGTCGAGCCAGGTTGCCGCGTCGCCGCCAATCAAAAGCACGAGGTTTTCATCCGGTCCGACGGCGGCCACCGAGCCGTAGGTACAGGGTGGGCTCGCGCACGTGACTACCGGCGGGTTCGGAACGGTGTCCCAGCGCGCGAGATCGTAAAAGTCCAAGCGTAGCTCGTCTCCGTTGCTCGCCCCTGCGGCCAACAAGAACCGCCGCGCGATGACGGCCACGGGTGGATGTCGTCCGTGCTCGTCGTTGAGCTCGCCCGGTCGGGCGAACGTTCCGGTCCGGCCGAGAAAGAGTGGCAGCCGCGACCCGATGAACGCCACCGGATCGAGCTCGAGCGAGCGCGTGCGCGCCACCGGATCGGTTTCGCCATCGCCGATGTCGACCTCGAACGCCGCCGGAACGCCGCGCCCCATCGGGAAGGCGTCGACGGGGCCATCCAGCTCGAGGTGCAGCTCGCTCGAACCGTCGGCGGTGATTCGGTGCACATTCGTGCCTAGGGCTTCGGAGGTGCCGGACCAAACGCTCGGCTCCAGGCCGAACGTGAGCTCGAAAACACCTTCGCGCACGAGCTGCTTGCCGCCGCACCCGGACGCGGCGGTCGCGATCACTGCCGCGCCGAGCCAACCGAGCATGCCGAATCGCACGCCGGAGGAGTAGCAGGCGGACTCGAGCGCGACCACTCCGAGCGACGGTAGGCCGTGCTAAGGAAGCGAGATGCTCGTCGCGCGTGAGCTCGACATCGCGCCGGATCCTCTCGAGCTCGCTCGCCGAGTATCCTCGCGGCCCGGCGCCGTCGTTTTTTGGTCACAGACCGGGGGAGAGTCCTTCATCGCGTCAGATCCCGTCGAGCGGCAGCACGGGCTCGATCCGGAGCCGGAGCTGCTTCTCCGGCCCGCCGAGAGCGAGCTCGAAACCGTCCCTCGGTGGGTGGGGGTGCTGCCCTACGAGGCGCGGCGGTCGCTCGAACGTTCATTCGACCCAGCTCTGGAAGACCGGGCGGCGCCGCACGTTTCCGAGGCGACCTGGTGGCGGTACGCCGCGGTGGCTCGAGTGACGGACCGGGTGATGGTCGTTGGCGATTCTGCGGACGACGTCGACGCGCTCGCACAGCGTCTCCGCCAACCGGCGGCGCCGAGCGGGGCTGGTCTTTCCCTGCTCGGCTCGGTTGAGGCACCGGAGATCCACGTGGGTCGGATCGAGCGCGCGCTCGAGCTCATTGGCGCCGGCGAAATCTACCAGGTCAACCTGGCCCGGCGTTTTCGGTTCGACGTCCGCGGCGACGCCGCCAGCTTGCTCGCTCACCTCGCTGCTGCCGCTCCGACACCCTACGGCTTCGCGCTCGCGATCGACGACTTGAAGGTGGCGAGCACGTCGCCCGAGCTGTTTCTCGAGCTCGCGGGAGATCGGTCTCTGTGCACGATTCCAATCAAAGGGACGCGGCCTCGGGGCAGCGACGAAGTTTCCGACTCGGCGAACGCCGCCGAGCTCGATGCGGATCCGAAGGAGCGAGCCGAGCTGGCGATGATTCTCGACGTCGAACGCAACGATCTCGGTCGCGTCGCGGAGATCGGGACCGTCCGTCTCGCTCAGCCTCCCTCGGTTCGTACCTGGCGCACCATCCACCATCGCTCGGCGTCGCTCGGGGCGCGGCTGAAACGTGGCATGAGCCGGACTCACCTGCTCGAGGCCATGTTGCCGAGTGGCAGCGTCACCGGGGCTCCGAAAATCCGCGCGATGGAAGTGATCCGAGAGCTCGAGCCGCATCGACGTGGCCTGTACACGGGCGCTCTGGGCATGCTCCGACAAAACGGCGCGCTAACCCTCAGCATGGCCATTCGAACCCTCACGGTTCGCGGTGACGAAGGCCACTACTTTGCTGGCGGCGGGATCGTCGCTGATTCCAGTCCGTGGCGCGAAGTGGACGAGACGGCGTGGAAGGCTATCCAAGTGGGGGATCTGCGGCGAGCGGGCGCGCTGCAAGTGCCCGACGCCGCTAGAAAACTTGGCCTCCAGCTGTCCTGAGCGGTAGCCCAAACCCCGATTCCATGGGTCTCGAGGCACAGCTCCGCGGCCGCATTCGCGTCGCGCTCGATGCTTTAGCCAGAGCTGGCGAGCTCGATGGCGAGCTCGCGCGCTCCGGCAAGTTCAGCGTCGAGCCGCCCCGAAAAGGCGGCTCGGGCGACGTCGCGACGAATGTCGCGCTCGCGCTCGGAAAAGCAGCCGGAAAAAAGCCGCGCGATCTGGCCGAAGCGATCGCGTCGCACCTTCGGATCGACGCGCTCGTGCGAGAAGTGGAGGTGGCCGGTCCGGGTTTCCTCAACGTGTCGCTCGAGCGGGAGGCATTCGTTTGCATCCTCGCATCGGTGCTCGACGCCGGCGACGGATACGGTCGAGGTGCCGCGGCCACCGGCGAAAGGATCAACGTCGAGTTCGTCAGCGCGAACCCCACGGGCCCGCTCTTGGTCAGCCATGGTCGGGGTGCCGTCGTCGGAGATGCGGTGGCGCGTCTTCTCGAAGCTGTCGGGCACCGAGTGACCCGCGAGTACTACATCAACGATTTCGGCAATCAAATCCGCTTGCTTGCCGAGAGCGTTCTTGCATCCCACGAGGGCCGAGATCCCCCGGAGGGGGGCTATGGTGGGTGGTACGTCGCCGACCTCGCCCGCTTCATCGCGGCCAACCGGGGCGAGCTGTTCGAAGCAGCAGACGACGCCGAAAAGCTCAGTCGTCTCGCCCGCCAAGCCGTCACGCTCATGCTCGGGGGCATTCCAGGCTCTTCGGATCTCGGGATCCGCGACACTCTCGCCAGACTCGGCGTCCAGTTCGACGTCTGGACCAGCGAAGAGTCGTTGCACCGCTGGGGCAGGGTCGCGGCGACCCTCGCGGAGCTGGACTCCAAGGGCCGCCTCGTCGACTCCGAGGGTGCACGATTTTTTGTCGTCGACGCCGACGACGAGAACGAGAAGGACCGGGTGGTCAAAAAGACCGACGGCAACTTCACCTACTTTGCCAGCGACATCGCGTACCACGACGACAAGATTCATCGTGGGTTCGACCGGATGATCGACGTTTGGGGGGCGGATCACCATGGCTACATCGCCCGGACTCGCGCCGCGATCGATGCGCTCGGTCACGACTCGAACAAGTTCGAAGTGTTGCTTTTTCAGCTGGTCAGCCTGCTGCGCGAAGGCAAGCCCTACAAGATGGGAAAAAGACTCGGAAATCTCATCACGATCCAAGAGGTTCAAGACGAGATCGACGAGGCGGCCAAGAGCCCGACCGCCGGGGCGGATGCTCTTCGGTACTTCTATCTATCCCGGAAGGTCGACACGCCCATCGACCTGGACATCGAGCTGGCGAAGAAGCAGGGGCTCGACAATCCGGTTTTCTACGTCCAGTACGGCCACGCGCGGCTCTGTTCGATCCTTCGGGTGGCGAGAGAGCGGTGCGGCTTCGAAGTGCCGCCGTTCACGGCGGCGCTGGCAGGCCGAATCGAGCACCGGCTCGAGCTCGATCTGTTGGCCAACGTCGGTCGCTACCCCGACGTCGTCGCCGAGGCGGCGGCGGCCCGCGAGCCGTTCAAGCTGCTCTCCTATCTGCGCGACCTCGCTCAGTCGTTCCAGAGCTACTACACGGTGCTCCGTCAAGAAGGGGACCCCATCCTGCCGCCGGCCCGCGAGCTGGTCGATGGTTGGCAAAAGACGTGGGACGAAGAAAAAACCCTCGCCCGACTGCTTTGGGTGGATGCGCTCAGGACCGTCTACGCGGGCGGCCTGGGCGTTCTCGGCATCACGGCGCACGAGCGCATGGAGCGCATCGAACGCGAGGAAGATGCGGTCGACTGAAAACCTCCGCGGAGGAAGGTAGAGCACATGGCCACAGTCAACGTTCGCAATCTCGAGCAAATTCAGGAGGACGCCCCGGGCGTGCGGTCGTCGAAGCTGGGCGCGCTCGTTCTGGCGTCGATCGGCGGTGCCGTGCTGGTCGCGGTCGGAGCGCTCACGTTCAAGAGCACGACGGACACCGCCGCCTCCGAGCCGGACCCGCTCGCCGCGCTCGTCGCGGCATCGAAGTCGAAGCCCGCCGAGGATCCCGCAGAAGTGGACAGCGCTGATGTCAGCTTCCCGGGTCTGCTGAGCGACGCGGACAATACGACGACGGCGTTTGCCGGCGTCACGAACGCCCGGGGTCGGCTCCGCGAGGACATCTCGACGATTCCACCGGGAGTCGCCAGCCCGCCGCCCGCGACGGATCGGCTACCGGTCGTGCCTCTCCCCGCGGGAGAGCTTCTCAACGCGACCCCCGTGACGACCGCGCCCAAGGACCCACTGACCGCCATGGCCGCGAGTCGGGCGACGGCGGACGGCGAGCTCGCGCCAGTCGGCACTGAAGGAGGATTTCAAATCCAGGTAGCGAGCTTCAAGAAACAACAAGACGCCGACGTCTACGTCGAACAACTTCGACGTCGTGGGCACAGCGCCTACCGCCAGGCCGCCAACGTCGGATCTCGGGGATTGTGGCATCGCGTGAGAATCGGCCCGTTCAAAAGCAAGTTCTCCGCGATGAAGTACAAGAAGGACTTCGAACGCAAGGAGCGCGTCTCGCCGTTCATCGTCGACCCGTACAAGGTCAAGCAAAAGCAGGAGCAGGTCAAAGCGCGCCAGGCCGCTCGCGACCGGCGTAGCGGTCGCTGAGAACGGCGCGCTCAACCTCGCCCGGTACGCTTTTTTTCGAGTCGCTGGCGCACGGCTTGGGAAATGCTCGACGGCACGTTCTTGCTTTTGGCGAGCGTCCGCAAGTCGTTGTCGCGCAGGTGGGGGATGAGGCGCGCTGCAAACGTGAATGGCGTGCGCGGGTTCATGATGAGGTTGAGCTTGACGCGGTAGCTTCGGGTGAACTCTCGGTTGCGCGCGATGATTCTCAGGATGTCCTCACCCACACTTCGGCTCGCCGTGATCTGAACCGCTTCGTTTTCGCGCATCATCGGGCTCTGCACCGCGGCGTTCGCGACGATTCGATTGGGGTCACGGACCAGCAGGAGACGCTCGGCCGCAGTGCCCAGGGTCGCTCGACGGATCTTCTGGGTGATCGTCATCTGAGCGATTTGGGCATGCAGCGGGAGGAGCTTCGGCTCGACCTTCTCTTCGCCGCTTTCTTCGTCGATTTCCGTGGCTTGGTGCACGTCGGCGTCGAATTCGGTCGCTTGGGCCACCTGTTCGACTTGGTTGAACAAGATGTCGTCGAAGGTTGGCTCGTCGCTCGGCTCGGCGATGAGCTGGTTCTGAATCGCCGCCGCCGCTTCTTTGTAGGCGGGGATGTTGAGCTCGATGTCGTTGCGCACCGCCAGCTCGAGCAAGCGATCGGCGGTCGACATTCGCACGCGCTTGTTGAGGTAGAGTTTCTCGATGACGGTGGGGTTTTCGAGCAATCGCTGCTCGTTCGTCGCGATGATTTCTCCGAGTTTCTCGTCGGCACCCTCGGCTAGCATCACGAGCGTTTCGCCAGCGACTCGCGGCATGCGGATCAGCCGGCCGAGCGCGTCGTGATCGAGGGTGTCGGCTTCGGCGAGCTTGTGAATCGCGATCGCCGGGAGATCCGCTTCGAGGGCGCCGTTCAGCACGGGCGGAGGAAGCTTCGCTATGGTGGCCTTCGCGCTTTGGGCGATCTTGCCGTCGGGGTCGGTCGCGAGGATGGCGACGACAGTGACGATGTCGGCAGGCTTGAGGCCGGGGATGACCCCCTTGGACGCCATCATTTTCATGGGTCCGGGGGCACCGGGGCTCACGATCTTTTTCGCCTGAGCCGGGAGGCTCTCGAAATCGACCTGGGGCTCCGTCATTTTTTCTGCGGCTGTGCCGCCGTCGACGAGGGCGCCGACGACTGCGGCTTTCGAGCCATCGAGAGTTGAACCGAGCCGACCGGTGTTGTCCAGTCGACGCGGTTGCTGGACACCGGGGCCGGCACTATGCTGACTAGCCCGACTTGGGCTCCGTAGCTCCACCAAGGCTCCGAGAAGGGCCGGGTGGCAGGAAAGGAAAAACGACGCATGGGTGTCTTCGATTTCATCACCGAAACCGCGCAAGAGAACTTCATCGCTCGCGCCGACGAGTTCAAAGGACACGTCGTCTACAAGCACCCGCATCAACAGATCCCGATGCTCACCCAGCTCACCGTCGACTCCGACGAGTGCGCGTTGTTCTTCAAAGAGGGGGAATACGTCGACGCGTTGGGACCCGGTCGCCACACGCTTCAGACGCAGAACATTCCCTTCCTCCACAAGTTCATCGACAAGTTCACCGGCGGGAACATCTTCATCGCCGAGGTCTACTTCGTCCTCACGCGGCCCATCTACAACCAGCAATTCGGCGGCGTCATCGGCTCGATGCGCGATCCCGAGCTCAATTTGCGGGTGAAACCGCGGGTCAACGGCCACTACTCCTATCAGATCGTCGAGCCGGTCAAGTTCGTCAGCAAGTTCGTCGGTCAGACGGGGACGGCGGATCCGGAACGCGCGATGCAGTGGGTTCGCGATCAGCTGGTCATGGGCGTGAAAACGACGCTGACCCAAATGGTCCGTTCGGGAGAATTGAGCTTCATGGATCTCGGCGTCTGTGGTCCCGACGTCGCGCAAGCCATCGTCCAGAGCTGCCCCGATCTTCAAGAAATCGGCGTCAAAGTGCTCGAGATTTCGAAGCTCGACATCAACCTGAGCGACGAAGACCTGGCGCGGCTCGACGAGCTCCAGGACGAGATCGCTGACGCGTTCAAGCGCCGCCGCATCGCGCAGATCGACATCGGGACCTCCCAGGCCGAGGCGCAACAAAAACAAGTCATGGACCAACAGCAGTTCGGCATGGACCAGCAGTACGTGAATAACATCGACATGAACCGGTACGGCCAATACGCGCAGGCTCAGGCCATGCAGGGCTTGGGTGAAGGAATGTCGAAGGGTGGAGAAGGAACCGGCGGAGGCCTCGCCGGTGCAGGAATGATGGCTGGGATGGGCCTCGGTGCCGGGCTTGGAGTCGGCGGGCAGATGGGCCAGCAGGCCTATCCGCCGCAGGGCTATCCGCCGCAGGGGTACCCGCCCCCGCAGGGGTACCCGCCCCAGGGCTACCCACCCCCGCCTGGCTATCCCCCGCCTGGCTATCCGCCACAGCAAGGCTACCCACCACAGGGCTATCCGCCGCAGCAGGGTTACCCGCCGCAGCAGGGTTACCCGCCGCCCGGTGGTGCGCCACCGCCCGGCGCAGCCGCGCCGGGTGGCCCAGGAGCGGCCCCCGGAGGTTACCCGCCGCCGGGCGCAGGTGCCCCCGCCGTGGGCCCCGCAGCGGCAGCAGGCGTCGCCGCCGGAGCCGGCGCGCCAGCCGTTGCCAAAACACCCGATGGGGGTCTCATTTGCCCGAAAGACGGGGCGAAGAACGCGGCGGGTGCGCGATTCTGCGCCGAATGCGGCACGCCGCTCAGCTAGCCGCCGCCCGGCGGTGAGCTAACCTCCGACCGAGGGTTCGTGGCGGACAAAACGCTGCTGCAGTTCGGATCGGCGCAGGAGCGCGCCGGGGGCGGTGAGCCCTCGATGAAGGTGTGCGCGACCTGCAACTCCCGGTTCTCCGGAGATGCGAGGTTTTGCCCTTTCGACGGCGCCGCTCTCGGAGTCACTCTCCAGGCCGAGCGCGATCCACTCATCTCGCGGGTGGTCGATGGTCGCTACGAGGTGTTGGACGTCATTGGCGAGGGCGGCATGGGCACGGTCTACCGCGTTCAGCACAAACAGCTCGGTCGCCAGTTTGCCCTCAAAGCCCTCAAACGCGCCTTCGCCCACGACAAAGAGCTCGCCTCGCGGTTCATCCAGGAAGCGAAAGCCGCCGCTGCGATCGGCCATCCTGGCCTCGTCCAGATTACCGACTTCGGGCAGCTCGCGGAGGGGCAGCCCTACTTCACGATGGAGTTGCTCGAGGGCGAGCCCTTGAGCGCGATCATCGCAAAGGGTGGGCCGCTACCCGCGGCGCAAGCTGCGCGCAGCGTGCGGCAGCTTGCCGAAGCGCTCGGAGCAGCGCACGCCGCAGGCGTCATTCACCGCGACCTCAAACCGGACAACATCCACGTCGGAACTGCGCGAGGAGGTAGTACCGAGGTCGTCAAGGTGCTCGACTTCGGTCTCGCCAAGGTTGCGGGAGCCAGCAAGCTCACGCGCAAAGGGATGGTGTTCGGTACGCCCCACTACATGAGTCCCGAGCAGGCCTCCGGGGAAACGATCGACAATCGAGCCGACATCTACGCGCTCGGGATCGTCATGTACGAAATGTTCACCGGCCGTGTTCCGTTCGAGGCCGACAGCTACATGGGCGTGCTCAGCAAGCACATGTACATGGATCCACTTCCGCCCAGTCAGCTGATCGACGGGACCGAAGAGCTTGGCGCGCTCGAGGATGCGACACTTCGGTGCCTCGAAAAGAAGCCGGAGAAGCGCTTCGCGAACATGCGCGATCTCGTCGGGGAGCTCGACCGCATCGCAGCGCTCACGGGAACCGACGAAGCGACTCGGCTCGCGCGCAAGAAGCGGATTCCGCCCGAGAACGTTCTGGCGGACGAGCTCGAGGTTCCGACGGCGGACGAGTTGACCGCCCTCGAGCGCGCCGGCGTTCGAACAGGTGCGCGTCCGGTCGGCACGGCCGTGGCGATAGGCGGGGGACTCTTGTTCGCCGCCACGCTGGTTTTTGCTTGGGTCTATCTTGGGGGGGACGCGCAGCCCGTGGTGAGAGCGCAGCCGGCAGTGTCCGGGGTCGTGCCCACGCCGGTCGAAGCCCCGCCCGAGACGCCCGAGACGCCCGAGCCCGAAGTCACGCCGGTGGCCGATGGCGAGCTCGAGACGGCGGCGCGACCGGCGCCGAAGCCCCCGAGTGTTCGAGCCGTCCCGCGACCGGCCCCGCGGCCGGCACCGCCCTCTACTACGCCAAAGCGCCCACCTCCTGGTCGAGGGGAGATCGTAAATCCGTGGGCAGATTGAGGGTTTGGTGACTCACCGCCTTGACAAGCGAGCGGCGGACCGCAAGGGTTTCATGCGCGCGTTTTCGCTCGCACGGTAGCGACCAGTGGCCAAAAAGCAGCTCCTTCTGGTCGACGCGGACCCCCGCAGCGTCCGCGTTCTGGAAGTCAGCCTCAAGAAGGCTGGCTACAGCGTGACCACGGCCAGCGACGGGAAAGACGCGCTCGACAAAATCGAGTTTTCGACGCCGGACTTGATCCTGAGCGATACCCGGTTGCCTCGAATCGACGGGTACGAGCTCGTCCGCCGGCTCCAAGACAGGCAGGAGTACGCCACGATTCCAGTGGTTTTCCTGACCAGCCAGAAGTCGATCGAAGACAAGATCCGAGGCCTCGAGCTCGGCGTCGAGGACTACCTCACCAAGCCGATTTTCGTTCGCGAGCTCATCACTCGCGTCAACTTGCTCTTGGCGCGGCGCACCCAGGAGCGAATCGCTACGAGCCAGCCCGTCAGCGCTCGCACCCGCTTCAGTGGGTCGCTCGAAGACATGGGCGTGGTCGACATCTTGCAGACGTTCGAGGTCAGCCGGAAGAGCGGCGTCGCGATGATCCAATCGGGTCCGCGCATTGCGAACATCTACTTTCGCGACGGCAAGGTCGTGGACGCCGAGCATGGCAAGCTTCGCGGCGAAGAGGCCGTTTACCGGGCGCTGCTGTGGGCGGCGGGAGACTTCGAGGTCGAGTTTCGTCCGATCGACAACGAGGACGGGATCACGACCGGAACGCAAGGCTTGCTCATGGAGGGCATGCGGCGGGTCGACGAGTGGGGCCGATTGTGCGAGCAGCTGCCGCCGCTGACGACCATCTTCGACATCAACCACGACGAGCTCGTCGATCGCCTCAACGAAATACCCGACGAGCTCAACGGAATTCTCCGACTGCTCGACGGCAAACGCACGCTGATGGATGTCGTCGACGAGTCGCCATTCGACGATCTGTCGACGCTGTCCACGGTGACCAAGCTGTACTTCGAAGGGCTGCTGGTTCTGCTAGACAAGGGCGCGGAGGAAACCGACGAAGATGCTGTCGTCCCGAGCGTCGAAGCCAGTCACCCCCCACCAAAGCCGGATACCGCGCCGACGGCACTCGACGTCGTCCCCGATCGACTGAGCGCTGAGCTGAAGCCGGCGAAGCCACCGGAAGAGTTGGCGCTGCCAAAACGCGCCGAGCTGAGCTCGACGATGTCCGGCGTGGGGTCGGCACCGCCGGTCGGGGGAGGCGCCGAGCCGGTCCCGAAGACCCTCGCCACCCATCCGGAGCCGCAACCGTCGGCGCCGCAAACCGTGTCGGGCCCGATGGGTGCCGAAGCGATGGTCAAGACGCAGATCGGGGTCGGCGCGCTGACGAACGACGGCCAGGTTCGGCCGGGCCTCGAACCGTCCAGCACCTTGCCGGACTCTCCGGAGGCACGCGGAGCGGCAGCCGCCGCCAAAGCCACCTTCGAAAAGGAGAAAGCCGAGCCACCGAGCACGGCTGAAGATGGCTCGCCCACGACCGCTGCACAGGCACCCGCCGCGAAGGCGAAAACGGCCAACGCCGGCAAGATGGACAAAGCCGCCGCAGCCGCGGCGGAGAAGATCATTCCCCGAAAAGTCATTCCGTTTCCGTCCGCCAAGGGCGACGAGGCTTCGTCTAAACCCGAGGACGAGCCCAAGCCCGAGACCCAAAGGGTGCTCGACGAGGAAGTGTTCGACGCTCCGAAGTCCGCCGGAGCCGTCGCGGCGCCGGCCGGAGCGGCCAAGACGGAAAAGACCAAGGTGTCCGCCGGAGAGAGCGAGAAGCCCAAACCCGGACGCCGAACGGGTCGCGGTACGTTGATCACCGAGCCCGAAAGCGCCAAGCCGAGCACGAAAAAAGACAGGGGCTCGAAGCGCCCCAAAGAGGGTGCGCCCGCCAAGAAGGGCGGGAAGATCGAAGAGACCTTCTTCACCGAGGGCGAAAAGGGCACGTACGAAGGTGGCCCGGCGTCGTTGCCCCCGGTCTACACCGAGGACGAGCTTGGCGGGCCCGCGCCGGGATCTCGTAGGACCCCGGAGCAGGAGAAACGGCGCAGCCGTTTCATCCAGTTCGTTGCGCTGATCATTGGTTTCATCACTGCGGTCCTTGCGGTCGGAGTTTGGAAGGC
>JAJDAH010000434.1 GCA_029261965.1 Polyangiaceae bacterium
TCGGCTACCACTTCCTCATCACGCAGGACGGTCGCATCTGGGAGGGCCGCCCGCTTCAGCACCGCGGCGCGCACGTGGGCGGCAACAACACCGGCAACGTCGGCATCAGCCACGTGGGCTGCTTCCACCCCGGCGCGTGCAACAGCATCTCGAGCTCGCAGACACCGCCGCAGGCGATGATCGACGCCGCGGGAACGATCGTCGGCGAGATCAGCGACATGTTCGGCATCGACGTGAGCGCCACGACGGTCAAGCCGCACCGCGGCCACTCGGGTGCTTCCACGAGCTGCCCGGGCGACAACATGGTCGCCCGCCTCGACGACATCCGCGAGATCGGGCGAAACGGCGGCGCCACGCCCGCGCCCGACCCGACGCCAGATCCCACGCCGGATCCGACCCCGGCCCCCGGCGGCTCGGGCCGCGCTCTCGGCGTGGTTTGGGATCTCACCACGAGCTCGTCGCCCAGCGGTCTCGGCAACCGCCGGATCCCCGGCGCCACGGTGAGCATCGAAGGCGGCCAGATGACGACGGCGCGAGCGAGCGACGCTTTCTGGAGCCTCGACCTCGCTGCCGGCACCCACACGATGACCGTCTCGGCGCCGGGCTACGCCACGGTGACCCAATCGGTCGTCATCAACGACAAGAACGACACGTGGGCTTCGGTGGGCCTCGAGCCCGCCGGCGCGATGGGCGAGCTCGACGTGCTCGTCACCGACAGCTCGGGCGCTCCGCTCAGTAGCGCCATCGTCTACGTGCCCGGCCTCGGCGTCGAGCTCGCCGGCGGCAGCGGCCAGGTGCACTACTCGCTCGAGCCCGCGACCATCGAGGTCCAGGCTTTTGCCGACGGCTACGCCGGCGTGACGGAGACGGTGAGCGTGCAGAGCGGCTCGCAAGCCGTCACCATCGCTCTCGGCGCCGCGAACACGGGCTCGACCGGCCGCATCCAGGGCGTCATCTACGACAGCTCGAAGGCCACCGGCCCCGCCAGCTCGTCGGGCGCACGCATCGATGACGCCATCGTGCTCTGCGACTGCGGCATCGCCAAGAAGGCTCGCGCGGGTGACGCGTTCTTCTGGGTCGATGCGCCGGCGGGCAACCACACCTTCACCGTCGTCGCCAATGGCTTCGCGAGTGACACCTTCACCTGGTCGGCGAGCGCTGGCGCGAGCGACTGGAACTCGGTCGGCCTCGCACCGGACGGCTCCACGGCGAATCAGTCGCTGCCGTCCTACGGCGAAACCGAGAGCAGCTGGAGCTGCGGCGGCACCGCCGGCACGAAACAGAGCGCGAGCGGCAGCTACTACGTCACGAGCTTCGGGTGCTACATCGACAGCAGCGGCAACCACCGCGGCGACTCCGCCGACAACTGCATCCCCTGGTGCCAGAGCGGCGCCAACTCGCAAGGCCGGCGCGCCGCGTACGACGCGCTGTGCGGCGGCTTGAGTGGCCCTGACTGCGAGCGCAGTGTGGGCTGGTACGCCGCGGGCGCCGATCGCTTCGGTTGCGGCGCGAAGATCAAGGTCACGAACGTCGACAACGGCAAGTCCGCCGTCGTCGCAGTGCTCGACCGAGGACCGGCGTGCTGGGTGGAGGACCGCGTCGACCACTGGGTTCTCGATCTCAGCGTACCGGCGAGCCTGCACCTGTTCGGTGAGCAGAAAGCCGTGACCGAGCGCGGCGAAGTCTCGGTCGAGGTCGTCGCCGACTCCACTCCGCTAGGCGCGCTCTGAGCGCGCACCCACCAGGCAGCTGAATCCCAACCCCCACTTCGGAAAGAATCATGAGCACCTTCACTTCTTCGGTTCGAGCCTTCACCTTCGTCGCCGTGAGCACGGTGCTCGCTGCCTGCTCCGCTGCGGACGACGACCGACAGGTCTTCGGCGAAAACGCAATGCCCGCGCCGGCCGGTCCGAGCGATCCCGGCGCAGCGCCACCAGGCTCTTTCCCCCCGGGCGAGCCGCCGCCAGGTCAGCCTCCGCCGACCCAACCGCCCCCGGCTCAGCCCCCACCCGGCGAGCCGCCGCCAGGACAACCTCCGCCTCCGCCTCCCCCGGGTACTCCCCCGCCCCCACCGCCCGGCACGCCGCCACCTCCACCTCCGCCGGGCCCCGTCGCGCCCGACTACCTCGAGGTCGCCGATCCCTTCGACGGTGAGGTTCACGTCCAGGTCGCCGGCACGCCGCCGCTCGCCCAGGTCGACTTCGCCGTGCTCGCAGGCAGCGACATCGCGTCAGTCGAATACGTCATCGAAACCGACTTCTCCCTCGGCATCAGCTACACGGCGCCGAACTTCCCGCTCACCTACCAGTACCAGTACCCCGGCGCCCGTTGGGCCGAGGCGCGCGGCTACGACATCAACGGCGTGCAGATCGCCACGGCCATCGGCAACTTCGTGGTCGAAGCCCCGGCGACCACGACGCCCCCGCCGACGATGCCGCCGCCGAGCACGGGCAACTGTCTCGACGATCTCGCACTGAGCGGTGTGCCTTTCTCCAGCACCTCGGCCAAGGGCGTGGTCGACGCCGTCAACATCGACGGGCCGATCAACGGGGTGCTCTTCGCTCGCGGCGAAACCAGTAACCCCTCGGGCGATCCGATGGCCTGCGAGTTCGTCAAGACTCTCTTCGCCTTCGCCGATCTACTCAAGGAGCACGGCATCACCCGCGTCGGCACGCTTGGCTCCTACTGTTACCGATGTTGCTGCAGCTGGAGCACGACGAACTACTGTCGTGGGCCGAGCGATCCCGAGCCGAGCTGCAGCTCCTACTCGAACCACTCCTGGGGCCGAGCCATCGACATTCGCTACTTCTACACGGCGGACGGCACCAAGTACGACATCAACTCGAACTCCGTTTGGGTGAAGTGGGGCGACCGCAACACGACCTGTACCTCGGGCCTCGCCGCGCAAAGCGGCTTCAGCCGCACCCTCTACGAAGTCGGGTGCCAAGCGACCATTCGACAGATTTTCGGCTCGGTGCTGACCCCGAACTACAACTCGGCGCACCGAAACCACTTCCACATGGACATCGGCCGCAGCGGAACCCCATCGAGCCACAGCACCCGAGCACTCGGCGGCTACCCGAACGTGGATCTGGCCGAGCACGGCGACTACTGACCGCCGAACCATCGTGGCACCGCGCGCCCGGAAACGACTGGGCGCGCGGATGCTCGGCGCCCTGGGCTGGCGACGGCGGGTTTCCTCCAAGTGCATACCGATTGAGCGCTGGCACGCCCGCTGGAGTACACTTCTGGCGCCGTGCGAAGGAAACCGAGCGCTCGCCGAAGCCGCGTGATTCTGGGGGCGCTGTCGGCGATTCTTGTTCTCGGGGGCGCCTGTGCGGGGCCGGATCCAGCGGGCGATTCCGAGGCGACGCGGACGAAGAGTCTCCCGGTGACGATCGGCGGGTGCGAGTGCGCGACGATGGGGACCTGCGCGGACGTGAGCTATTCGGACGTGCCGGCGAACGGGCAGTATTTCATCTCGACGTTCGGTGGGGGCACGGACACGTCGACCATGTCTTGTGGCGGCACGGCGGACGGGACTTGGCCGTACGCGGCGGGGCGGGCGCGGTTCGGATGCGGAGCGAAGTTGCTGGTAGAAGCCAACGGGCTCGAGTGTGTCGTGGAGGTAGCGGACTGCGGACCGAACCGGTGCGTGGAGGAAGCGGCGAGCAACACGTCGTGTGCGAGTCACTCGCCGACGTTGAACCTGAGCCCCTTCGTGACGCAGGTGCTAGTCGGGCAAAGCGCCGTGGGGTGGAGTGAGAGGATTGCGGTCGCCGCGACTTTGGTAGGCGACACGACGCCGATCGGGTGCCCCGGCGGACCCGTGGTTCCGATTGGCGGCGCGGGCGGCATGGGGGGAGCGGTGGGCGCCGGCGGCACTGGCGGGGTCGGCATGGGAGGCGCACCGACCGGGGGGACCGGCGGGATGGTGAGCACGGGATGCAGCGTGGTGCCGGATTGCGGCGGGTGCACCGGGTGCGTTCCGCGGTGCGTCTGCGAGATCGGCGACGCCGTGGCCTGCGTCGGGATTTGCAATCCGGGCTCCGCAGGTGCGGGCTCGGGTTCGGCGGGGGAGCCACCAGCGTGCGGGATGAGCCCGAACTGCGACGGCTGCATCGCATGCACGGACCGATGCCTCTGCGAGACGTCCGATCCGTTGGTGTGCGACGAGATTTGCGGCAGCTCGGCGGGTACCGGCGGAATGTCCACGGGCTCGGGAGGAGGCGGCGGTCTGGGAGCGCCAGGGTGCAATGCGGGGGATTGCTCGGGGTGTGACTCGTGCTGGGCGCATTGCAGTTGCGTGACGGGGAACTTGGACGCTTGCGCCACGGGATGTGGGCACAGCTCCGGGGGCGGGCCGAACATGTCGACGGGGGGCAGCGCTGGTGTCGGCGCTCCGACGGGAGCGCTTCCTCCGGTGGAGGGGCTCTGTAGTTGTCGTGCACCTGGAGCTAGAAACGACGCTCCTTTGGGCGTGCTCGCCTTCGCGGTTTTTGCAGGAGCGGCGATCCGACGGCGACGCTCGCCGGCCCGAGTCGGCTGGCGTTCAGAATCGAGATCGAAACGCAGCGCCGGTCGGGCCTAGGCGCAGGGCGACCTCGGGGCGCGACTTGGCGCTGTGCACGACGAGGATGGTGACGCCGAAAGTGCCGACGATGGCGGCAGCGATGCCGACAGCTCGTGTGCGGGCTTGTTGGTCGAGCACGTCCTGGCGTTCGTTCGGATCGAGGCGGAGGGAGTCGTTGAATTCGTTGCGGGCGTCTTTGGCCTGCACGCCGAGGTAGGTGGTGGCGCCGGCGAGCACGCTGCCGATGGCAACGCCGGTCCAGCCGAGGGCGGGCCAGAGCTTGGACGGTTTGTTCGGTTCGGGGGGCAGTCGGCGTGAAGTCGGCGGTGGAGCGGCAGCGGCTTTCTCTTTTTTGTCTTCCGGGGGCACCTCGATGATGTGCTCGGTGCCAGCGCGCACGTCGAGTTGGCGGCTTCTGGGGGGGTGGCCATCACCGAAGACGGTGACGAGGCGGCGACCGGGCTCGACGAAGAACTCGGCGGGGATTTCGCGCGCGCGGTCGCCGATGGAGGCTCTAGCGCCTTCGGGCTCGGCGACGATGATGAGGACGAGCGCGCGCTTGAGCTCGAGCAAGCGGGCTTCGGCGTCTTTGCGGGCTTCGGCGCGGAGGTCGCGACCGACGGCTTCGGCGTAGCTCTCGGCGGCGAGGCCGCGCTCGCCAGCGCGTTCCCAACTGAGCGCGGCGTTGTAGGCGGAATCGCCGTGAGGAGACAGCTTGTAGGCGCGGGAGAAAAGCTGCGCGGCTTGTCGATACTCGCGCTCGGCGAAGAGCTTGGCGCCCTGCTCGAAAGCGCGGGCGGCGGCGGCGGAATCATCGGCGTGAGTCCTGGGCGCCAGCAAGACGAGCGCGGCAAGTAGAGCGAAGGCCGGCCCGAACGCGGTCGGGCGCCATCTCGACACGGCGAAGGTCACTGCTTTTTCTCGTAGGGGCTCGTGAGCAGCGGAGTTCGTTTCTTCCCCTGCCCCGCCGCGGGAACGCGCGAGGTGAGTGGCACTTCGAGGCGGCCGCCGGCGCGTTCGAGCTGGGCGGCGCCCTTTCGGCCATCCGAGGTGACGATGGCTATCCACCGCCCTTCGTCTTTTTTGGTGACGTCGACCACCTGTTCGCGCTTGGCAGTATCGAAGTTCTGGCGGCGCTTGCCGACGTACACCCGGACGATGGGAGCGGCACCGACGACAGTGAGCTTCTGGGAGGTGGGCGCGGGGGGAGCGGCCAACGGAAGCTCGTCAGGCGTGAGCGGGCTGGCTTCGGCCGAGGCTTCGCCGCTCGGATCGACGGCGGCAGGAACGGCCGCCACGATGTGTTCTTCCGGCGGTGTCGGTGAACGGACGGCGTACACGGTGACGGCGCCCAAAAGGCCCAATGCTCCGGCGGCGATGCCGAGGCGCACCACGGGACGACGGTGCCAGGACGCGGGCGCGACGGTGAGCTCGCCGGGATCCTCCGCGCCGGCGGTGGCAACGCTGATGGTTTCAGTGCGCGTGGCCTCCGACGGCGGCTCGAGCAGCGGCGAAGATGGGGGCGCCGAGCGACGTTGAAGGTCGCCGAGCGGAGATGAGGGCGGCGGCGCCGGCTCCGGGACGACGAAGGGGACGACTTCAGTCGCGGCGGTGACGGCGGCCGTGGCCGAGGTGACTTGCGCTGGGGGACCCAAGGATTCGACGACGGTCGGCTCGGTGCCCGGCAAGCTTTCGACGGCGCTCGGCGTCTGGGGAAACGACGGCAACGCCGTGCGGGTGATTTGGCCGATGCGACCGCGAAGCTCGAGGACTTCCGCTACTTTCGCCCGGCGCGTTTCGAGCCGGTCACCGACGAGCTCCGAGACGTCGGCGCCGCGCTCGCGCGGCTCGGCGCGACCGCACGTGGCGTCGGCCGCCTGGACGACAGCCCGCCGGAAATCTTCCGCCGTCGGGTAACGATTGTTGCGGTCCATCTGCAGGGCACGCGCCACGAGATCGTCGAGCTCCGGCGCGAGATCCGGACGCACGGATCGCAGTCGAAGTGGGGGCTCACTGACGACGCGAAGCAGAGTCGCCGCGTCGCTCGACGCGGAGTGGAACCGCAAGCCACTCAAGAGCTCCCAGAGTACGACCCCCGCAGCCCAGACGTCACAGCGGCGATCGAGCGGCCTGCCGAGCGCTTGCTCCGGGGCCATGTACGCGACCTTGCCCTTGATGAGCCCAGTGGCCGTGACGGCGATGCGCGTGGCGGCCTTGGCGACGCCGAAGTCCGCGAGCTTGCACACGCCGTCGATGCCGATGAGCACGTTGTGTGGCGTGACGTCGCGATGAACCAAACCGACGAGCACGCCTTCGGCGTCTCGAAGCTCGTGCGCGGCGTGCAGACCCGCGAGCACGTCCTCCAGAACTCGGAGCGCGATGCGCTCTGGGAACCGCTCGCCGCTGTCTTTGAGAACCCGAGCGAGCCCGGCGAGGGTGTCTCCCTCGACGTACTCCATGACGAGAAAGATGCCGTGCGGGTCGTCGCCGACGTCGAGCACCGAAACGACGTTGGGGTGCCGGATGCGGCCGGCGAGGTTCGCCTCGTCGACGAGAGCCGTAGCGAAACTGGATTCTTCTCCGAGGTGGGCGTGGGTGAGCTTGAGCGCAACCTCGCGTTCGAAACCCGCCAAGCCGGTGGAGCGAGCCAGATAAACGGTGGCCATACCGCCGGAGGCGAGCGGCAAGAGCACCTCGTAGCGGCCCACCTGCTCGGGAAATGCCGGCCGACCCGCCGTGGTCCCGTCCGCCACGAGCTAGCTCTCCAGTTCGAGCGCTGCACGCGGGGCGCGAGCGGTGGGAGCGGCGTTGCTCGAGCGGGAATTCTCTTGGATTGCCGCGAAGTTACTGAGGAAGGGCATCGATGCTCGGGGACTGTCGAATGCTATCGGGCGGCACGATCCGAGGCAAGTCGGGCCCAATGGCGACCGAACGCCCTGGGCGCCGGCCCGTCCGGACGGTGTCTGGTCGCCGCTGGACGTTTCAGGAGCCGGCGTTCCCCCGCCGGACGAAAAAACAGCGGCAGTCGGCCCGGCCAAAGCGCGGCGGGCTTGGCCCGCGGATTGCTCTTGAGTGGTTCCAGTGATGAAGCGCCACGTGCTCACCGTCTCCGCCACGCTGGCGGCCTTCGCCATCGGCTGCGGACCGGCCGATGGGCGCCAGGATTTCGGGGATCTCGACCCGGGGGCCATCGTGGACGACGAGCCACTCGCCATCGACGTCGACGGCCCAGTTCCCGAGGAGTCTGGCGAGCCTCTGCCCCTCGTGATTGCCGGAGTGACCGTAGAGGACTCGATTCGTGCTGGGTGCTCGACGTCGTCCGTACGTGGGCTGAGCGAGCAGATCATCGCGCAGATGAATTGCATCACGCCGAATCTGGTGGCCGAAGTGCCGAGCCGATCGAACTTCTCGAAAACGGCAGCGACGTTTCCGTTCATGCAGACCCCAGCGCGAAATGCGCTGGTGAGCGCGCTCGATGCGAACCCCGGGCGAGATCTGCGGGTGAACTCGATGTTCCGCACGGTCGCGCAGCAGTACCTGCTCTACCGGTGGTCGCAATCGAAGAGCTGCGGGATCGGCCTCGCCGCGCGGCCGGGGCGATCGAATCACGAATCGGGCTTGGCCATCGACACGAGCCAGTACTCCGCTTGGCGCACGTCGCTCGAGACACGCGGGTACGCGTGGTTCGGCAGCCGGGACCGCGTGCACTTCGACTATCGGGGCGCAGGGGCGAAAGATCTCCGGGGAGTCGACGTGAAGGCGTTTCAGATGCTCTGGAACGCGAACAACCCGTCGGACAAGATCACCGCGGACGGGATCTACGGCACGCAAACCGGCAATCGCCTCAGCCTAGCGCCCGCGGGTGGGTTCGTCATCGGCTCGACCTGCCAAGCGCCCGAGCCACCTGCTCCCGAACCGCCACCCGAGCCGGAACCGCCGCCTGCACCCGAGCCGCCGGATCAAGCAAACGAGGGCCGGGTGATCGGTGTCGTGTGGGATCTGTCCACATCCTCGACACCAACGGACGGACTGCGCATCCCCGGCGCCATCGTGACGGCCGGCGGGATCGAAGCCGCGGCGCGAGCCGGCGATGCCTTCTGGCAGCTCGAGATCGGCCAGGGCGAACGCGGACTCAGCGCCAGCGCCCCGGGGTATCAGACGGCAACGAGCTCGGTCCTCGTCACGGCGGGACAAGACAGCTGGGCATCGATCGGACTCTGGCCGGCGACCGCCCGGACGAGTCTCGAAGTGCACGTGACGACGAGCGGCGGTGCGCCACTCGAAAACGCGGTCGTCTACGTGGCGGAAGCCGGATACGCGCTCTCGGACGCTGGCGGACGCGCCGAGCTCGACGTGGACGGCACGGTCGAGTTTCTGGTGTACCTCGAGGGCTACGAGGGTGTTTCGGTCACCGCGGAAGCGGCAGAGTCGCCCCTCACCGTCGCGCTCGACACGGCCAGCAGCGGTGGAAGCACCGGACGGCTGCAAGGCGTCGTGTGGGACGGATCGCTAGCGACGAGCGCAGCGACCTCGTCGGGCGCGCGGCTCGCCGGTGCCATCGTGCTTTGCTCCTCCGGACAGATGGTGCGCACCCGGGCGGGAGACGGCTACTGGTGGCTGGACGTGCCGGCGGGCACGAGCACCTTCACGGTATTGGCCGCCGGATTCGAGCCGGTGAGCTTCGAGCGCTTGCTCGCGAACGGAACGAGTGACTGGGGATCGGTGGGTCTCACCCCTTCAGGGTGAGCCGGGACAAAGGCGTGGCCGCGAAGGCGGCCAGACGCTAAGCTCCCGCGCGCTCGACCTGACGCTGTTGGCGTCTCCGCCGTTTGCGCGAAGGATGAACGACCGGACAGTCACCGAGACCGCGTTCGACAGCGTGGCGCACCACGCCCGACCGCGTGTGCCGGGCCTGCTTGCGCTCTTCGTGCAGGACATCTGCACGCCGGTGCCTTGGCGACTGGAAGCTCCTCGCACGATCGGTCGAGATGCCTCGGCAGATCTCTCGGTTCAGGATTCGTCGGTTTCGCGGGTGCACGCGCTCATCGAGCCGACCGACGGGGGCGTCTTGGTGACCGATCAGGGCAGCCACAACGGCAGCTTCATCAACGGCGTCAAGGTCACCGCCCCACGAACGCCCGCGGCCTACGGCTCGGTCGTGCGCCTCGCCAAGACGCTGCTCTACGTCACCGACGACGTGGTCGGATTCGAATCGCAGCCACCGTTCGAGCATCCCTCGCTCGCCGGCGGCCCCTCGCTCGACGAAGCGCGCCTCGGCATCGCGACCGTCGGGCCCTCGAACGATCCGGTGCTTCTCGAGGCCGAGACCGGCACCGGCAAAGAAGTGGTCGCCCAAGTCATCCACGAAGCCAGCGGTCGCCCGGGCCCGTTCGTCGCGGTGAACTGCGCCGCGCTCGCTCCGGAGATCGTCGAGTCCGAGCTCTTCGGCCACGCCAAGGGTGCGTTTTCCGGCTCGTCGGGAGCTCGTACCGGGCTTTTTCGTTCGGCCGAAGGGGGCACGCTCTTGCTCGACGAAGTCGGGGAGCTGACTCCCGCCGTTCAGGCCAAGCTGCTCCGAGTGATCGAAACCTGCGAGGTGCGCGCCGTCGGAGAAGACCGTCCGGTGCAGGTCGACGTGCGAATCATCGGCGCGACCAACCGCGGGCTCGACGAGATGGTGAGCACCGGCGCCTTTCGCGGCGACTTGTTTCACCGCATCGCCGCCGTTCGCATCCGTCTGCCGGTGCTCGACGCGCGTCGCGAGGATCTGCCAGTGTTGGCAGCGCACTTCCTCGCCGAGAGCGGCGTCGGCATCACCGCGACGGCGCTAGAGGTGCTGTTCGCGCGTCAGTGGCCGGGCAACGTGCGGGAGCTTCGGAATGTGGTTCGCGCGGCGGCAAACGTCGCGCGACGCGACAACCGTGATCGCGTACAAGCCGGCGACATCGCGTCGTACGAAGAGACCTCTCCGGACGATGGCACCGACGGGTCGCTTCGTGCTCGCGTGGTTGCGGCGCTCGCGGCGTGCGATGGGAACGTGACGCGGGCGGCCCGCGAGCTCGGCATGGCGAGGTCCGGCATGTACGAGACGCTCAAGCGGCTGAAGCTGAACCCGACGTCGTTCCGAAAGCGCTGAGGAACGCTACGCGGCGGACGCCGTCGACATCTGCCGGAGCAGCACCGCGCCGAGCTCCTGCTGAATGACGCGCTCCATTCAGCAGGATCAGCGTGCGCACGACGAGGCCGAAGTGCTCGGGGATCTTGTCGATGCTGCTCTGACCGAGCAGATCGAGCGCGCTCGTATCCTTGGCTTGCTCGCCGAGCATCGCCCGCACCAGGCGGAGCAAATCTTCGGGCTGACCCCCGGACACTTCGAAGCCGAGGCCACGCGCCGCGGCGAGGGCCCCACCCGCGTCGCTGGCGAAGGCGCACACGAGAAGCCTGGCCACTCCGCTGGCGAAGTCCGGGGGCAGCTCCTTCGCCAAACCGAAGTCGAGCAGGCCAATGCGGCCGTCTTCGAGCACCAACAGGTTTCCGGGATGCGGATCGCCGTGGAAGAAGCCACGCTCGAAGAGCATTTGAGCGTAAATCCGCGCCACCCTTCCGGCGACGTCGCGACGAGCGTGACCCGCGCGCTCGAGCGCCGCCACGTCCGCAATCTGCACCCCGTCGAGAAATTCCAGAACGAGCAGTCGCTTGGTGGAAACGTCGGCGTGGACCTGCGGCACGCGCACGTCCGGACAGTCAGCGAGATCGTCGGCGACGCGGCGGGTCGAGCGAGCCTCTCGTTCGAAGTCGAGCTCGAGCTCGATGAACTTCGACACCTCGCGCACGACGCTTTGAATGTCGAAACGCTTTTGAAGCAACATCACGAGGCGCGCGACGCGGCGAGCATTCTTGATGTCCGCCGGAGCGAGCTTCGCGATCTCGGGATACTGGATCTTGATGACGACTTGCTCGCCAGTCTTCAGCGTCGCGCGGTGAACTTGAGCGAGGGAAGCGGCGGCGATCGGCTCCTCGTCGATCGAAGAGAAGACTTCGCTCGCGGGTTTGCCGAGCTCGCCATCGGCGAAGCGGGCGAGCTCTGAAAAGGGGCGGGCGGGAACTCTGTCGTGAAAGCGCGCGAGCTTCTCGACGTACGCGGCCGGCAGCACGTCGGCGCGGGCCCCGAGGATCTGACAGAACTTGATGAAGAGCCCGCCAAGGTGCAGACCCAGGTCGTGAATCGTCGCCGCAGCTCGCTCGTGCACCCGGTTCCAAGCCTCGGGCGAAGGAACGGCCAGCCGCCACCGCTCGCGAAGAAGGAGCCAGAGATATTGTGGGAAGACATAGGCGACCGCGAGACCGATGCGCATGGCGCGATAAGGGCGAAAACGTCTCAACATCACTCTCCTCGCTTTCCGCCCATCACACCGTAGAGAAACACCTCGGTGATGGTCGAAGTGATCCGGTCGTCGTCGATCGGTCGCACGTGTTTGCCCCCGAGCAGCTCCTGGGTGATCAGGAACGCGACGAGCATGCCGAACAGAGCGCGCCCGGCGACGAAGGTGTCGATCTCGCGAGCGCGCTCCGGGCCGATGTGCCTCTCGAGCCACTCGGCGACCATCGTGTTGACGGGGATCACCATGCGCTTGAACAGCGCCTTGGACACGTCGGGTCGCGCGGGTCCCTCTCGCAGTAGGAGCTTGACGAGCTCGGCGCGGGAAACGAGTCGCTTCCACAACACGGGCACGATCGCGCCGAGCGAATCCTCGGGCGACACGCCGCCCATTTGGCCGACCATTTTTTCCACGTCGCCGAGGAGCGAATAGCGCCGAACCAGCGCGTCGATGATCGCGCCCTTGTTTTCGAAATAGAGGTAGACCGAGCCCTTGCTGATGCCCGCCTCCTTGGCGATCGCGTCGACCGTGGTCCGGTCGAAGCTCTGGCTCACGAGCAAGCGGAGCGTCGCGTCGAGGATCTGCTTTTTGCGGGTTTCGACGAGATCGTCGCGGTCGGCGGCGGCCACACGAGGCATGCTCCATACGTGACTGACCGGTCAGTCATTGTCAAGGGCTGACTTTGAGGGGCTCAGGAGCTCTCGATGAGCTCGGCGTACCCCTCACGATAGGACGGCAGCTTCAGTTCGTAACCGGAGGCTCGGACTCGCGCGTTGCGGCACCTCTTGTTGCCCCGTGTGATTTCGGATTCGGCCGCGGCCGGTGGCGGGGCCCCGGTTCGCTCGGCGAGCCACGTGATGACTTCGCGCCGATCGGCGGGGTCGTCGTCGACGCCGAGGTAGAGCCCTTCTGGCGAATCGAGTCCGAGCAGGTGCGCCAGAAGCCCAACACAATCGGTGAGGTGGATGCGATTGGTGTAGCGGGGCTCGGTCGGGACGGTCACCTCGCCTCGGCGGACTCGTTCCAGCAATCCCGTACGCCCAGGGCCATAGATCCCGCCGAGCCGAACCACGACGGTCTCGATGTCGTGCTCCGGCCCGATGTTCTCGCCTTCGATAAGACGCTGACCCGAAAAATCCACGGGCTCCGCCGGCGAGCTCTCATCCACCCACTCTCCGGACGCCTGGCTGTAGACGCCCGTGCTCGACGTCATGAGTAGTCGCCGCGGTGGGTGCCGCTGGACGCTCGGCGATTCGAGCACGTGCCGAAGCCCGTCGACGTACGCGGCACGATACGCCTCATCACTTCGACCGTCGGGTCCCGCCGAGTAGACGATCGCGTCGACCTCGGGAAGATCGACGAGGGTGGAAGGAAACGTGAGATCGGCGGCGATGGGCTTGACGCGTTTCGATGGTCGGCCGGGGTTTCGGCGGAGCGCGTAGACCTCGGTACCGGCGCGGGCCAGTTGCGCGGCTAGGGCGGAGCCGACGTAGCCCGCCCCCGCAACGAGAACCCTCGAGCGCTCGCCCTCGGGCATCAAGGTAGGGTTTCGGCGTAGCGCGCGACGTCGGCGCCAAACGTCGACTCCATCGCGCGAAGACCGGCCGTGGCGGCGCTCGAGCAATGCAGGGTTTCTTCGAAGACGCCGGCGCTCGCGGCGTTGAGGATCTCGACGCCGCGCGATGCCGGCAGGAACGGCTGAGGGTCCTCCGGCAGATCGTTGCACCCGTCGAACAGGGCACCAAAGAACATCGGCAAGGCCGGCGCGAACGCGCCGCCGATCCCGAACTCGACCGCGAGATCGAGGATGTCGTTCGACGGATCTTGCGGATCACGGAGAATGCACAGGCTGCCGCCAACGAGATGCCCTCCGGCGCGGATGTAGAGCAACCGGCGAAGAGGCGTCGTCGTATCGTCGTAGGGCTGGGTCGCCGCTGGGACGACGCTGTCGGTTTCGCCGTAGACGTGCAGCGTCGATTGCGCGCGGGCCAAGGCGATCTCCGAGCCACCTGCGTAGGGAATGATGACGTCCACGGCGTCGCCGAGGGAGCTGACCGCGCCCCCGCCGGCGCTGTGGCCCATCGCGCCGACACGGTCTAGATCGAGGTGACCCGCGAGGAAGGCGGCGTCTCCCGTGGGGGCCGCGAGAGCTGCGAGCACGCGGCGGGCGTCTCCGGTTTGGTCACTCTGGAAGTTGAGGTTGCCGGTGATGGCCCCCTCGAGCAGATCGCCCAGGCGAATGCCGGGGTGGTCGGACGAAACGACGACGAAGCCGCGGCTCGCCCAATGCGTCATCTGCTCGAGGTTCGTGGTCCGGGTGCCCGCGGTGCCGTGCACGAACACGAGAACGGGGTACGGCCCTGCGTCCTCGTCCAAGGGTAGATCGCGGTAGCAGTCGCACGTCTGAACGGGGTTGCGGTCGTCGGGAATCAAGCCGCGCTCGCTCGCCGGAAGCGCGTCGCGAAAATCGTAGATGAGCTCGTTGCCGCCGGTGTCGCTACCCGGGATGGCGGGAAACCACACCTCGGTCGTGATACCGCCGAGCATCGTCGTCACCGCGCCGACCGGCCACGGCCCGGGCGCGGTCAGATCTTCAGGAATGCCTTCGCGCAGTTGTTGCCCGGGACAACCTTCGACCAGCGGGGGCACCCCCGGCTGACCACCGCTTCCGGCATCGGTGCCACCAGCGCCGGCGCTCCCATCGGCGTCGCCATCGCCGCTGCCGCTCGAACCGCAGGCGGCGACGAGAAAGGTGAAGCAAAAAGCAGCGAATTTCCGCATCGGGCAGCACTCTAACCCAGGTCGGGGGCAGAAGCAGGCGGGAGCGCGGGCCGGGCGTCGCTACCTGGCGCCCCGGCCGGGCGGCTGCGATAATCGTCGTCGTGATGTCGACTCGGTCACTAGCCATAGCCAAGTGGTGGCGGCTCCAGCGCGGGATGTTGGCCGCCGCGCTTGCCAGCGGCCTCTCGCTCGGATGCGGAGTCGCGGTCGGCGATCCGGAGCCCGAAGGAAACGGCGGCGCCTCCGCGTGCACGATGGCGCCCGACTGCGGCGGTTGCGCGGACTGCTTCGAAAAGTGCGTTTGCGGAACGGGCGATGTGCAGGCGTGCGCGACGGCGTGTCGAAGCGGTAGCGGTGGAGGAGTCAACACCGGCGGGGGCGCGGGCACGGGCACCGGAGGCGTACCGGCGACCGGTGGCGCAGGCGGGGGGCCTTCCACCGGCGGTGGTCCGTCCACAGGCGGCGGTCCTTCGACCGGCGGCGTGGGCGGTGTCGGCGCCATGCCCGGGACAGGCGGCACCGGCGGCGGGACGCCGAACGATTTTCAGACCGCGCAGATCACTTTCGACTCGGTGCTCGTGCAGCCCGGCGAAGAGGTCTTCAAGTGCCAGAACTTCGCCAATCCGTTCGGCGCCGATGTGGAAGTCATCCGGACCGAGTCCTTCATGACTCGCGGCTCCCATCACATGTTCGTCTTCCAGGGCGGCAACAACACCAACGGCCCCGTGCAAAACTGTAGCGGGCTCGAGTTCAGCCCCTACGTGCACCTGGCCGCCAAACCGCAGCAAGCGCTCGCTTTCCCGCCCGGCGTTGGCCGCCGCGTAAACAGTAACGAAGGCTTGCGCATCAACGTGCACTTCTTGAACACGACGTCGGATCCCGTCAGTGTCGAAATCACGACGGCCTTCGACTACGTGCCTCGCGGCACGGTCACCGGCGTCGCCGGATCGGTGTTCTCGAATACCCTGAGCGTTTCGGTTCCGCCGCGGTCCACGGGACAGGCCGGTGGCAGCTGCAACCTGAGCTTCGATTCGTTCCTGCTCGACTCGAACAGCCACATGCACCAGTACGGCACGCTGTTCACGGCGTCGGCCAACGGTCTGCCCATCTACGAAACCACCGAGTGGAGCGAGCCGGAGCCCGCATTCTACGACCCGCCGATGCCGCTCGGGCCGGGCACGCGCATCGAGCACCACTGCGATTACGACAACTTCACCAACCAGACGCTGACCTTTGGTGATTCGGCCGCGACCAACGAGATGTGCATCTACTACGGCACGTACTATCGCGAAGGCGGCGACGGCGAGAACGTCGCCTGCCTTTTCTGAGCTCGCCCGCAGCCATGTGCCGCAGCAATGCGGCTCGAGCGAGCAGTCGGCGCGGCGCGGCGCTAGAACACGCTGGCGCGGCCCGCGCTGAGCTCGGCGCAGTCGATCTGCCCGTTGCCGTCGATTTCCAGGTTCGGGCCACCGCGTTGGCCGTCGACGCGAAGCATTCGGAAGGGGCTACCCGGAAGCACGTCGATGGTGATGCTCGAAGCCAGATTCAGACACGGATCCGAAAACCCGAGTATCGACTGATCGATGTCGGCGTTCGCGGTGCCCACGATGGTGTTCTGGTCTTGAACCATGCCGTTGAGTGCCGCTGTCGTCCGGAGCGCGATGTAGAGCTGGGCGACGCCGCCGGGGCAGATGAACACATCGGCATCGACGGAAACTCCGGGGTTCGAGTCCCCGTCCTCGTCGACGGCGGTGGCGAGGTTCATGGACGTCGGCAGGGGGTCGGTGGCGGGGTTGGCGAGATTCGCTCCCAAGATCACGACTTGTTCAGCGGGGGCGAAGGTCGAGCCGAACGTCGTGCCTGAGAGGAACGGCCCCTGCGAGGTCACGACTTTGCTCTGGATGAGTGACTGAAGCGCCGGCGGCACCGTCACTTTCGCGATGTCCACCGAGGGCAGCTCGTACTCACAAATGCGCGTCGTGTACTGGATGTCGGTTCCGTTCTGGACGAGCTCGGTCAGGAAGTACTGCGTGCTCTGGAGCTGGATCCCCATCACCGTGCTCGTGATGATCGTCTCCACCCCCCAGAACCCGGTCAGATCGAAGTCGCCGGTCGGCGGGACTCCGCCCCCTCCCCCAACGCCGCCGCCCGCGCCGCCGGTGCCCGGCACACCGCCCGTCGCCATGCCGCCGCCGGTTCCAGCGCCAGCGGAGCCGCCGGCGCCCGCTACTCCGCCGCCCGCGCCGCTCGTGCCGCCAGTGGCCGGCGCTCCCGCGCCGCCGCCCTGGTTGCCGAGATTCACGTCATTGGATCCACCGCAACCTGCTGTAAATGCGGCAGAAAATACCATCAAACTCGAGAGCTTCAGTGCGGATGAGATTCGAAGAGTGGTCATGGCCTGGGCCTCCAATTAGTTCGCACACGAAATATCAGTATATAGACCTTTCGATCAACGACTTTTCTGCATTTTCAGAATTTTCGGAAAGACCCGGCGAAGATGGCCGTTTTTCGCGCTGGTTTTGGTGGCTGCCTGGGACGACGGTGGAGCACCCCGAGCCAGGTTCGGGACCCACGGGGTAGCGGCCAGCTCGTCAATGAGCTCGGCTCAATTCGGCTTTTTCATTTCGGCGAGCGTCTTTTCGTATCGCGCGCGGCGCGATGCCGGCGCGAGCGCGACGGCTTTCTCCATCGAGCGGATCGCTTCGGGGAGGAGCCCCATGTGTCGAAGGACTCGCGCGCGCCGGCTCCATGCGACAGCGGACTTCGGTAGGTGCTGCACGCGCTCGTCGAGCATTTCTTTGGCGCGGTCAGGTTCGCCGAGCGACAGGTACAGGTTGATGCGCAAATGATCGAACGTCGACGCTTCGTCGGGGCCGACCGCCGCGCTCGCCGCGGCTTCCAGGCGCAGAACACATTGGCTGAGCGTGGTGAGCGCCCGTGCCTTGTCCCCACCGGCGCGAAACAAGCCGGCCACTTCGAGGCAGAGCTCGCCGACCTCGTTCGGTGAAAGCGTAGACGGATTTTCCGCGACGCCCACGAGTCGAT
>JAJDAH010000435.1 GCA_029261965.1 Polyangiaceae bacterium
GCGAGTGCCTCTCGTCACTGCTCGAGATCGTGGCCGACGCGTCGCGACCGTTTGGCGCCAACGCGTCCGGGCGTAGGGCGACCGAGGAGAGTCGCTCAGCGACTTTCTATCGTCGCTCGATCGCGATCCAAGCCGGACTAAATTTGCGAAGATCCACGTTTCTTTGCAGCACACTGGACGCTCGTTTCGACATCTCGCCTGCTCGCCATTCTAGAGCATAGTCGCTATCGTGACTTCCGCGGCCGCCCACGACAGCCCCACCGCCTTGGCTCGCGATGTCGTCTTCGATGCCGAGACTACGGGCGACCTCGCGTACCGTTCGGCCCTGCTCGCGCAGTCGCAGTATTTCCTTGGTCCGTCTCACGCTCAGTCGCTCCGTTGCCATTCCGAAAGCTCCTTTTGGAACCTCGGTTTCAGAGTCGACTGTTCGCGTCACCTCGCCCCCCTCGGGCGTGTTCACGAGTTCACGATGCTCGATTTGCGTGTTCACGATGCGCCGATTTCCGCATACAACCTACCCGAAAATGGAATTAACACACTTTTAACGATAAATTCAGTAACCGCGAGGTACTGTCTACCCGGTAGCGATGTTGCGAGTGGGGTGACTTCCGGTGAGGGACGAATCGACGGGCGACAACGACCGGGGGGCGTCGAGCCCTCGCACGACCTCCAGTCGAGCCGCGTGTTGACCCTTGAGGATAGTCCACACAGCGGAGAAGCGCATTCTTTGGGTCGTGGCAGTAGATCCTGAGCTGAGCGAGGCCGTCAGTCGCGCACTAAGGTCAACGAAACTGGCGGTGGTGTCATTATCACTTCCTTCCGCTCTAGCTGATGTGCACGGGGCTACAGTTACGTTGGCAGATCACAGGCCCTCCGTGCTTATTCGTCAAGTCCGCGAACTAAGAACGGCTCGGATCGACTTGCCCATAGTCGCCGTTACCCACCCGTCGATGAAACCGCATACTGCAACGCACGTGCTGCGGGCTGGAGCGGATGACTACGTGTCCCTCCCGCTCAATCGCTATGAACTGGCGGCACGGGTCCTAGCGGTGCATGAGCGAATGTTCCCGCGCGCAGCGCCGGTGACCGACAAGCTTACTCGAACTGAGGCAGCAATTCTTCGTTTCCTCGTCGAAAACCAGGGCGCGTGGACGCCCCCTGGCAGGATCATCCAGGAGGCCATAGGCACCCACCACGAAGCCGGTTCCTCTCTCGTCCGAGTCTATGTTCACAAGCTTCGAGCGAAGCTTGCTGGCTCGCGCATTCAAGTCCTGTCTCGTCGCGGCTACGGCTATCGGGTGGTCACACGATAACCGTTGACGCGTCTAGCGTGGGTTCCGGAAAATATGGCCAGTTTAGGGTCTGAGGGGAGTGGTTCCATTGCTGAGCACGACCACCGGGTTTTTCCAAGCTTGATCGATCACGTGAAGGACGCGGCGTGAAGTGATCGAGGTTGCTCGATTCGCGCGCGAGCGCGTCGGAGCAAGCGAGCTAGAGCGACAAACGGTTTGATACCAGCGTCAAGCAGCCTGTAGCGCGCAGACACGCTGCACGGTCTCGAGATTCTGGATGGTCGATGCACGGCGCAGATCGAAGAGGTTGTTGCGTATGCCGATGTAGCGGGCGCGTCGGCCCTGTCGTTGAGCGATGTGTGCCAGTCGGTGTTCGACGGCGACGCGGCGCCGAAGGTTCTCGCGGCCGCGGCGCGTAGCGATCCGCTTGCGGAGTCTTTGCTGGAGCTGCTCGTCCCGCGCAATGTTGACAGTTCGGGCGCGTCCCGGTGCCGCCGTCGTGCAGTCCTTCCGTAGCGAGCATTGATCGCATCGTTCGGGGTCGAACTTGACGACCTCGCCGGTTCGGAACGACTCGGTCACTTCCGCAGGACACGTGATGGTGAGCTCGCGGAGGTTCAGGCGGAAGTCGGCCTTGGTGAACTTCCCCTTGTTGCTGTTGCGAGGCACCCATGCCTTGCACACGACATCACCGTTGGTGCCGAGCACGTCATCGACGACGGAGCTGTTGATGTAGCCGCGGTCGATGTGGAGCTCGGCGATTTGGAGTCCCTGACGCTCAATGTCGTTTTTCATGAGCGGTGCCGCTTTCTCTTCCGGTTCGTTTGCAGGCGTCATGGCGCAAGCAATGATCAGATCGGTGTCGAGGTCGGCGCTGATGTGCCGCTTGTAGCCATTGAAGCGCTTGCTCTTCGTCTTGCGACCGTGACGCATCTCCCCGTCGACGATCGAGATTTGACGGTCTGGTGCGACGCCGTGAGCCACTCGAACGGTGTCGTCGTTGGGCGCCAATTCGATGTTCTGTTCGACGACGTCGTCCAGAACGTCGAGCTGGCGTTGCACCCCCTCCGAGACCACTTCCTCCGGCAAAATCTGCTCGATCCACGATCGTAACGAGCCGATCTGGTCGATCAGGACTCGCAGGGCCCGTTGTTTCTGTACCGGATCACTCCATTCGCAGTCGAGCCCGGCCTTGATGCTCGGGTGAAGCAAGACACCGATCCCGGCTTCCTCACAAACTTGCTGCACTTCCAAACCGGTAACCGTGGCAACGCCAGCGACGATGTTGCGGGCCGCGTGCCCGAGCAAGTTGAACGTATCCTCAACGCGGCCCGCCCCCTCTAAAGGGCTGGAGTCCATCGCGACGCGAAGCTCCTTGGGTAGTTTCTTTGCGTCGAAAGCGCCAGTGGCGATCGCCACGTCACGCGTGTGCTCGAGAAGTCGCCGATCCATGTCGTGCTCGATCAGGCGTTGGCGGAACGCTTGCAGCGCGCCCTGCGAGAAGGCCGGCTCGATTGAACCGAGTACGCCGAGAACCATCTGCCAGCGAAGATCGACGACCGTCAACTCGACGGCTTCGGCGTCGGACGCGCCCACATAGCCCTGGAGCAACGTTGCCATCGCCATCAGCGCCGGCGGGTTCGCTTCCTTCCCGGCGCCCGACGTACGGTACATCGTCTCGAGCTCCGCTTGGAAATCGTCGTCGAACAACTCGTGTCGATGCTCGCGCAGAAAGGCAAACAGCTTGCGCACTCGCCCACCACGTTTCAGCAGTATCTTCTCTTGCCTCGTGACCGTCTGCGTTGGCTTCCATCGTGCAATCGTCATCGGGTTCTCCCTTTGACCCGTAGACGATCACGGCAGCGTGCAACCGCGCAAGATGTGACCACATGGGATCACGTACGGTCACGTGGGATCACGCGTAGCCACGAGTAGTCACGTCTTTCGTGCGATTTCGCGGGCTTCGAAACTGATCGCCGCTCTAGGTCTAGGGCGACAAAACGGTTTGATCCCAGCGTCAAGCAGCGTTCTACAGCGCGTAGACGCGCTGTACGGTTTCGAGATTCTGGATGGTTGATGCTCGGCGCAGGTCGAAGAGATTGCTGCGTAGACCGATGTAGCGAGCGCGTCGGCCTTGTCGCTGAGCGATATCAGCGAGTCGGTGTTCGACGGACGCGCGACGGCGAAGAATTCGCCCGACCACGCTTGGTCGCGATGCGTTTACAGCCTCTGCTGGAGTTGCTCGTCGCGGGCGATGCTGACGGTGCGACCCCGGCCGGGTGCCGCCATCGTGCAGTCCTTTCTGAGGGTGCATCGATCGCATAGTTCAGGCTCGAACTTCACGACTTCGCCGGTTCGGAACGGCTCAGTCACCCCTGCTGGACACTGCTGGACAGGTGATGGTGAGCTCGCGCAGGTTCAGACGGAAGTCAGCTTTGGTGAACTTCTGCTTGTTGCTGTTGCGAGCCACCCAGGGCTTGCATGCGACATCGCCGCCCGCTCCGAGCACGTGGTCGACGACGGAACTGTTGACGTAGCCGCGGTCGATGAAGAGATCGGTGATTCGAAGCCCCTACCGCAAGCTCGCGATCCGCGGCGGCCGCATCAGTACAGCCAGTTCTGCGACCTGTACGGCGAGTGGAAGTCGAAGCTCGCCATCTCGATGCGCCAGACGCACCGTGCAGGCGAGAAGGCTTTCCTCGACTACTCGGGGAAGAAACCAACGGTCGTCGACCGCGAGAGCGGCGAGGCGCGATCGGCCGAGCTGTACGTGATGGTGCTCGGCGCGGGCAACTGCACGTTTGCCGAAGCCAGCGAGACACAAACGACCGGGCGTTGGTCCAGCACCACATGGCCGCGCTGCGAATCCCTTCGGATTGCGCGGGATCGAGAATCGGGATCCCGGTCGCGTCGGTGCCCAGGTATCCAGGTGCCCGAGTCTGTGCAGCGATCAGGTCGGCGATGGGTA
>JAJDAH010000436.1 GCA_029261965.1 Polyangiaceae bacterium
GCCGATGCGCCGCTGGAGCTTTTCGAAGTCATAATCGGCGAGATGACGGAGGGTGTGGATCCCCAGCGATACGAGAGTCTGCTCGAGCACGGGCCCGACCCCCCAAAGGCGACGGACCGGCAAAGGGTCGAGCATCCAACGGACGGCCCGGGGCGGAACGTAAAGCAAACCGTCGGGCTTGCCGAGAGTGCACGCGATCTTGGCCACGAGCTTGTTCGGCCCGATGCCGACCGAAATCGGCAGCTCGGTTTTTTCGCGCACGCGGCGCTTGAGTTGGTGCGCAACAGGGATGACCCCGCCGAACAGATCGACCGATCCCGTGATGTCGAGGAACGCCTCGTCGAGCGCGATCGGCTGAATCGCAGGGGTGAATTCGGCGAACACTTCGTGAACTTGCTCGGACACCTCGCTGTACTTGGTGATGTCGCTCGAGACATACACGCCGTCGGGGCAGAGCTCCTTGGCGCGAAAACCCGGCATCGCCGAGCGAATCCCGTACTTGCGCGCCTCGTAGGAAGCCGCGGCCACGACGCCGCGGGCGGAAGTCGCCCCGACGATGACCGGTTTGCCTCGAAGTTCGGGGTGGTCGCGCTGCTCGATCGACGCGTAGAACGCGTCCATGTCCGCATGAAGGATCCAACGAGCGCGTTCCGAGTCGACCACCGAAACGCGAGTCTAGTGTGGTGGACCAGGAGTCCACCACACTCTGGAAAGCACCGGGGCACGGATCCAGGGGACTAGCGCCCCGTAAGCTAGAACGCAGCGCCCCAGCAATCGCGGCGGGGATCCGATCCGCAGCTGAGCAAACCCGACTCGTCGCGAAGAATCATCGAAGCCGCCCCTTGGCCGTCATACGGGCCGACGACAGTCACCCGATGGCCTCGTGATTCGACGTCCTCGACGACGTCGGGAGAAAACCTCGACTCGAGCAGCAGCATCTCCATGTCGAGGTGCGGGAAATAGGACCCCGTGCCTTCTTGGAAATGGACCCAGCGCGGCGCCTCGACGGCTTGTTGAGGATCGAGACCGTGATCGAACACGGCACTCAGGATCTGCAGACTCACCTGCACCTGTGAATCACCACCGGGCGTACCAAAGACGCACCGGACGCCGCTGTCGCCGAGCGCCATCGGGGTATTGATGGTGTTTCGCACGCGTTTTTTCGGTGCGAGCACGTTCGGGTGGTCGGGCTCGAGGTGAAACCAGGTCATGCGGTTGTTGAGCAAGATCCCCGTCTCGGGGTCCATCGCACACGCACCGAACGGCGCCGCGAGGCTCTGGATGCCACTGACGGCGTTGCCGTCGCCGTCGACGACGCAAAAGTACGTCGTATCAGCCTCGCGACTCGGTTGCGCTTCGAGCTTCGCGGCGGCCGTCGGGTCGATGGACTCGGCTAGCCTCCGCCCGAGCTCCTTGCCGATGACCGGTGCTATCGGCGTCTGCAAGAAGCGTGGGTCGGCCGCGTGCCGCTCGCGCTCGACGAACGCCAAACGCTTGCACTCCAAAAGCAGATGCACGTGATCCGCCGAGAGGTGCTCGAGGTTTCGAATGTCGAGGTTTTCGGCGATAGCGAGCTCGGTAAGGAGCGCAAAGCCCATCGTCGGCCGGTCCGACTCGAGCACTTTGAGCCCGTGGTAGCCCGTCTCGAGCGGGGCGATCTCCTCCGCTTCGTGTGCTGCCAGATCCTCGAGGGTGATGATGCCATGATTGCCCGCCACGAACCGCGCGAGCTTTTCCCCGACAGCTCCGCCGAAGAGAGCGCCGGCACCGTCTCGAGCGATCGTCTCGAGGGTGAGCGCCAGGGCCGGGTTTCGCAGGGTGGCGCCGACCGGGAGAGCTTTGCCGGCGTCGAGATACGTGGCGGCGCAACCCCGATCCTTGGCGAGCTGGGCGACGAGGTCGTCGATGTCTCTGCGCAACCGTCGGGTGACCGCGAATCCCTCGCGCGCGTAGTGCACCGCCGGCCCGAAGAGCTCCGCCATGGGACGCGTGCCGTAAACGCGGTTGATGTGGTCCCAACCCGCGACCGCGCCAGGCGGCATCGCCGCGAGCACTCCGGCGTAGGGGATCCCGTCAGCGTAGCGCTCGGCGGTCGCCGCCGCGGCAGTCGGCGACGCCGCGTGCACCGTGACGGCACGACCGCGTCTTGCGTCGTAGAGCAGAAAAAATCCGTCGCCGCCAACACCGTTCATCGCCGGCTCCACCACGGCAATGGTCGCCGCAACGGCAACGGCCGCGTCGAAGGCGTTCCCACCGCTCTTCAGAACGTCGATGCCCGACGCGGTCGCGAGCGGATGATTCGCACACACCGCGCCGCGGCGCCCCATCACCACGGGCCGGAGCGCCGGCGGCGTCACGCGCTCGCTTTCTCCACACCAAGACCGCGCTCGAGCAGCTCGCGGGCGCTCGACCCGGCGTTCTTCGCACGTTCGAGACACTGAGGAACCTCGTCGAGCACCTCGTCGGTGAGCGCGCTCCACGCGCGAGCGGCGTTTCTCTCCATCGACGCGAATAAGCTGATCATCTCGGCGAACTTGCCGAGACCCATGCGGTCGATGAGCTCGAGTCGGTGGGCGAGAAACGCGGGCACGTCCCGCTCGAGGATGTCTTCGAGGCGATCGCGGATGCCGACGGCGTTGGCCGGCACGGCGTCGGCGGGGAGCGACGCCAGCTCCTCGGTGATCTGGGCGAGCACGGCCACCGGCCCCGGCGCCTCTTCGGCGGATCCGGTCGTTTTCGCGCTGCCGGCCTTTGGTTTTCGGCGGGCCAACACGCCGCCCATCACGACCAGGAGCATCCCCCCCGAAAACGGGATCCCGGCGGCATCCCACCAAGCCCCGAGGCGCTCGCCGGGGGTCGGTAGCGCCCCTTTCACCGCCGGCTCGGGGGTGACGGCGCGAGCCGCGAAACAGGACGCGACGGTGACCCCGACGACGAACAACAGAAACCCGGCCAGGCGCATCAGTGGCCCCCTCCCCCGCCGCCGGTCGCAAGAGTGATGAGCGTCAGCGTCAACGCCGTGAGGGCCTCCCCGACGATCAGCCCAGCGGCTACCGGCACGATGACGTCCGACACGTAGCGCTGGCCCTTGAGCTTCTCGATGATGATGGTGATCGTGCACCCGATGCCGTAGCCCAGGGTGATCTCGAACGGCAGGTACATCGCGAGGCCAAACAAGACGCCGAGCCCGCCGATGGGAAACAACGTCAACCCCGCACCGATGAATGCCCCAGACACGTACTTGTCGACCGGCGCGTCGCCGGAGAGCACGCCCTTCACCATTCCTTCGAGCACGCTCGCTTGAGGGGCGGGCAAACATCCCGGCAGCTTCTCGGCGCATGCCACGGATTTGGGCCCGAAACCGTTGATGCCGCCCTCTCCGCCGGACCACAGAAGCATGACGGTGCCGATCGCGATGGCGGGGCCGACCCACGCAACGGAAAACTGAACGATCTGTTGGCGCCGCGGGATGCCGCCGATGAGATGGCCGGTCTTGAGATCGGTCATCATGTCGGAGCACTGGTTGGTCGCGATGCAGACGGCGATGCCGATGGTGACCGCGAGGAGCACGTTCCCACTCGTGATCGCGAGAATGAGGGTCACGGCGATGAGCGCGAGGCCGCTGAGCGGAGAAATGTCCGTCGCGCCCGTGGCTTGGGCGACGATGAGGCCGGCAACCGCAATCCACACCGATCCGGCAACGGCGACCGTGACCGCCGTCGCGCTCGAGAGGCCGCTGCCGGCGCCGCCGACGAGCGCCACCACCAAGAGCGCCACGAAGGAGCCGGCCAAACCGACACCGAGCACGCGCGGAGAGAGTTCTTCGGACAGTCCTCCGGACATCTTCGCGAGTTTGGAGGCCGCGGCTAGGCTCGAAATCGCCCCCCGGATCGCGGGAAACGCAGCCACCACCCCGGCGAGAGCGCCACCAATGAGCACGCCGATACCCACGGGGCGGAGCATCGTGCCGTAGACGGTTCCGACGAGCGCATCGCCCGCGAGGCCCGCCGGGGCCCAGCCCTGCGACACGACGAACGGGCCGACGATCCACCACGCGAGGATCCCGCCGAGGGCGAACGGTAGCCCACCCCGTCCCGACAAAAGTCCCGCGCCGATGTTCGCCATGCTGAGGCTGAGCGCCGTTCCAAGCAAAGCGAGGGCCGCGCCGCCGGTGTCGCCGACGCCGAGGAGATCCTTGATCCAACCGCCGATCGGAATCGTTTCGGGGATCAGATGGAAGCGCTCGTTCGTCGCCAGGGTGAGGCTGGCAGCGAAGGCAAAACCGTATCCGAGCAGTTTTGCTTTCTGCACGCCGGCACCCGGACTCTTGAGGATCGTGGCGACCGCAACCCCGGTCGGAAACTTCAAGCGCTCGATTTCGATGAGCTGCTTTCTGAGGGGCACGATGATGACGATGCCCATGAACGAGCCGGCAATCGCCGCGAGAAGAATCGTCGGGAAGCTGTAGTCCTCGCCGAGCAAGAGCAGCGCCGGAAAGGTGAACACGACGCCGGCCGACGCGGTGTTCACGCCGGATGCAATCGTCTGGTTGATGTTGTTCTCGACGATCGAGCCACAACCGACGACTTTGAAGGCTTTGCGACCGACGCCGCGGAGCAACGCGAAGCCGACGATTGCCGAAACCGTCGAGCCGGGCAGACCGAATCCGAGCTTGAGGCCGATGTACACGAAGGCGGCAGTCATCAGCATGCCGAGCACGATCCCCAAGACGACCGCCCCGGCGGTCACCTCGCGGTAACTCGACACCTTGCCTCCCGAAGACCCCGACATGTCCCGCGCGGGTTAGCGAAAGTCTGGCCGCCGCTCAAGAGGACGCGATGTTCAGCTCATCCAGTCGCGGGTATCCTCGGGGCATGCTTTCCCCGAAGAATGCGGTCGTCATTCTCCTCGACAGCCTGAACCGGCACCTGATCGGAGCCTACGGCGGCGGGGAATTCGACACCCCGAACCTCGACCGGCTGGCCAAACGAGGGGTTCGTTTCACTCGCCACTATTCCGCGTCGCTGCCGTGCATTCCCGCGCGGCACGATTTGCTGTGCGGCGCGCTCGATTTTCTGTGGAAGCCATGGGGCTCCGTCGAGCTCTGGGAGCGACCGATCACGTACTACCTTCGAAGGAGCGGAGTCGTCACCCAGCTCGTCAGCGACCACCCGCATCTGTTCGAGATCGGCGGCGAGAACTACCACTCGGACTTCTACGGGTGGGACTACCAGCGCGGTCACGAGTCCGACCATTGGAAGACCAAGCTCGACCGAACGATGATTGGCACGCCGAGCTACCATCGGCCCGCGGACTATCCGTATCACCGCAACCGATCAGCTTTCCACGAAGAGGCCGACTACCCGGGGCCGAAGGTGATGACGTCCGCCGCGACGTGGCTCGACGAAAACGCCGGCGCCCATGACCGGTTCCTCTTGTTCGTCGACGAGTTCGACCCGCACGAGCCCTTCGACACGCCCGAGCCCTATTCGTCGATGTACGACCCGGGCTGGTCGGAAGAAAAGCGCATCTGGCCGCCGTATCTCGTCGGGAGGATCGACGACCGCGAGGGCGTACAGATCCGAGCCCAGTACGGCGGCAAGCTCACGATGATCGATCGCTGGCTCGGGCGCCTCCTCGACGCGATGGATCGCAACCAGCTCTGGGATTCGACGTTGCTGCTTTTGGTGACGGACCACGGGCACTATCTCGGCGAGCACGACCGGTGGGGCAAGCCGCCATCGGCGATCTTCAACACCCTCGGACACATTCCGATGATCGCCTGCGCTCCGGGACTCGACGGGGGCTCGAGCAATGACGCCCTGACCTGCAACGTCGACGTCGCCGAGACGCTGCTCGATCTGTTTGCCATCGAGCACACCCGGCAGAAACGGCACGGCCGCTCGCTCCTCCCGCTCCTTCGCGGCGAAACCAAGGCGATTCGTGACTGGGTATTACAGGGCTATTGGGGGCAACGGGTGAACCTCATCGACGAGAGTTTCAAGTATGCCCGGGGCGTTTCCAAGCCCGACTCGCTGTCGATCTATTCGAACCGCTGGTCGACCATGCCGCCGCTTCGGCTGCCAGATCCCGACGAGCGAGCGACTCTCGGACCCTACATGCCCGGATCGACCATCCCAGTCATCAAGCAGCCGCTCACCGCGCGACAGGTCAACGATCTCTTGTGGAGCGCCGGCGACCACTCACCATCGCTACTGTTCGACGTCGGCGAAGATCCGGAGGAACAGGCACCACTGTCGGACGGCGCGACCGAAAAAATGTTGCGAGAGAAGCTCCGGGCCGCACTCGACGAGATCGACGCCCCGCCCGAGCAATTCGAGCGACTCGGTCTCTGACGATTCTGCTCGATTCCAACCAGATCTGGACTAGCGGTTGGACTTTTTTGGCAACGGCTCGCGCTCGGGCGGGTCGAGGTGGCGAAGGCACGTGTCGCCATGGGCATCGCTGAGCGTGTCGTCCGGGCACCACGTGTTGTTCCACGTGACTCCATCGAGCTTGGCGCTGTCCAGCTTGGCGCCTTGAAGCCAAGCGTTCGACAGGTCGGCGTCAGAAAAGTCCGCTTGGCGCAGATCCGCCTTCTTGAGATTGGCCGTATCGAGCTTCGCGCCCTTGAGCACAGCTCGTCGGAGGTCGGCGCCCGGAAGCTGCGCGAGATGCAGGTTTACGCCGCTGAGATCGACCGCCTGCAGGTTGGCGCGAGCCAGATTCGCCCGCTCGAGGTCGCGTTTTCGCAGGTCGGCTCGCGCACAATCGGCATCGGGACCGATCTCGCAGTCGTTCGAACACGCCGAAGCGAGCGCGAGGCACACGATGAGCAGAAGACGTCTCATGGTCGGAGTGAAGCCACCTCGCGAACCAGATCGGCGAGGCGGCCGCTCCGTACTAGCTCACCGAGCCCGTGGGTGTCGTCGACGACGTGTAGTCGAACCAAAGCAGGCGTGCCCGTCCGCGCGAGTTCGCGACTCCCCCGTGGATCGATGACGTCGTCGCGAATCCCATGCACGAGCACGACTGGGACCCCTTCGGGCAGCCGGGGGTCACCCTGAAACTTGCTCGACGCCTGAGCCAAGAGCAGCGTCGGGCCGGTCCAAACCCCGCGCTGCAAGAGCTCGACGGCCACGGCGCCACCGAAGGACGAGCCAACGAGGACGTCAGGCTGGAAATTTTCGAGCTCACGCGCTTGCTGCGCCACGCAGTCCAAAAATTCGCTCGTGTCCATGGCGGGCGTGCACGCGTCGAAGTGTTCGGCGAGAAAGCGCGCCTTGAAGCCGCTCGGGCTGCCCTCGAGACCGTGAATGAATTGAACCTTCAGCCGCTCCGCCCCCCGAAGCTTTTTCAAGGCGCCCGCTCCTCGAACGTCGCCGTACCGGCGACGAAACGAAGAGGGATGATGCCCGCGGGGCCAACCCGATTCTTGGTGACTACGAGATCCACGTTGCGCGCACCGAGGGCGACTAGCCGCTCGTCGATCTTCCCCACGGTGCTGCCCTGCGACTGCCGAAGCTCGGTGGCCAAGGTAGCCGCCGGGGCGATCTCCGCCGCCGCTCGAGCCGGTGCCGTCGCCACGACGGCACAGCCATCGTCCGCGATCTTTCTGAGGGCGTAGGCGATATGGGCTGGGAGATCGGCGCTCGAGGCCGCGGAAACGCGCAGGGCTTCGAGGTTGTCGACCACCAGAACGACCCGTTCGTGTTTTCCCCAGAGCATCGCCGCGTACGCCGCGATGGTTTCCACGCTCTCGAACGGGGGGATCTGCTGAAAGTGGAAGAGCGACCCCACTTTTTTCACGACGGTATCGACCGCGGACTGAACGCCTTTTCGATGTTTGTCGTCCTTCCAGGCCTGTCCCGACCAAATCTGACCGTAGGTGACTCCGGCCTTCGGCTTTTCACGAAACAACGCCCGAGCGGCCAAACGCGCGAGGACTTCGTCTTGAGTCAGGGTCGAGCTGACGAGAAGCGCCGCCGCCCCGGATCGGGCAGCAAGGTAGGCGAGAAAGAGTCCGAGTGACGTTTTTCCGACACCGGAATCTCCCGAAAGAGTCATGAAGTCGCCAGCTCGAAGCCCGCCCCCGAGCAGGTTCTCCAGAGTGGGCAACCCCACCGGCGTCGGCGGGGCGAGGACCCCGAGGCGCGACGACACGTCGACCGCCACGTTCTTCAGCGACGTGGGGCCGACCTTGTTGAGCGTCGTGCTGGAGGTCACCTGCCCGAGGATACCGTGTTCCAGAGCGCGAGGGCGCGAAGCGTAGTGAGTGCCCAGGGCCCGACTCGAACGGGCACACCGTTGCCGGCACTGGCACCTGAAGCCAGCGCGTCTGCCAATTCCGCCACCTGGGCTAGTGTGAGGCACCGGGATTTTGCCCACCCGGAGCCTAGGCGCAAGCGTTTTGCGCTCGGGGTCACCCGCCGTTATGCAAGCGAAACGCGGGGCGCCTCAGGCGCGTAGATGGCCTGATGCCGTTCCCAGGCCCCCACCGAGCACTGGAAGGCGAAGAATGAGCGATCAGTACTATGACTCGAAAGATCTCGGTCGATTCTCCGAGGTCGGAAAAAACGTCCCGGAGCTCAGTCAAAAATTCTTCGACTGGTACGGAGCAGTCTTCGAAGAGGGCGCCCTCTCGGCGCGGGAGAAGGCGCTCATTGCCCTCGCGGTGGCGCATGCGGTGCAATGCCCGTACTGCATCGATGCCTACAGCAAGGGTTGCCTGGAAAAGGGCTCGGACCTCGATCAAATGACTGAGGCCTTGCACGTAGCCGCGGCGATCAAGGGTGGTGCGTGCTTGGTGCACGGCGTGCAAATGCGCAACCACGCCACCAAGATCAGCATGTGACATGGCAAAACCCCTGCCGACGCTTCAATCGCGACGCGCACCGCTGGCGAGCCCCAAGGCTCAGCTCGACCGGTTGAAACGCCTGCCGCTGAGCACGTTCGACGACGCCCTCGAACGGAGCGAGCTCTGGCCACTTCGGCCGACGAAAATCGACGTTCTGCAGATCAACGTCGGCAAGTTGTGCAATCAGACCTGCCGCCACTGCCACGTGGACGCCGGACCCGATCGTCGTGAGGCGATGACTCGTGAAACGATGCGGCTCTGCCTGCGCGCCCTCGAGCACTCGGAGATCCCGACCGTCGACATCACCGGTGGCGCCCCCGAGTTGAACCCCGACTTTCGTTGGTTGGTCGAGCAATGCAGAAAACTCGGTCGCCACGTGATCGACCGATGCAACCTGACGATCATCGAGACACCGAGCCACGCGGACTTGCCCGAATTTTTCGCGAGACACGAGGTCGAGGTGGTCTGCTCCCTGCCCCACTACCGACAGCTCGGCACCGATGCGCAACGCGGCGACGGCGTCCATCGGAAGTCCGTGAGCGCGATGAAAAAACTCAACGCCGTGGGCTACGGCGCGGGCAATGGACTTCGCCTGGTGCTCGTGACGAATCCCGTGGGCGCGTTTCTGCCAGCCTCTCAGGCGTCGCTAGAAGCCGAATGGAAACGCGAGCTCCTGCGAGCACACGGCATTCGCTTCGACGCACTGTTCACGATCACCAACATGCCCATCAGTCGCTACCTCGAGTGGCTCGTGGAGTCGGAAAACTTCGAGCAGTACATGGAGAATCTGGTCAGCGCCTTCAACCCCGGCGCCGCCGCCGGGGTCATGTGCCGAAACACCTTGAGCGTCGGCTGGGACGGATCGCTCTACGACTGCGATTTCAACCAGATGCTCGACATGACCGTGAGCTCGGGGGCGCCTCAGCACATCGGAGACTTCGATCTGTTCGAGCTCGAAGCGCGCGACATTCGGGTGGATCGACACTGTTTTGGGTGCACGGCGGGCGCCGGGTCCAGCTGCGGCGGGGCCACGGCGGACTAACGCAAAACTCCTTGGTCCCACACCTGGGGCCGTTCTGCGCTAGCTTCGACCGAGGGATGGCCTACCAACCCGGCGAAGTCATCGAAGGGCGCTACAAGATCCTCGACCGCCTCGGCGAAGGCGCTCACGGCATCGTGTTTCGTGCGCGGGACGTGGAGACGCGCGGAGAGGTAGCGCTGAAATTTCTGAAGGCGGGTTTGGGACTCGACCAAGAGTTCAACCGCCGACTGGAGCGCGAAGCCACGGCGATGGCCAAGCTGCGCGGGACGTGCGCGGTTTACGTCCACGGACTGCGACTCAACCACGACGGAATGACCTACCTCGTCATGGACATGCTGCGCGGAATGGACCTCGAAAAGTATCTGCGACGAGCCGAGGACGTGGGGGGACGAATCAAAGCTCAAAAATTGCTCACCATACTGCGCCCTGTCGCGGAGACGCTGAGCCAGGCCCATCGCCAAAACGTGGTTCACCGTGATCTGAAGCCCGCGAACATCATGGTGCTGAAGGAAGGCGGCGTCCGCCTGCTCGACTTCGGCCTCGTCAAGCTGCTGGACGAACATTCGCTGACGGGCGAGGGCATCGTCGCCGGCTCCCCGAGCTACATCGCCCCCGAAGCTTGGAAGGGCGACCCAAGCGCGCTCGACCATCGCATCGACATCTACTCGCTCGGGATGATCGTTTTTCGCGCTCTTTCGGGAACCACACCCGTGACATCTGGGCAAGTCCTCGAAATCTTGCAATGGGCGACCCAAGGCAAGCGCCCGAGCCTGAAAGCCCATCGACCCAAGCTCCCGGACGCCATCGACGGGTGGGTTGCCAAGGCGCTCGCGGCGAACCCCGACGAACGGTTCCAAGACGTGCAAACGATGTGGGCAACGCTCGAAGGCCTGTTGAACCCGGAGCCACAGTCGCCGTTTTGACATCGGCGTCCATCGAAACCGGACCTCCCTTCGCAAAATGACGCGACGCACCGCGCGGCCCACCGCGGAGCGACTTGGTCACGGACCGTCCGTGGCGTATCTTGGATCGGATGAAAGCTCGATCCTTACTTGCTGTATTCGCCTCGACTCTCTTCTTGTATTCGGCGTGCGGAGGCAGCAACGGAGGCGAGCTCTTCAACGACGGCGCTAACCCCGACGCGAGCGCGGGAACCTGCACCGTCGACGGCGATTGCACCGGAGCTGAGGTGTGCGCCGGCGGCCAATGCGTAGCCCCTGGCGGGACCGGTGGGGCTGGCGGCGCCGGCAACGCCGGTAACACCGGCGGAACGGGCAACACTGCTACTGGTGGCACCGGCAACACCGGTACCGGCGGCGGTGGAAACACTGCTACTGGTGGCACCGGCAACACCGGTACCGGTGGCGGTGGCAACGCCGGAGGTGGTGGAGGAAACGCCGGAGGTGGTGGAGGCCAGGCGGGTTCGCCGGCAACTGGCGGCTCGAGTGGTGCGGCCACCGGCGGGACGGCGGGAGCCGGCGCCCAAGGCGGCACTCCTGGCACCGGCGGCACTCCTGGCACCGGCGGCGGGCCTGGCACCGGCGGCGCGCCGGGCACGGGCGGAGGCGCCGGAGCGGGGACGGGTGGAACCGGGGGCGGGCCGACGACGATCCCGGGAACCGGGTTCATCGAATGCGGCAACGACGATTGCGAGATTTCGGCTGGCGAGCACTGCTGCATCGAGGACCCCATCACCGGGAACCCGAGGCTCAGCTGCGAAACCGGCGGGCAAGACTGCAATCCGACGGTGGCCTGCGACCAAAACTCGGATTGCCGCGCCGGCGAACTCTGTTGCGCCGAGGTCGGCGGCTTCCCGTTTCAGTCCTTGCAGATCATCGAGTGCAAAGCTCCGGGCGATTGCACCGGGAACGACTACGTCATCGGTTGCCGCGGCCCGCAAAATTGTCCGAGCGGTCTTCAATGTTGCGGCGAATTCTCCGGGGGGCAGTACCAGAGAATCGAATGCGCGCCGGATTGCTCGTCCGACGGTTTCACGACGACTTTTTGCGAGAACAACAACCAGTGTGGGGGCGGCAACTCCTGCCAAAACAGCAACGTGCTCCCCGCCGGCTTCCAGATCTGCCGCTAGACAGTCGCGCCGCACTCCCTGTAAGCACGGGCCATGGGCAAACTGCTCGACGGCAAGTGGGTCAGCGCCGAATTCTCGGGCGACGAAAAGGGCCGCTTCGTCCGCGGCCAAACCGCGTACCGAGAAAAGATCACGAGAGACGGCTCGTCCGGCTTCGCGCCGGAGGCCGGGCGGTACCACTTGTACGTCTCCTGGGCGTGCCCGTGGGCGCACCGCACGATCATCATGCGCAAGCTCAAGAAGCTCGAAAGCACCGTGGGCATGTCGGTCGCACAGTCCTTCATGGGCGACGACGGTTGGGAATTCGGCGACGAGTACGGATCCATTGCCGATGACGTCAACGATGCCAGCTACCTTCGCGACGTCTACCTCGCCGCGGACGCGGCGTTCACCGGCCGGGTCACCGTACCGGTCCTCTGGGACAAGCAGAAAAAGACCATCGTCAACAACGAAAGCCGCGAAATCATCCGAATGTTCGACACCGAGCTCGACGATTTCGCCGATCCAACCATCAACTTCTGCCCGCCGGAGCTCCGAGACAAGGTTGACGCGACCATCGACGCGATTTTCGACCCCATCAACAACGGCGTCTATCGAGCGGGTTTCGGACGCAGCCAAGAAGCGTACGACGAAGCGGTCACCGAGCTGTTCGAAGCGCTCGACTACTGGGAAAGCGTATTGGGCGAACAGCGGTATCTCTGCGGACACGTGCCGACGGAAGCCGATTGGTGCCTATTCACGACTCTGATTCGGTTCGACTTGGTCTATCACTATCACTTCAAGTGCAACGTGCGGCGCGTCCAGGACTATCCGAACCTGTGGAACTACACGAAAGAGCTCTATCAATGGCCGGGCGTTTCGGAGGCGTGCAACTTCGATCACATCCGCCGGCACTACTACCGAAGCCACGAGTCGATCAATCCGCACCGCATCGTACCGCGAGGCCCGATAATCGACTTCACCGAGCCACACGATCGAGCCCGCCTCGACTGACGGCGGGGCGATGAAGCTCCTGGCTTTCGAGCGCCGCTGGCTCCGCGCCATCTTCGAGGCGATCCTGCCGTCGAACGCGGACGACCAGCTGAGCCTCGGCGTCGCCGACGTGCCCATCGACCGCTTCGTCGACGACGTGCTCGAGCACGCCCCGGGGCAGTTCAAAGCCGGGCTGCGCGCGAGCCTCTGGGTGGTGGCGCTTTCTCCCCTGTTCGTCATCGGGAGATTCAAGACGTTCGATCGACTCGACGCGCGCGCCCGAAGCGAGGTCTTGCGCTGCCTGGCCCAGAGCGACATTTATTTGGTCCGAGAGCAGCCTCTCCTGTTCAAGATGGTGGCTTGCCTCGGCTACGGCGGAATGCCGGCGGTCCAACGCCAAATCGGGATCCACCCCACGGATTCGAGCCCTCCGGACTGGGCCCGAGAACCGGAACGGGAGTGAGCGGCGAGCTCGTCGAATTCGGAGCGGTCTCCGAACCCGTGGAAGACATCGCCGACGTCGTCATCATCGGCTCGGGCGCGGCGGGCGCCACCGCGGGGCGCGTGCTCACCGAGGCGGGCATCGACGTCATCATCGTCGAAGAGGGGCCGCACGTGCCGACTGAAAAGCTCACGAGCGACATGTACACGTCTTTCAAATGGCTCTGGCGTGACATGGGCCTGCAGGTCGGCCAGGGGCGCGCGTTCACACCGATTCTCCAAGGACGCTGTGTGGGCGGGACCACCGTCATCAACGGCGCGATCATGCATCGAATGCCGAAGAGAATCTTCGACCACTGGTGCGAAGAGCGGGGCGAGGGCGGAGTCCTTCGTTACGAAGAGCTCGAACGAATTTGGGACCAATTGGACCTCGAGCTCAGCGTGGGGACGGCGCCCGAAGACACGCTCGGCCGAAACAATACCTTGATGCGCCGGGGCGTGGAGGGCCTGGGTCTTCGGGGAAATTCGATCCGACGCAACGTCAAGGACTGCCAAGGATCGGCTCACTGCAACCAAGGCTGCCCGACCGGCCGCAAGCAGAGCATGAACAACACTTACGTGCCCCTGGCGATCGAACGCGGGGCTCGGGTGTACGCCACGTGCAAAGCGGAGCGTTTCATCGTCGAAGGCGGTCGCGCCCGAGGCGTCGTCGGGCGCTTCTTGCACCCGCTCACCCACGAACCCGGGCCGACGCTCACTGCGCGTGCTCGCCACGCCGTCGTCGTCGCCGCGAGCGCGATTCAGACGCCGGTTCTCCTGCATGACAACCACATCGGACGCACGTCTGGGCTGGTGGGTGAACGGCTCCAATGCCATCCCGGCGCCGGAGTCGTCGGCGTGTTCGACGATCCAGTCGACATGTGGTTCGGTGCCAACCAGGGCTACGAGTCCACCCACTTCTGGGACGAACGCATGAAGTTCGAGTCAGTCGCCATGCCGCTCGAGTTCGGTGCGGCGCGCCTGCCCGAGGTCGGCCCGGAACTGATGCATCGACTGGGCGAGTACGGTCACCTGGCGATCTGGGGGGTTCAGGTCCGCGCTCGAGCGCACGGAAGCGTGCGACGCAACCTGTTCGGCCGGCGCAGCATTCGCTACGACATGAACGATGGGGACATCCAACTGCTCAAGCTCGGGATCAAACGCCTGACCGAGATGATGTTCGAGTCCGGCGCCCGAGAGGTGCTGCCGGGAGTGCACGGTCTGCCGGAAAGGATTTCCACCGTCGACGAAATCGAGCCAATCTTCGGCTTGACCGACGACCCGCGTCGCTTCCACTGCATCGCGTCGCACATGTTCGGCACGGCGGTCATGGGACTGGGGAGAAACAACAGTGTCGTCGACCCGCGGTTGGAAGCCCACGACCTGCCGGACCTCTACGTGACCGACTCGAGCGTTTTCCCGACCAACATGGGCGTGAACCCGCAACACTCTGTTTGTGCGGTTTCTTGGCTCGCCGCGGAGGGGATCGCAGACCGCCTCGCGGGGCGCTGAATCGTGCTAAGAGGCATTCCCCGATGCCCCGGGTCGGTCTGTTCGTCATCGAGAACGTCCGCGCCGTGGATCCTTCGCGGAGCCTCGACGAGACGGTCGACGTGGTCGTCGAGAAGGGTCGAATCCATGCGCTCGGGCCTGGCGCCGGCACCGAGGCGCGCTCGAGTGAAAACGCGACGGTGCTGGACGGTAGCGGCAAGTGGCTGCTGCCGGGGTTCGTCGATCTGCACGCCCACCTGAGAGAGCCCGGCCACGAATACAAGGAAGACGTCGAGTCCGGGCTTCGGGCAGCGGCCGCCGGCGGGTACTCCGACGTGTGTGTCATGCCGAACACCAATCCGGTGAACGACACGCGGGCGATCACCGACATGCTGGTGAGCCGCGCCAAGGACGCCGGCGGAACGCGCCTCCACCCAATCGGTGCCATCACGGTCGGCCAGAACGGCCACGAGCTCACCGAAATGGCGGAGCTGCGCGACGGCGGGTGTGTGGGTGTCAGCGACGACGGCAAGTGCGTCATGTCCAGCGCAGTGATGCGAAGAGCCCTCGAGTACGCCAAGAACTTCGACATCCCCGTCATCCAACATGCGGAGGATCACGACCTGACCCGCGGCGCGCAAATGCACGAAGGCGCCGTCAGCGAAAAACTCGGGCTTCGCGGGTGGCCACGCGTCGCCGAGGACATCATCGTCGCGCGAGACCTGATCCTCGCCGAATACGTCGCGGCGCGATATCACGTGGCCCACATTTCGACTCACGGCGCCGTGCGACTCGTCTCGGAAGCGAAGAACCGTGGCATCCCTGTCACTTGCGAGGTGACGCCGCACCACCTCTTGCTCACCGACGAATCGGTGCTCGGCTACCAGACGGCGTGCAAGGTGAACCCGCCGCTCCGAGAGGCCGTCGACGTCGCGGCAATAAAAAAGGCGCTGGCCGACGGGACCATCGACGCCATCGCCACCGATCACGCGCCCCATTCACCGCTGGAGAAAGATTGTGAGTTCGACGCAGCGAGCCCCGGACTGATGGGGCTCGAGCTGTGTTTCGGTCTACTGCTCGAGCTGGTGCGCAATCGCGACATCACCCTCGAGCGCTTCGTCGACGCACTGTCGACAGCTCCCGCAAAAATCGCGGGCATCGAACGTCCGACCCTCGAGGAGGGAAGCAGCGCGAGCTTCACTCTCGTGGATCCCGAGCGGCGCTGGACAGCGGAACGCGGCACGCTTCACACCAAGAGCACCAACACGCCCTTCCTCGGCCGCGAGATCCTCGGCAAGGTGCTCTTGACCCTCGCCGGAGGCGATGTGGCCTACGACATGGACGGAGCGATCTCGTGACCGCGACCCGCAAAGCGCGCCTGGCACTGGCCGACGGAACCGTTTTCGAAGGGCGCGCGTGGGGCGCCGACGGGCACACGACCGGCGAGGTCGTGTTCACGACCGGGATGACCGGCTACCAAGAAGTCCTGACGGATCCTTCTTACCACGGGCAAATCGTCACGATGACCGCGCCGCACATCGGCAACACAGGGGTGAACGACGCGGATCCCGAAAGCCTGGATGGCAAGCCTCACGTGGCCGGCTACGTCGTGCGCGACCCGAGCCCCATACCGTCGAGCTGGCGTTCGCAACAGACGCTCGAGGCTCACCTCGCCGAGCACGGCATCGTCGGCATCGGCGGCATCGACACACGCCGACTGACCCGTCACTTGCGCGACCACGGCTCGCAAAACGGGTGCATCGGTACCGAAGAGGCAAGCGATCTCGTCGACCGTGCACGAGCAGCCCCGGACATGAACGGCCTCGACCTCGTCGCTCGGGTGACGCCGACCTCGGCCTACGAGTTCGAGGAGTCCCGCGGCGATTGGGCCGTGCCGTTCAAGCCGCACGACCCCCCGCGCGCGAAGCGGCCCCGCCGCCACATCGCAGTGCTGGATTTCGGGGTCAAGCGCCACATCTTGAGGTGTCTCGTGGATGCGGGCTGCCGAATCACGGGGCTGCCGGCCTCGACGCCCGCCAAGAAGATCCTCGAGCTCGAACCCGACGGCGTTTTCCTCTCGAACGGCCCCGGCGACCCGGCCGCCGTGCAGTACGCCGTGGCGACGATTCGCGACCTCTTGGGTAAGAAGCCCATCTTCGGCATTTGCCTCGGTCACCAACTCTTGGCCCAAGCCCTAGGTGCGAAAACGCACAAGCTGAAGTTCGGGCACCGTGGACTGAACCAACCGGTGAAAGACCTGGCGACGGGTCGCATCGAAATCACGACCCAGAACCACGGATTCGTGGTCGACGTGGAATCGATCAGCGGGCAGGCTCGAACCACACACCTGCATCTCAACGACGGCACGAGCGAAGGACTCGAGGCGCCGGATGCCGGCGCGTTCAGCGTGCAGTATCACCCCGAGGCAGCCGCGGGACCCCACGATTCGCTCTACCTGTTCGAACGTTTCCTCGACGCCGTCGACGAGTCGGCCGGCCACTGAGGCGCCGCCCGGTCGCGGCCGGACCAGGCGCTCAGGGAGACGCGGGCTCGGGAACTTCGACTTCGATGGACGGGCTGACTTCGTTGCCTCGGAGATAGAACAGCCGAACCACGTCCCCGCTCTGCCCCATCATCGTGAGCTGGTAGCGCCCGTCTCCCGAGGTCTGGAAGGTGTCGCCGTCGTTCAGGCGAATGTTCCAGCCCACCACCAACGCCTGCGGAGCCGTCGAACCCATCAAGGTGATTTGACCGCTCCCGTCCGGCCCCTCGACGACGGGCTCGCCCGGCGGCGGCAGGGGCAGCGTGGGGCTGAGGCAGGCCCCGAGCAGGCTGATGAGCCCCAGCAGGAAAACTAGGCGCGCACGACGGGCCATTCAGCAACAAGCTAGCACGCAGCGTGCCGGGGTATCCGCGAGCGCAAAGCCCAGAAATTCGCTGGATCCGAGCGGTCCGGCCCTTCCGGCGCGTCGCCTACGCCGCCAACTGGGTTGGCACGAGGCCAACCGATTCGTCACCGAATGGCACTGCTGTCGGGAAGATGTTAACCGCGGGACCGCGTTGGAGCTCCGCACGAAGTGACTGGTGTTTCGACCGGGATGGAAGCGGTCTCGGGTCTCGCGGCCCAAGCGGGCGTGCCTCGGCGTCGAGATCGAGCCGGCGCCCGCTGGGGTCACGTACTAGGAGCGGTGCTGCCGCCGCTGCCGGTTTTCATCGCACTCGGCTGGGCATTGCACCCCTCCCCCACCGCCCCTGGCCAAGCCACGGCCGAGCCGGACCTCGCGATCGCCCTGACCACCGCCCTCGCCAACGATGGCCTCGTCGCCAAGCCGATCGACGTGCACTTCGTCGACCCGCCCTCGGGGGCCATCACGTCGCGTGTGGCACGACCTCGCGCGGTGGTGTTGGCGCACAAACGCAACGAACCCGCCGATGTCTATGTCGTGAAGGTCAAGCTCAGCCCCGAAGGGCGAATCCTCGACCTGTCGAGCATTCACAACATCAGCGATACGAGCGCCGTCGACGAAGTCGGACTCGAAGTGGCCGACAGCCGCGCGGCTTGGAGGATCGGCGACGCCGGCAAGACCTACATCGTGCAGTTCGCCGACCTGCGTGGCGAGGAGCTGCCGACGACAGGGAAATGGACCCGGAGCAAACGGCTGCAAGAGCGATTGAGCAATCTTCAAAAAACCGGCTCGCTCGACGGCGTACGCCGTCGCACGTTCAAGCTCGACCCCGCCGCCGAAGAAGTCGCCCTCGGCTTCACCGATTCGGCGTTTCTCATCGACGCCGACGGTCGCGACATCCAAATCTCCACCGAAGGTGACGAAATCGTCGGGGAGCGGTTTCTGCGCGAGCAAACCCACCATCGCTCGTCACCCGGCAATTTGGTGACGTGGGCCGTCGACCGCGTGCGGCAGAGCCCATGGTTCTCCGACGACCAGATGCAATACGTGAAGATGGTCGGCTTTTGGGGCCTTGATGTCGTGAACCGTTTCGTAGGCACGGTCACCGGTGACGACGGCGCTGACGAAATCCAAGAAGAGTTCGGTGAGCTCATCGCCGCCAAACCCGTCGAGTACACCGATCCGGAGACCGGTTGGCCGCCGTCCCCGATGAAACCCATTTTGAAGAACCCCCTCGAAGACGAGGGCAAGTGGCGATTGCTCGACAAGGACCCGTACATCCGCACGAACCCCGGCGCGCCAGCACCGTTCGCCATGAGCTACGTGCGCACCGACAGAAAACGGCCGTACACGCGGGTGTACGTCGTGCTCTGGGACCCGCGCCAAGTCGAGCTTCACACGATGAGCGGGACCATCGAGCCCAAGAGCGCGACGGGTGAGACCGGGCCGGGCATGGTCCCCCGCAAGCCAGAGGTGCTCGAGCGACTCGTGGCTGGTTTCAACGGCGGCTTCCAGGCGTCACACGGCGAATGGGGCATGATGGCCGAGGGGGTGGAGTACCTGCCTCCAAAGCCGTATGCCGCGACGGTGGCACGTCTCGCCGACGGGACCACGGCATTCGGGACTTGGCCGAAGGACCCAAAAATCCCGCCGGAGGTCGTCGGTTATCGGCAGAACATGACGCCGATCCTCCAAGACGGGAAGTTCAACCCCTACAAACGCAACTGGTGGGGCGGTGTACCGCCCGGATGGAAAGACGAATCGAGAACCGTGCGGAGCGCCATCTGCCTGACGAAGGAAAAGTTCGTCGGCTACTTCTACGGCGCGGGCATCGACTTCGAGCACCTGACCATGGCCGTCAAGCAAGCGCGCTGCGACTACGCCGTGCATCTCGACATGAACCCCGGACACACCGGCCTCGAGTTCTACAAGTCGGCGCCGGCCGGCACGCTCCCGGACCTCGGGCGGCGCCTGGATCCCAAGTGGGAGGCCAAGGGGAAGGTCGTCGACCTGCCGGAGTGGGAATTCATCGGACGTCGGATGGTGAAGTTCATGGGGCTCATGAACTTCCCGCGATACATCGATCGCGAAGCACGTGACTTTTTCTACTTGACCCTTCGCCACGTTCTACCGGGTCAAAGGATGAAAGTCGGTGACCACGCCGAGGCCGGCGAGGGCGAATGGAAGGTCAACGGATTGCCCCAACACGGCTGGCCCTATTCCGTGGCCACCACCGAGCTTCGCCCGGACCCGAAACGACCCGACACCAAAGTGCGCATGCTCGCCATGGATCCCAAAACCGTGGCCGCAGCCAAAGCGAGCGCGGACGAGAATACCGTGGTCGTGGTGCAGCCACCGCTCGACGACGGCCCGAGCTCGCTCTGGCTTTCGTCGCCGCGAGCCTCGGTCGCGGTGGATCCGCCGGACACTCAATCAGTGCGACTGGCTCGCGGATGGACGGAGGCCCCGGAGCAGCCGGTGGTCGCTGCGATCGGAATCGGGCAGCGAGACGGCATGATCTACTACGCCGAGATCACGACTGCGCCGAAACCCGATGAAGACGCCGAGCTGCTCGGGGAGTTGCTCGAGCAGCGTGGTTGTCGACACCGACTCCTGTTGACCCGCAGCCTCGAACCGGCGCTTGGCGGGGATCGCGACCTGTCGGGACACCCGGTGTCCGTGAAAGGCGGGCTTCGAGTCGTGCGCACCGAAGCCATCGGTGCCCGCCGCATCTTCGAGGACACGCCGGTGGTCGATCCGATGGTGTGGTACCCGCTTCAGTCGAAACGCATCCGCTACTTCCGTAAGAAGAAGCCGAAGGAAGCGACGACGGAAGATGGCAGCGAGCCGGCTTCGGCCGCGCCTGCCGAGACGCCCCCAGCGGCGCCCGGCGAGTAGCCCTTTCGTGCCACAATACGGCCCCTTGCAGGGCCAGCAGCAATTCGGCGCGTACGACTTGCTCGAACGCATGAGCGTCGGCGGCATGGCGGAGATCTTCAAGGCCCGCCGTCGCAGCGACGGGCGCATGTGCGCGCTCAAGCGTATCCTTCCATCTGTCGCGGAAGACGATGAGTTCATTGCACTCTTCGTCGACGAGGCGAGTATTGCCGCGAAGCTCGCGCACCCGAACGTCATCCGGATCTTCGACATCGGCACGGTCGGCACCAGTCACTACATCGCACTCGAGCTCATCGAGGGTCGACCGCTCGGACGCGCGGTCGACCGGGCCGAGGCCGCCGGCTCGGACTGGCTGGCGTTTGTCATCGCCGTCGTCTCAGGGGTGGCCGACGGGCTTCATTATGCGCACGAGCTCACCGAAGGCGGTAGGCGACTCGACGTCGTGCACCGCGACGTCAGCCCGAACAACATCCTGCTGGGCTGGGACGGCCGAGTCCTATTGATCGACTTCGGTATCGCCAAGGCGGCCGGCAAGATCACACGCACCCAGGCCGGCTCGATCAAGGGAAAGACGGGCTACATGTCGCCTGAGCAGGCGCGGGGCCTGCCGGTCGACCGCCGGACGGACGTTTTCTCCCTCGGGATTTGCCTCTGGGAGGCCCTGACCCTGCAGCGGCTCTTCGACGGCCCCAACGAGCTGCTCATCCTCGAAGCCGTCAAGACGAAGCCGATCCGCCCCCCATCGGAGCTGGCAGCTGGGATCCCGCAGGAGTTGGACCGAATCGTCCTCAAGGCACTCGCCAAGAACGCCGAGGAGAGGTACGCTACTGCCCACGAATTCAAGGCTGACCTCCAAGGATTTGCGCGTTCGCACGGTTTACCTGGCGACGAACCCTGGCTCGCTGGGTTCATGCAACGGATGTTTGCCACTGAGTCGGCCTCGTTCGCGGCGCCTCACCATCGAGAGACACGAAGCATGAGTGACAAGGGTGGATCTGACCTGGACGTCTTCGACGGGTTGGCTCCGAAGCGGTCCAAACCCCCAGCAGCGCCTGCAGCACCGCGGGCGCCGGGCCCACCGCAGCGTCAGAAGACGTTGCTGGGCCTCGCGGCGCCCAACCTGCCCCCGCCGAGTAGGAGCGGACCCCCGCCGCCGCCGATGTCGCGACCCGGGCCTGCCCCAACGCCGAGCCGACCGCCTCCGGCACCACCCTCCCGACGAGGGCCGGGCGGCAGCCTGCCCCCACCCCCTCCGACTCCATCCCGGGCTCCGGCGCCTCCAGTGCCGTCTTCGGGCCCACGACCGCCGCCCTCTCGCGGAGCGCTCTTGTCTGCCCCTCCCCCCACGCCGCCGTCGCCCGCCAAAGCGCCAGCGCCCGTGGACATGGACTGGGACGACGAAGACGAAAAAACGAGCGTCTACGATCGGTCGGCGAACGAAGACGCCGCGAAGGCGCTGCTCCGAAGCGCACCCCCACCCGCGGGCGGGATGCCGCCAGCGCCGGCCAGCTCGAACCGAGCAGGCGCCGCCGCCGCTTTGGCGTCCACGGGCACCGCCAGCGTGCCACCCCCGTCGCTGCCGCGGCCTCCGGGGGTTCCACACTCCGCGCCGCCTCCCCCGATGTCGGGACCCGGCGGCATGCCGAGTTCCGGCGCGCCAGGCGCGATGGCCAGCGCGGCACCCGCGATGCAATCGATGCCGGCGAGCATGCCGCCTCCGGCACCCGCAGGCCGAACCGCGCTCATCGCGGTGGCGGCTCTTTTGGCCGTCGGACTCGTCGCCGCCCTCGTCGTGTTGATGTTGCCGAGAAGCGGCACGCTCTTGGTGACCGTGGCCGGGCCGGGCAACAAGCCGGTGGACAAGGTCGAGGTGTACGTCGACGGTCAGAAGAAATGCGACACGTCCCCGTGCAAGATCACCGATCTCACGGCCGAGAGTCACATGGTGCACGCCGCCGCCGACGGCTACCAGGCCACCGCGCCCCAAGGAATCGTCATCGAAAGCGGCAGCGAGTCAGTGCTCAACCTGACCCTCGGCATCGCGAGCGAAGGCACTGGCCTCAAGGTCACCGCCGAAGGACGAGGATTGCGCTTGTTCTTGAACGGGGAGGACAAAGGTCCGCTCCCGCAAGAGCTGACGAACATGAAGCCCGGCCCATACACGATCAAGGTCGGCGGCAACGACGCCTATGCCGATTGGGAAAAGAACGTCACCGTTCGTGAGAACGAGGTTCAAAAGTTCGAAGTCGAACCGAAGGTGCAAAAAGGTCTCGCGAAGATCAAGCTCGGGGACAACGCCGCAGGCGCTCAGGTTTACCTCGTCACCGGAAGCGAACGCCGCCGGCTGACGTCGTTCCCAATCAAGCTCGCGATCAAAACCGACAAGAAGTACACGATCATCGCGAGCAAGAAGAATTTCAGCACGTACAAGAACAACATCGTGTTCGAGGACGGAAAGGCCGAGAAGGACTTCGTCATCAACATGGTCGAAGTCGGCAGAGATCCGACGCCCACGCCCGGACCGCGACCTGGACCCGGACCGCGACCCGGTCCCGTGCCTGGCCCCAAGCCCGGCCCCGTCGCCGAAAAACCCGCGACGGGAAACGGTACGGTCAACGTGAACTCGATCCCGGTCTCCAACGTGATTCTGAACGGCCGCCCACTCGGCACGACGCCGAAGACAGGCATCTCGGTGCCGGCAGGCCCCGTGACCGCCGTCTTCGTTCACCCCGAGCATGGCCGCAAAGTTCGCAGCGCCGTGGTCAAACCCGGTGGAACGGCGACATTGGTCGTCCGTTTTCCCTGACGGAGAGCTCCGTAGTCGGCGAGGGGCCGCGCCACCGGCGCCGGCTCCTAAAGTGCCTGCCCCTCGCGGATTGGGGTAGGTTCGACTCAGTCGATGCGCAAGTACGTCAAGGGCCTCGCCTGGGTGACCGGGGTCATCCTGGTCATCGTGGGGGCGGCTCGCGCGACGGCCATTCGCTGGTGGCGCGTCCCGACCAACGACCCCTTCCTCGAGGCGTCGGTGACACCGTCACTTCGCGCGGGTGACTGGATCCTGCTCTGGCGCGCCAGCAAACCCGAGCTCGGGGATCTGGTCATGTGCGACGAGCCGGGAGCGCCGGATCGGGTCATCGTTGGTCGCCTCGTCGGTCTCGACGGCAACACCGTCGACATTCAAAATGGTGCGCTGACCCTCGACGGCAAGTTTTCCGGAACCGAACGCGGATGTGGCTCGTTCGTCACCGTCGACCCGAAGACGGGAAACGAGATCAAGCAGACCTGCTCCGAGGAGGTGTTCCGCGGCTCGACGCACAAGCGGGGCAACATCCTGAACGCGGACCAACGGGTCGGGCTCAAAGTGTCTCGGGTCGTCGCCGCCGGTCAGGGCTTCCTTTTGAGTGACAATCGCGAGTTCCCCTACGACTCGCGCGATTTCGGCCCGGTCGACATCGACACGTGCAAAGAGACCGTCATCTTCCGGCTTTGGGGCCGGCTCGGCTACTTCAGCGACGATCAGCGGTTCGAGTTCATCAAGTAGCCCACTCAAGGACGGTCGAGCCACCTTTGATACAACCGCTCGATCTCGGCCGCGCGTGCGGGCTCTCGCCGATACACGTTTTTCGTTTCACCGGGGTCCACCTGGAGGTCGAACAACATTCGTCCGCCGTTCGTGACGTCGTGGATGAGCTTGTAGCGCGCTAGGACGATCGCGCGACGGTAGCGGCCATCGCGCATCAGCGATTCGACGACGACCGGGAGTGGCGGCTCTTCGTCCACCAACGGAAGCAGGCTTCGCCCCTGGGCTTCGACGCCGGTCAGCAGCGCCATCGTCGGTGCGATGCTTCGACCGCTGACTGGCTGGTCGATGACCGCCGGGGGACAACCCGGCACATGCAACAAGAGCGGAACGTGGATCGTGTCCTCGAATACGTCGGGGCCGTGCCCCTCTCGTCCTCGGCGACCGAGATCCTCTCCGTGGTCCGCGGTGATGACGACGGCGGTCGTCCGCCCGAACGGGCTATTCCGCAGCTCCGAGAGAAACTTCGCGACGTGAAAGTCCACGTAGCGCGCGACCCGCTCGTAGGGCGTGTCGTCGGGTTTCGCGAACATCTCGTCGTCCGGGTCGAGGTAAGGCGCGTGCACGTCGGTGTAGTGCAGCCACAGGAAAAACGGCCCATCCGAAGCCGCGACGAATTCGAGACCCCCGCGAGTAGTGTCCGCCGAGCTCAGATCTTCTTTGGCACCCCGAGGATTACGATCGACGTACTGCTCGTTCATCTTCTGAAAACCGCTCACGAGCGCCGGCGGCCAAGGGAGATAGCTGTAGGCGCCAGTCCGCCAGCCCGCCTCACCGAGAAGCTCCGCGAGCGGCGCGCCGACATCGAAAGTCTCGGCGGCCATCAGATTCGCCGCGCCCGCGGGGAGCGATTGCCCGACCAAGATCCCCGGTACGGAGAAAAATGTCTCAGTCGACGGCGAGTACGCCCGAGTGAACCGCATCATGGTCTCACTGAACGCCGACAGCCGCGGCATCACTCGTTGGTCGAGCGCGTCGGCGCGAAGTGCGTCGATGAGCACGAGCACCACCGAAAGTCGGGTCTTTTGAGGTCGGCATCCGGGCCAGAGACTCGACCGCGGGATTTGCTCGGGCGGGAGCGCGGCATCGCCACCGCGACAATCCTGGTCGATACCGTCGGCGGGCACCTCGCGCATCGCGGGACCGCGTGAGCCGTCGAACGCGGCACAATCGGCTCCACCGAGCCACGTGGGGGCTGCGCCGTCGCCATCGAAATCCGTGGCGACCCGCACCCAACGGCCGACGAGCGCGCCGGTCCGACTGTGCCCATGCAGAACGAAGCTCGCGTGCGAGTCTCGCGCCGCCCCGAGCAGCCCCGACAAAACGACGACCAGCGCGAGCGGAGCGCCCCAGCGCCGCCACTTCGCACCGACGTCGGGAGCCGCGATTCGCGCGAACGACAACATCGCCACCAATGCCCCGAGGCCCGCCAGACCGGCGAGCTGATCCTGATGAACCGGGGCCAACGCGAGGTGGGCCGCGGCCATCGCTCCGAGCGCCCAAACGACGCACAGGAACGCTGCGATCGGCCGCGAACGACCCAGGCTCGGCGCTCGCGCGAGCAGCCACGTCGCTGCGGGGCGAAGCACGAGAAACGCGACGACCACTGACAAAAGGAGCACGACCGGGAGCAAGAAACTCTGGAGTCGTTCGGTGTACTCCGGAAATTCCGATCGCTTGCTCGCGATGTACCCGTCGAAGAATCTCAGCGGAACGGCCGCGAGCACCGTCCCCGCGACGGCGGTGAGCAGCGTCGAAGGACGCGGAAGCCGTAGGCGGCGCGGAAAACGGCGCTCGACGAACCAGCCGGCGGCGGCCACCGGCAGCCCCGCGAGAATCAAGAGGGCGGACAGAAAAAGGGCGTACAAAAAAAGCCCGAATCCATCCGAGGCGGCCGCTGGCAGATACGGAAGCACGAACGCGACCTCGACGAGGGCCGTCAATACCGCCGCGGCCACAACGCGCGCGCCCCAACCTCCAGGGGCGTTCTTCGGCCCCATGGGGGGCTCAGTCGCGGGCGGCGTCCGCGGCGTCTGGCTCGCCACCATCGACTCCCCCCTCCGCCGGCGCCACGCGCGCGCCCGCATCCAGCGTTGGCGGCTGCACCACGCGCGGGGGCGGTGCGCCGACCTGTCGCCGAACCCACCCGGCCATTTCCCCGGGCCCCTTCGGCATCATCAGTAACTCGCCGGTGTACGAGTCGGGTTCGTGTTCGAGAAAATCGGTGAGATCTGCCTCGGCCTGCTCCGCCAGGGGGTGCGCCGCGGCGGTCAAGCACTTGTACCTGCCCGCCAGGAACCACAGCTCCCACCACGGCCGCTCGATTTGCTCGCCCATCGCCTCGAGGCACAGATCGACGTCGGACTCGAGCTTGAACGCCAGGCGCTGAGCAGTTCGGACCTGCTTGCGCCGCTGCTGATTCACCGAAAGCGGCGGCCCGAGCAGCATCCCGACGGCGCGGCGAATCAGCTCCGGGTCTTCGCCCGCGGCGCTCATGACGAGATCGACCGTCTGGAGCGCGCTCTGACAGAGCGGCAGCGCTCGTTTGCGAAGGTCGCTGATGCCACGCTCGAGAGCCGCGAGGGCATCGGACCGTCGTTCGTTCCCGAGGAAGGCCCGGGCGCGGATGACCTCGGCCTCGGCTATCAGACCCTCAGACTCGAGGGCTGCCGCGTATTCGAGCGCCTTGGGCTGATGCTCGCCTTCGGCATAGGCGACCCCCAACGCGAACTTCTGCACGAGGTCCCTCGCCTCGCCACCTTTGCCCTCCTCCCACCGCATGGCGACGCCGTCGAGCGCACCACGACAACCGTCGCCCACCGCCTGGGCCCGGAGCCGGGCGTTGGCCGTTTGCCCCGGCAGACTTGGAAAACCCGAGCCGAGCTTCCGCCAGATGCGGGCCCGTTGCTCTTCGAGGCGGCGCCAATCCACTGGGCCCGACAGGCTGGGGTACGGCCGGCGATGCAGCACGGAAAACACGTGGAGCTCGTGAACGAGATCTCGGCCTTGCCTTCCGACGCTGCGAGCAAATGCATACTCGAGCACGTTTCGGTCGTCGGTGTTCACGGCGACGGATGCGTCGTCGGCGATCTTGGCGATGACGTCCGCCCCGGCGATGTGATGCGAAAACACGCCCTCGACGTCCTCGACGAGCCAACCGAACAAAAACGCCGAGCGGAAGGGCTCTTCGCGGATCCGCGAGCGAAGCGCCTGAACGTCGTAGGTGCGAGCCTCCCGAGACGCGAGGAAGAGAAAATCTCCCTGCTGCGTCGCCCACGCCTCCACATGAGGAAACACCGAACGAAGGGTTCGCGCGACGATCTTGAGCGTCGAAGCGCTCACCTCGTAGGCCTGGACCCACTGAGCGAAGAACCCGCCTTCGTTCAGGTGCCGCTCGGCGACCTCGTAGAAATCTCGGGTGAACAACGACGCTACACCCGCTCGATACGGGTTGCTCGGCTCGCTCATGATGACGTCGTATTTGGTGTCAGTCGTCAGCATGAATTCTCGCCCGTCGCCCTCGAACAGGTGGACGTTCGGGAGGTTCAGCACGTCGAAATTCGCATCGGATACCGCTCGCGCGACGTCGAGGATGGCCGGTTCGAGCTCAGCGACGTCCACCCGCTCGACGCTGGGCACCTTGGCGATCCACCCCGCGCTCAAGCCGAGACCCAACCCGATGACGTAGGCGCTCTTGGGGTTACCGTGCAGATAGGCCGGTAACACCGTGGACAGGATCATCGTGCCCCGATCCCCGAACGTGGAGCCGTCACTCTTGCCGTTGACGAGGAACGACGTGCTGTCCAGCGCGTCGAGCGCCACCGCGGACTCGATTCCGTCGCGCTCCCAGATGATCGCGTTCTGAAGACCCCGCATCCAAGCTTTCAGGGCGTTTCGCTGTGTTCCGCTGATGCCGGCGCGACCCGCACCAATCGGCGCGTGTCGCCATACGGAGCTCGGTCCGTCCGCCAGGAGAAACAGCACCGAAACGATGCTGGCGGCGCAGGCAATCAGACGACTCTGGCGACCTCGTGACGCGTCCGCGCGAATGGCCAAGACGGCGCTCACCAGGCAAACCGCTACGAGCAGTCCTGCGACGAGCCGCCACGAGGGCACCGCTCCGATGGCGGGAATCAGGACGATGCCACCAACGAGCGAGCCGGCGATCGAGCCGATGGTGTTGTAGGCGTAGATGTACCCCACCTGCTTGGCGACTCCCTCGCGCCCGCGGCCGATGAGCGCAAAGAGCACGGGAAACTGGTAGCCGGCAACGATTGCCGCGGGCAAGACCACGAGAGCTGCGATGAGCGTCCACCCCGCGATCAGCGAGCCGAAGGTCGTCCCGGGCACGGCTCGGGCGTGCGCGGCGAAAATCGCTACTCGGTCGCCAAGAGCCAGTGGCAACGCAACGAAGAACGCCTCGAGACCCGCGGTAGCGGAGAGGAGCGACAGCGTCGCCGGTCGACTCTCGTCGCGCCGCGAGTACCAGTAGCCACCGATGCCGATTCCGGCTAGGGCAACCGCGAGAATCAACCCGAAGGTGAACGTCGACCCGCCGAGAATCGGCGCCAGCATCCGGTACCAGACCAGCTCGAGGTAGAGGAACGCAAAGCCGAACACCGCGGCGGCGCCATACACCACCGCCGCGGGCGCCCGGCCGCGATCCTGCCCACGCGCTCTTGGCTCCTTCGCCGCGTCGTCCTCGTCGACATTCTTGTCGGGCGTTGTCTCGACCGCGATGGCTGGCGCCTTGCGTCCGCTCGCGCGGGCGTAGATCGCGACGAGCAAGTTGATGAGCACCGCAGTCCAAAGCGCCAACCGCGTCCCAAACACCTCGAACAACAGGAGGGTGCCGAGCAGTGCTCCGACCACCGCGCCGAAGGTATTGACCGCGTAGAGAAGAGCGAGCCGCCCGCGGGCGGCGTCAGCGGCTTGCTCGACGGCGCGGGCCGCCGCGGGCAGCGTTCCGCCCATCAGG
>JAJDAH010000437.1 GCA_029261965.1 Polyangiaceae bacterium
ACAGAGCATCGACTGGGGGTCGCAAAGAAGGGGTGGCCGACACGTGCCGAGCGCACCCATGTCGTCCAAACAGCGATCGCCTTCGCCGAGCACCCCGCCACGCCCACCGCACTGATCCTCGCAGGTGCCCTGGCAGGCCAATCCCGGAGTGCAGTTGCTCGACCCGAAGGAGCCGTCGCAGCTCTCTCCTTCTGTCGCGCTTCCGCTGTAGACGGCGCAAGCGTCTTGTGAGCACCTGAAACCCACATCGAACGGATCGAGCGGCGTGCACCCGCGCTCGAGCATCGCGTTGAGCTTTCGGGTCAGGCATTCCCCGTCGAAGGCCAGGCCGAGCTCCTGAGCGTCCTCCTGCCAGGCCTGGAACGCGAATCTCATGCCTGTCTCGCAGTTGCTGAGCTGTACCCCGGCGGCCTCGCCGCAGTCGCACTCGCGCCACTGGCGGCAGAGGCGCTTCGACATCTCTGCCACCGCGTTTCCCTCGGCCACGGGTCCCGATAGCGGCGCAAGCCCGCTCCCCCCGCAAGCCATGGGCCACGCCAAGACCATCGCCGCAGCGAGTCCGTGCCGCGCTAGTCGATTCATGGCGCCTACGACAACGATCCGATCAGGGTTTGGCAATCTGGGTCGTCGAGGTTGTCCAAGCAATACGCAGCCAGGCAGTTGGTCAGCGCGAGGTCCTCTGCGCCGCAATTCGTGTCGCAAACCTGCGGGCGACTGTTCAAGCACGTCTGATAGTCGCTGTTCTGACCCGCGCAGCCGGCCGGGCTCTCCGTGGCTTCGAGCGCGTTGCAAAACTCCCCGCAGTTGCCGCTGATGAACGTGCAGTCGCCTGCCTGGGCTTCTTGGCAGAGCGATGCGCAGCCTTTGCCGTCGCCTCCGGAAGACGAACACGCTCCCGCTCCCAAAGTTGCGAACGCCATCGAGGCCAGCAACAAGCAAACGGATCGAATTTTCATGTTCGCTGAGTCTACGACAGCCGGAGGACGTCGACCACGGTCGGCTTCCGGCGCACGGGGCGTGTCAGCGCAGCGCTTCGGCAAGCAGGATCTGAACGAAGTCTTCTCTCGGCAGCTGGACTCGAGCACCGATCTCGGGGGCGGAGACGCGCACGTATTGGCCGTCTCGCCAGCTCATCCAGACGTAGCTCTCCGAGTCGATGGGGTCGTGAAAACGGAATTCGGTCGATGAAGGGCGGCCGTCGGCGGTCACCGCCGTGACCTTGGCCGTCAGTGTCCGAAGCTCGATCTCGTCTCCGTCACGCAGCGGGTGGCGTGCGGCGCGGAAGAGGCGCTCGGGTTCCGTATGGAGGTAGCCGCGTTCGGGCGTGACCCGGACGGTACGTTCACTCGGCCGAACGATCTCGACCGGCGAGGTCGACGTGCTCAGCCAGTAGATGTGCGCGGGGCGCGGGGCGCCACGTCTTTCGCGAGTCACGTGCAACCAGCTGGCGAATTGGTCGATCGGCACGTTGGTCAGAATCAGAGTTTTTCCTCGGATGGAATTGTCATCGGGGATGCTCCGATCGGCGCGGTCGAGCGCGCGTCCGAGCACTTCGAGCGATCGGGCACGCAGAGGCAGCAACACTGGCGCTACGACCAGGTGCAGCAGGATGAAGCCTGAGCTCAGGAGCGCCGTCACGAATGGCACCTTTTCCCGAGCGGCCAGCCGTCGGACGAAGGTCGACACGACGACCGCGACCAGCGCAGACCCACCGATGCCGACGAGGAGTAACTGTCGGTCGCTCGAGAACGACGCGCACATCGGTATCGCGGCGAGCACTAGGCCGAGTGCCCAGAACTTCACGGTCTTTTCCTCGCGAAGCTCTCGTCGAAGCAACCACGTGAGGGAAACCACAGTGATCGTCGCCGCCAGGTACAAGACCCATTGCTCGTCCGGGGGACCAAAAAACGCAGCGTCAGCTCCGGGCGCGCCGAACTGGCCCATCATCAACATCCCGAGGCGCTTGGGGAGCGCCAGCAAGTACGCTCCGGTCTCGCCCCCCGGGTCGATGTAAGCGTCGGATCCGTACGACCCGTACCCCATCGACGAGTAGATGGCGCGCCACCCAGCGACCACGAGACCGTACGGCAACAGAGAAAAAAGGCGTCCACGAAACGGCGCGCGATCGAGGAACAACGCGTAGCTCAAGACGTATCCGCAGGCGCCGATGGCGATCTCCCCGGCGAACAAGCCGATGCCGAGCGCCAGTGGTCCGAGAATGGCGGTGGCACGCTTGCCACCTCGGCGAAATTCGTCGTGGAACACGAGGGCGAGTACGGCGAAGAGTGAGCCAATCGCCGCGTTGCGGTTGGCGTTCCAGCCGATGGTTTGCCCGTGGGCGTCGTCAATCGCGTAGAGCAAGAACGCGACCCCACCGAGCCAGGCGTTTTCGTGCAGTCGTCGATAGAGCGCCGCGACGGCCGCGAGCAGCGCCGCGTACCACAGGATTGTGTGCACGTGCATCAAGCGCGCGGATCCAGGCCAGAGCACACCATCGAGCAAGTGAGTCAGCGCGGAGAGCGGTCGAAAAAACGCGTTCTTGAATTCGGGCAGCGTCCACCAGGCGAGCACGCCCTCGTCGACCATTTTTTTGACGTCCGACGGGTTCCCGCTCGCGAACACAAAAAAGTGCAACGGCCCACTGCGGTGTCCGACGACTCCCGGGTCGGCGCGCTTGAGGATCTCGTGGGTATTGTCGTCGAACACGAATCGCTCGCCGATGGACGGTGCGACCAGAAGCACCGCGACCGCCATGATCGCCCAGTGGGCGCGACCGCTACCCAGGCGATGAAAGAGCTCGTGGAGGCGAACGCCGAGGTAACGCATGGCGGACTAGCGTCGCGTCTCGAACGTAGCGAAGCGCACTCGCGCGTCGCGCCATTCTCGCAGGGTTCGCGATCTGGGCGGGAGAAGCGGCACTCGGGGTGCTAAGCACCGCACGGAAACAGGGAAAGGGTCTGTCTGGAGCAATGGCGACCCGTGACCGCTGGCGGCCCTCACCCCAGGGGGCCGACGGCGGTTACGATTGTTACTTCTGAGACAGACCATTAGGGCAACCACTTCATCCCGAGGAAAACTTGATCGTTGCCGCGATAGATCCCTCCTATCGAAATGTTCGCGATTCCGAACTGACGGGGTGCTGGTCCGCCCAGGAGGAAGGCGCCGGCTTCGAGGGCGAGCTCGTCTACCACGCGCCACTCGATACGGGGTGCGGCGAGCCAAGTCTGTCCGGTGAAACCGAGTCCGGCGACCTCGAGTGACACCGGACCGTTGCCCGGCGCCCAGCGTACGAGCGCCGCGCCGCCGCTCCAGAACCGTCCGTCTTCGAGGGTTATCCACTCGAGCCGGGGGTCGCCTGGGCGATCGAGCGCGTAGGTGAAAAATGCTTCTCCACCGACGAGCCATTCGGTGCCGGACACGAAGTCGAACCTGACGGCGGTGTGCAACAGGTCGGTCTGTGCGGGGGTCGGGTTCGCGCCGAGCCCCGTGGCGACCAGCGTGCGGTTCACCATGTAGGCCCCCTCGATTCCGATCTGGACGGGCCCGACGTCGGTAGCAGCGTCCACGGAGGCGATGCCGAACCGGTTGTATTCGACTCGCAGCGGCCTTGGCTCCGCCAACAGCGCGAGGGCTGCGGTCGCGGTGGGATTGGTGAGGAAGTTGTCGAGAGCGGGGGTGATGATGACCGCCGGCAGTCGCTCGAGCGCGGTGCCTGCGGTGACGCTGATCTCGCCGGCGCCGGAGCGAGCGGTCGCCCGCATGGCGGCCTGGGGTTCCTCGAGGTTCGGTTCTGGGCCGAGAGTTCTGAGCGCGTCGTTGCTCAGGGTCGAAACTGCGGACCGCTCGACGGCGCGTTCGAGCAGCCGGCTCGCGCCGGCGCCGCCGACCGTTGCCGCTTGTCGCTCGGCCAGCTCGAAGAGCGAATAGTCGCTGCGCACGACTGACACGAGGTGAGGCTGGAAGAATGGCAGATAGATCGTCGTCAGGCTCAACCACGACCCGTCGAGATCGAGCCGCAGCGCCGGTTGCGCGATCTCCGACGGCACCGGCATGAGCGGGCCACTTCGAAAGTCGTTGACCGACAAGAAGCTCGTGGCGCCGAACACGTCGAATCGACCGAGCGGCACGCCCTGATACCCAGCGCGAAGGTGCACACCGGGGCAGAGCGTCGCGTCCGCGTACGCCGCCGTGGGTACGACGTCGAGCGCGTAGCGGTCTTGGTCGCCGAACTCGGCGTTCCTTCGCGCGGCCATCTCGAAGCGCGCGCGGAGTCCGAGTCCGAACCGAAGTTTTTCGCTCCGACGCACGGTCGCCTCGAACGACATGAGCTGCAGCCCCTCGAACACGTCTTCGCGCGAGTTATCGAAGGTGGTGTCCACCGCCAGACGCGTGTGCAGGGTCGGGACGAAATCTACGGTCGGCCCCGACTTTGCAATAGCGGTGGGTACAGTGCTCGTTTCCCCCCCAGTCCTCAGCTCCGGATCGTCGATGACCTCGCCGTCATCGTCGTTTTCCAGCAAAAAGACGGTGTTTTTCTCGTCTGTCTCCGCCGGGGGTGCGTCGGCCGACTCGTCGACGGGCTGGGCTTCTGTACGAGCCGCGAACAGCAAGGTTGTTTGCAACGCGCACACCAGTGTCCACCCCAGTCGAAAAATCCGGGCACGGTGGACGGTTCTGGTCGATTGCGGAGTCATCTCGAGCGGTGTGGCCGCGAGCCACCCAATCACGAATTCAGGATCGGCGCCCACGTTAAGCGCGGCGCCCAACGAGGTGGAACTTTCCACCGTTGCAGCGTCCGCTGCATCGGTTCGCCCGAAAATTCAGTCAGAACGGGACATTGCATGCAGCGCCGATGCTTTTTGTCCCTCGTGGCGGAATGCCGCGCAAACCCAGTCTTTTTCCATGGTTCGACGTCCTTCCCTCGCCCAACAGTGAAGCTCAGAGGTCAATAGCAATGAACGCAGCTCTCCGACTCGTTTCCCCCGCCGACCAGAACTCTTCTGCGGACCAGCCGCTCGAGAGTGGGATTCAAGAAATCCTTCGACCCGATGCCGACGCCACCGGTCAGCATGATCGGCTCATGCGCCTGCAGGATCTCTTCGTCGAGAACTGGGCGCGCATGGCTGGCGCGTTTGCCATGGACCGAACGATGGGTCGTGTGCACGCCTTGACCTACATCTCGATCGAGCCGCTTTCGGCAGTCCGCATCGCGGAGCGACTCGGGATGCCGATCGAGATCGTCAACACCCACCTGGGCACGCTGCTGTCCTACGGCTTGGTGCGAGAGGCGACGACCATCGATGGCCACGCTTGCTACGCGGCAGAGCAAGACGGATGGACTTGGTTTCTCCGCACGCTTCGTGAACGTCGCAAGCGAGAGTTCGTTCCGATTCAGGAAGCGGTCGACAATGCCTGCGCCCTCGCCAAAGAGATGGCCGCGATGGGGGGACCGCAGGCGGCTGCGCTTCGCGCGACTACCGAGCGCATCGAGCGGTTCACCAAGTTTTTCAGCGAACTTTCGAACTTGCTCGACACGCTCGTGACGCTCGGTGCCGGTCCAATGATCAAGGTCCTCCGGACCTTTGCCCGCCTCATGCCGCGTTCGCGCGCGGTCTGAGCACCACGCTCCGCTTCAGCTTCAGGCTCCCGATGAATCATTCACAAAAGAGCTTCCCGCCCTCGATGCCTCCGCGCGTCGGTCGCCGCCGTTTTGCGGTCGTTTCGATGGCGCTGGCCGCGGCGCTCGTCGCGTTGCCGGCGTTTGCCGGCGGCCCGAGCGCCGAGCACATCGCCAAGAGCATTCTCGTCAGCAACGGCTTCAGCTGGGAAGGCGCCAAGACGCGGATGAAGATGGTGCTCATCGAAAAGGGCGGCAAGAAGCGCGAGCGCGCGATGGTCATCGTGGGGCGCCGTCATCAGGGCCGCCTTCAGACCGTGGTTCGCTTCCGTTCGCCGAGCGATGTAGCCGGGACTGCATTCCTGATGCTCGAGAAAAAGAACGGGAAGAGCGAGCAGCACATTTATCTCCCTGGACTCAAGCGCACGCGTCGCATCGTCGGGCGTGAGAGTCAGGGCAGCTTCATGGGAAGCGACTTTCTCTACGTCGACATGCGACGCCCCGCGGTGGACGAAGGAATTCACAAGCGGCTGGCCGACGAGAAGCTCGGGGGAACCGCCGCCTATGTGATCGAGTCCCGTCCCAAGAAGCCCCGGAAGGCGCCGTATTCCAAAGTCGTGACTTGGGTTCGCCAAAACGACTCGGTTCCACTTCGGACGCGCTTCTACGACAAGTCGGGGAAGCTCCTGAAGACTCTGTACGCGCGCAAGATCAAGAAGCTGGAGGGGCGCCCGGTCGTCACTCACGCGCGCATGGAAAACCAGCAAACCGGTCACGCTACCGAGCTCGTCGTCGAGTCCGTCGAAAGACGGGACGACCTGCCCGACACGGCTTTCACTCCCACTGCGCTCGAGCACCAGTAGACCCCGTCCGAGAGGCCCCCCATGTCCACCGCATTCGACCTGAAAGACCTCGACAGTGACATTCGCGCGCTCAAGCACGAGCCCGTGGACGTTGCGCAGTTCAGCCGGCCGGTGGATTGGCCGGCGCCGGGCGCGATCGACCTCGACGTGCACGACCTGCCGCACGCCTCCTCGACGACGGAGTGGTGGTACCAAAACACCCACCTCGTCGCCGAAGACGGGAAGCACTACTCGCTGTTCTGCGCGTTCTTCCGACAGATGAAGGGCTGGGACCCCGAAACGAAAGAGAAGCTTTACGCCCATTCGATCACGTGGGCGATCACCGACGTCGACGCGAAGAAGTACGTGCATCACTCGGGCATCGATCAGAGCGCACCCGAGGAAGGTTTGAAGAGGATCACCCGCGGTCTAGGCGCGAAGGATCAGCGTCTGAACCGCGCCCTCGCCGAGGTTCTCGAACGCGGCAACGTGCCCTCGCCGGATCAGCTTTTCAAGGAGCGGGTTTTCGTGAACCTGCATCGCCTCGAGCTCGACTACGCGGGCGATACCTGGCGCAAGCAGGACGACGGGACCTATCGGCTTCATCTCTGGGACGAGGAGCGCAAGGCTGGTTGCGAGCTCGCGTTCGATCCGCTCAAGCCCCCGACGCGTCATGGCGACGACGGCGTGGTCCTCGGCGCCGACAGCGAGGTGATGTTCTACTATTTCATCCCGCGGTGCCAGGTGACGGGCCGTGTCACGTTCAATGGGGTCGAGTCTCCGATCAAAGTGGGCAGCGGTTGGATCGACCACGAGTTCGGGGTTGGCGACACGAGCATCCTCGAGGACGAGCTTCGGGACTCGCAGCGCACCGAGGAAGAGCTGAACGAGGTCCACGCCGAAAGGCGCGCTCAGAAGGAGGCGAGTGCCGTCGGCTGGGACTGGTTGAGCTGTCAGCTCGACGACGGGACAGATGTCACGGTCTATCCGCTCAAGCACCTGCTGAGCAACGAGAGCGCGGGCGACCATTGCGTCGTCATCGATCCGCGTGGCCGGCGGAGCGTCCATCACGACATTACCTTCGAGGCGATCGAGTGGTGGCAGAGCACTCAGACGTTCTTCGAGTATCCGGTACGGTGGCGCGTGCACATTCCGAGCGCCGGCCTCGAGCTCGACGTCAAAGCGTCGTTCCCGGACCAGGAGTTCATCACGCTCATCAGTAAGCCGTCGTTCTGGGAAGGCCGCGTGCAGGTGGAGGGCACTCGCCGCGGCGCCGAGGTCAGTGGACCCGGATACATCGAGCGCAGCGGGTTCACGCCCTTCGAGGACCTCGACGGGTACTTCAAAGCCGTAGGCAAGGTCATTCGCGCATCGATTGCCAAGGCGCTGCCTCTCGAGCCCGACTACGAGACCGCTCGGGACCTCATCGCGAGTGAGGAGCGCGACCACTACATGGACGGGCTCGACCTCGAGCAGCTCGGCCGTACGCTCATCGCCCCCATCCGGGAAATGACCGACCGCGGAGGCAAGGGTTGGCGCTCTTACGCGGCGATCACTTGTTGCGACATCGTTGGAGGAGATTCCCGCAACTTCGTCCAGTGGTTGTGCATGCCCGAGATGATGCACGTGGGCTCACTAATCGTGGACGACGTGCAAGACAAGTCGACCATCCGGCGCGGCGGACCCTGCGCCCACCTGATGTACGGCGAAGCTCAAGCGATCAACTCGGGCACTGCCGCCTACTTCGCCACCCAAAAGATGCTCGTCAATTCGCCGCATCTATCCGACGCCAGCCGGCTTCGCATCTACGACCTCTACTTCGAGGCCATGCGCGCCGGGCATGCCGGTCAGGCGATCGATCTCGACGGATTCGATGGCATGATGGATCACGTCGTCGCGAGCGGTGACGCTGCGGAGCTCGAGAAGCGAATCCTCTGCGTTCACCTTCTCAAGACGGCGGCTCCCGCCGGCGCGCTCAGCCGAATGGGCGCCATCGCCGGTGACGGGACGGATCAACAGGTCGAGGCGCTGGGGAACTTCTTCGAGAAGCTCGGCCTGTCCTTCCAGATCATCGACGACGTGCTCAATCTCCGAGGCTTCAAAGGGGACCTGAAGAGCAAGGGAGAAGACATCCAGCAGGGCAAGATCACATTGCCTGTCGCAAAAGCGTTTGGCCGGATGTGCCTGGACGACCGACGCTGGGTCCACGAGACTCTACGGACCAAGCCCGAGGATCCCGAGGTCGTTCAAGCCGTCATCGACAAACTCGAGGAATGCGGTGCGATCGAAGCTTGCCTGCAGGAAGCCAAGGACATGGTCGAGCAGGCCTGGCAACAACTCGAGCCCACGGTCGAAGACACGCTGGCCAAGCTGATGTTGCGGGCCTTCAGCTGGTTCATTCTCGAACGGCATTACTGAGCACCTCGCGCATCGCCGGGACTGAGCCGAGTAGCCGCAAACACCCGATAGCCACAAAAGGGGTGGACATCATCCGCGCCCTGGAGGACACCCGTGACCGGAAAGAACGGAATCAGCGTGACTAAACCTCGTGTCGGCGTCAGTGGACTGAGTCTTTACGTACCTCCTCTTCGAGTGGACCTCGAGAAGTGGTGCGAGTGGACGGGCAACCCTTGGGGCAAGATCAACAAGGTCGTGGGGCGGAGCTTCCGCATGCCGTCACCGGACGAAAACGTCTACACGATGACGGCGAATGCCGCGCTTCGGCTGATCGTTCAGAACGACGTCGATCCAGAGAGCATTGGCTTTCTCGCCCTCGGTACCGAGAGCTCGAAAGACAACTCTGCGGGAGCCGTCATCGTGAGAGGCATGCTGGACCGTGCGCTCGAGAAGCGGGGACTGTCGCGCCTGAGCCGCCACTGCGAAGTGCCGGAGTTCAAGCACGCCTGTCTCGGTGGCGTGTATGGGCTCAAGGGGGCCCTCCGCTACGTGACGACGGACGGATCCGGTCGGAAGGCACTCGTCGTATGCGGCGATGTTGCCGAGTACGAACGCGGTAGCACCGGCGAGCAGACTCAAGGAGCTGGCGCTGTCGGCATGCTCGTCGAAGAAGACGCCAAGCTCTTCCACGTCGACCTAAAGAACGCCGGTAGTGCGAGCGACTACCGCGGACCCGACTTCCGGAAACCGATGAGCCGCATGTTCAAGTCGGGTTATTCGGAAGGTACGACGCGCATGCACGACTTCCCCGTGTTCAGCGGGAAGTATTCGACGTTCGCCTACATCGACGAAACCGTTCAAGCGATGAGCGGCATGCTCGACAAGCTCGGGGTTGGCGGAAAAGAGTTCTATCGCAACATTCGGGCAATCTTCTTTCATCGCCCCTACGCGATGATGCCGGTTCAGGGTCTGGCCTTTCTCTACGTCCGTGCCCTCGCCGGGGCGATGACCGACAGCGACGAGGACAAAGCCAAGCTCGCCAAGTTCTGCGAGGAGAGCGGAGCGTCGATCGACCAGGTACTCGCCGAGGGCGAGACCAAACCCGATCTCTACGGAGATCTGCTCGAAGGCAAACCGCTACAGGATCCGTACCCGCACACGGCCATGGTCGCGGGGTATCTGCGAAAGACGGACTACTTCAAGGGGATCTTGGGTGACAAGATGAGCCTCGGCGCCGATGGCGCCATGGACCTCGGCAATCTCTACACCGCGGCGCTGCCAGCATGGCTCGCGAGCGGTTTCGAGGAAGCGCTCGACAAGAACGACGATCTAGCCGGCAAGAAGTTGCTCGCGGTGGGCTACGGCTCCGGCGATGCCGCCGAAGCTATTCCGCTGACGGTGGCTGACGAATGGAAAGAGGCGGCGTCGAGGATCGGGTTCAAGAAGGCATTCGAAGGTGCGCTCGACCTGACGAAAGAGCAGTACGAAGGCCTGCACGACAAACACGAATTGCCCGACCTCGAAGTTCCCAAGAGTGACCGCTTCGTCATCACGCACGTGGGCGAGAAGCACGAAGCGAGCTTTCAGGATCTCGGCGTCGAGTACTACGACTACGTGCAGTAAGTCATCGACACTCGGCAATGCCGGGGGCGACGCCATCGCACGCGGCCATGCAATCGTCCATCGGCGCCGCAGTGCAGCTCGAGCTTTCCAGCTTTGCGCAGCACGCCAAGAGGCTTCCCCAGCCCTCGACGCAGGGCATCGTTGCGACGGCAGGGTCGTAGGCCGAGACGCCGAACCGTCGCTCGTCGCATTCGGCCACGCAGTCTTGCACCGAGCTACCGCAGAGCTTGGTCGTATTCTCGCAGGCGCGGCGACACGAGCCGACTTCGTACAGCTGGTCGAGCCGTGCGACGAGCTCGGTGGCGGCGGGACCGTCGTAGGTGAAGCCGATGCCGGAGCCGCTGTCGAGCCGCCCCCGTTCGCGGTCGCATAGCGCCACGAAGTCGGCAGAGCGGGATGCGGGATCCAACTCGCACGCGTCGATGATGTCGCCGGGTAGCGGGTGCGGCACCACTTGATTGATGTTCGGCGGAGCGTAGACGAACTCGAGTTGAGCGTGCAGCCAGCGAGTGAATGCGAAAGCGTGCTCGGGCAGCATGTCGTTGATCTTGGCGACGGTGTCGGGGTTCGACACGTCGCAGAGAGAGTATTCGTCGACTAGCGCGACGAGGCCCGGGTCATCCGCGGAGTCGCGCTTGCACACCGGATGGAAGTACGCGGCGTCATCGATGCGCGGCAGCGTGTACGCGCTCTTTTCGTCGACGGCGTAGACCCGCCAGTACTCGCGCGCGAGCGGGCTCCGGCAATCGTTCAACCACGGGTCGGTCGTCGAAAAGCCGGGGCGGGCCTCCGATGTGGAGCTCGAGCAATTCCCCGATGGGTTGTCGATGGTCGATGGCTCCGACGACGAGTCGGAGCAGCCCAACACGATCGCGAGACACGCGGTGGCGATGACGTATGTCGTTGAATCCATGGTAGAGGTCGGCTCTTCACCCACCGTCCGGTGAGACTCCGCGGTGGAACGCGCAGAGGCCAGCTGTTACGGTAAGCCCTCCAGTCGCGAAGTGCCAATGAGTTTGACTGGAAACGTTGGACAAGGAACGCCGATGCTTCATCTCTACGTGCCAGCGTCGCTTCGTCACTTCGCTCCTCGGCGTGCGGCAAAGGACCCGTGCGTCCCGCTGTACTACGACCTGACTCACGCCTTGCGGCCCCGCCTCGCCGTCGATCTCGGAGCGGGGCATTGTTCGGCGTTCTTCGCGATTTGCGACGCGGTGAAGGAGCACGATTTCGACTGCGCCTGCTACGCGTTCGAGCCGTGGGCAGAAAAGCCCGAGGGCGACGAGCCACGTTTCAATCCTCTGATCCTGCATGGTCGTCGCTACCACATGGGCATCTCGTACTTCGTCAAGCTGGAGCCGGTGAAAGCCCTCGCGCACTTCGATGACGGTATGATCGACCTCCTTCGTGTCGACGCCAGTCGCGGCTTGATACCCGCCGAGCAGCTCGAGCAATGGCGTCGCCGCGTTTCCCCGACCGGTGCGTTGGTCGTCGACGGACTCCACACTCCGGAGGGGCAGGAGTTTTGGCGGGCCGCAGGTCAGCCGGAGCAGGGGTTTCGCTATCGTCGGATCGTGGTGCTCGTCGGTGGCGAGGTCGACCGAAGCGCGCGTTTGCTCGACCTACTGAGCGACTCTGGGGAACATGCCGACCTGCGTGGCTTCTACGAGCACGTCGCCGATCATCACCGGATGCGTCAGGACGTGGATGCGGTTGGTTTCGCCAGCGCGAAAAAGGCGAAACGTTGATCTTCTTGCCGCCGTCGGTTCGTGGGTTTCAAGCCCGATACATCGTGTTCAGCACCTGGATGGACCACCTGCCGTTCGGCTACGACCTCGTCGATGCGCTACGGCCGTCCGTCGTGGTCGAGCTGGGTACCCAAGCGGGGCTCTCCTACTTCGTACTGTGCCAATCCGTAGCGGAGAATCAGATCCCTGCGAAGTGTTTCGCCGTCGATACCTGGCGCGGCGATGGCCACACCGGGGCATACGACGACGCGACGTTTCGAAAGGTGGACGCACACAACTCCGAGCACTACTCGGAGTTCTCGACGTTGCTCAGGATGCTCTTCGAAGAGGCCGTGCCGCGCTTCGACGAGGAGTCCATCGACCTTCTCCACATCGACGGGTTTCACTCGTACGAGGCCGTACGCGACGATTTCGAGACCTGGTATCCGAAGGTGCGCCCCGGGGGGGTCGTGATCTTTCACGATGTGATGGCTCGTCTGGCCGACTTCGGCGCCTGGCGCTTCTGGCGCGAGATCGCTGGCAAGCACGACTCTTTCATGTTCAACCACGGGTTCGGCCTCGGCGTTCTCCGGAAACCCGGCGGGCCAAGCATCGATGCGCCGCTTCTTCGGTTGATTTTCGACGGTACACCCGAAGAGCACGAGCGGCTGAGGGCGTTCTACATCCACGCGGCGGAGTATCAAGACCTGCTGCGGCGGGTCGCCCGCAACAACAAGAGCTGAACTCAGTCGCGTTCGGACGGCAGGTTCTGCCAGTCCGTGCCGAAGACGCGCTCGGTTGTCGGCGGGCGCTTGGCGGTGAAGTAGTAGGTGGCGATGGATTGCCGCATCGTTCCCGTCGGGCAAGTCAATGGATGCGGATGCCCGTGGTAGGAATCGTCCGTCGTATTGAAAATGACGCAGCGATTCGCGATCGGCAGGATGCGCTGAACGCATTCGCTCATATCGTCGTTCCACAGTTCGAGGTGCCCGCCGTAGTCTTCTTGCCAATCCTTGTTCATGTACAAGAGCAAGTTGACCTCGCGGTTCAAGTAGAGGTTCGGGTGCAAACGGTAGTCGGCATGCACTCGCAGTAGGCCACCGCGTTCGACCATGTGCACACCGCCCCCCTGCAGGAGGTTGTCCGCGACGAGGGCCTCGATGCCCGTCAGCTCTTGCAGCATCAACGTGAACGGACCGCAATTTATCTCGCCGAGGAAAAGCCGCAGATCGGGCTGCATAAACAGCAGGTTGTCCAGGTGGTGTTTGTTCGCTTGAGCCATGCGACCGTCGTCCAACTTGGTCGTCAGGTTCCCCCAGTGGATGCGCTCGTCGTGCACGTCGGGCAGCGCGGCATGAATGCGTTCGAAGCTCTCGGGCGGCAGAAAATCGTCGATGACGACGTGTGGAAACGGTTTGGCGTTCTGGTATTCGGCGCTGCGTGACTTCGCGATGTCGAGAAAGCGCGGGAAATCCAGAAACGTGTCTCGCGCGGCCTCCGTGGGGAAGTGCTGAAGAAACCTCTTTTGAAGCATCACCCGCATGATGCGTTCTGCTTGAGTCAGTTCGTCTTCGGGCGGCATCGATGCAACCGTTCGCGCGGAAAGGCTAACACGGGCGGCGAGCTGTCGGCCACGGACTGGCGCGCGCCTGTGCTATCGTCGCAGGGTGCGCAACGAGCCCGTGAAGCTCAGCCTCGCCGCGCCGGAGGTACGCTGTCCACTCACCGGCGCGGCCGCTCGTTACGTCATGTTGCTCAAGCGGTCGGTGCTCGGCGAGCTGGACCCGGAGAAGCAGCTTCGCCTCGCCTATCTGAGGTGGTGCGCCGAAGGCAATGCCAGGTTCGAGCGTGGACGCCTGCATGACGTTCGCGCGCACGACGACCCCCGATTCGCCGAAGTTTTGGGTGCCATGAGGGAGGGCCGCCCCCCGGATTGGGACATCGATCAGCTGGGGTTTGCCTTGACCATGTCCGGCCGGCAGAGGATCGAGAACGTAGAAAGCTGCGTCTACGACCTCATCGAGCGGCGGATCCCGGGAGACTTCATCGAATGCGGGGTGTGGCGCGGTGGCGTGGTGATTTTCATGCGTGGTTTGCTCGAGGCCCTGGGAGTTGGGGACCGCGTCGTTTGGGCGGCGGACTCCTTCGCGGGCCAGCCCCCGCCCCTCGCGAGTCCGGACTTGGACATGGGCGAGGACCTCACGAAGAACGTCACGCGATCACTCGCAGTGGACTTGGCGACGGTGAAAAGGAACCTCTCGGCCCACGAGTTGTTGGACGACCAGGTCGCGTTCCTCGAAGGATGGTTTCGATTGACGTTGCCCAAAGCGCCCATCGATCGACTCGCGCTTCTGCGGGTCGACGGAAACATGTACACGTCGACGGACCACGCGCTCGACGCCCTGTACGACCGGGTCAGCGAGGGCGGCTATGTCATCGTTGGGGACTATGGGCTGCCGAACAGCCGGCGGGCCGTCGACGACTTTCGAAGCCGACGTGGCATTTTCGAGCCACTGTTCGCGATCGATTGGTCGGGCGCGCTGTGGCGTAAGGGCGGCTGAGTCAGATCCGTTCGCCGTCGGGGCCCATCCATTCGCCGATGCCCCGCTTCTTGCAGATGTAGTGGTGTCGTTTGGCGTCCTCTGCGGAGGTGATCACGTACTTCTGAGCTTGACCAGCTAGCGTGCCGAGGATCAGTGGCTCTCGGTGCATGCCACGAAACGGTCCACCGAACACGCCGGCGAGGTTCTCCTGGTGCGACTTGATGACTTCGTCGCGGTCGTCGATCTCCGCGGTGGTCACTCCGCCATGATATTGGTGAAACGTGCCTTCTCCCGCCAGCACGATGAGCCTGCTCTCGGGAAGTCGGGCAAGCGCGTGATAGATGTAGATGTTCACGCTGCCACCGCCGGGAAGGTTGAAGCGCTCGTCGGCGCAGCCAATCTTCTCGAAGCTCGTCGACTTGCAGAATAGGCAATTGGATTCGAGAAACCGACCGAAGAACCCTTTCGGGTTCGCGCCGCTGAAGCAGCAGATGTCGAACAGATCGTAACCGTTGTTCTTCCAATCAATCGTCGCCAGCAGGATCTGCTCTGTTTTCTCGTCGTAGCCGGCGGTCTGGTTGAAGTGATGCTCTTTTTTGCCTAGGTGGTAGCCGGGCACGATCACGAGAGGGTTGTCCGCGAGTTTCTTCGCAAGTAGCGCGTGCTCGATGACTCGCGGCGAGACCATGCGCGCCCCATCGACGATGAGCCCTACGTAGTCGGCCGCACATTGTGCAAACCCGAAGTTCAGCGAGGGCACCGGGGAGGGGCTGGGCTCCTTACGGTAAAAGTAGCGAATGTTGCCCCCTGCTGCGGTCGCTCGTTCTTCGCCGAGCTCGTCGTCGGAATCGTTCTCGACGGCGATGATCTCGTAGTCCACCTCCTCCACGTTCCTTTGGAACTGGGTGGACAGGCTGTAGAGCGTGTTCTCGGCCTGGCGAGACATACGATAGAAGGTCACGACGACCGAAAGCTTGGTTTGGCTCATCGGGCGGCGCCCCCATCAGGTGAGAGGTCGAAGACGGTCCGGTTCGCCGCTTTCTGGCGCGCTTCGAAAACGCGGGTCGCGTGCTCGAAGAAGCGAACGTCGTATTCGAGGTCGTTTCGCATTCGTTTACGCAGCGAGTCGGGGACTGCCGCCTGTTCCCGCGGCGCGTCGTGCCAGTGCACGACCCTCTTGAACTTCCAACCGAAGGCTCTCTCGAGATCGTGAGCGAACGTGGGGAACTCGCGGGTGAGACCAAGAACGTCGAGGGATTCCAGGTTCTCTTGGGCGCGCTTCAACCGTTCTTCGTCCCAGTCGAAGGTTCGATTCATCAGGCTCGGCGCGTCGTCGCTTTCATCGAACACGAAGGCGCGGGCCTGCAGATTGTACAAGTAGTCGTCGAAGATCTGCTTGTCCTCGTACAGCTCTTCGAAGGGACGATTGGGATGGTCGTCACGCTGGATGTGGCGCAAGTGAGACGCGGCACGATCCACCGGGTCCCGCAGCAGGCTGAACGTGATGAGGGGAGGTGGGTGAATCTGGTAGGCCAGGAACGGATAGTGTGCGGCGATGACCCGGATCGGGGCCAGATCTCGCGGGATCTTGTCCTTGAACCGATACGGATTGATCACGTGAAACACCAGGCGAGCCTGCTCGTCCGCGTCGGGCATGTACGGCGCCAACTCGTGCGGTTGCAGAACACTCTCGAGGAGCATTCCGCGGAGCGATGTGCCGCCCGTCTTCATGACGTGGCAGAACCAACCGACGGGTTGCCGCTCCGATGGGTCCACTCCTCGCATATACCACACGACTCGTGCACGCGAGCGCCGCTCGGCGGGCCCCCGGGGAGCCGCGTGTTAGGGTCTCGAAGTGGTTGGCGAGCGGTACGTCGAGCTCCTGAAGCGTTCGATCCTCGGGGCCCTCGACGAGGACAACCAGCTTCGGGTTTGGTACCTCCGGCGCTGCCTGACCGAACGGGCGTTCTACGATCCCCGGACGCTCTACGCCATCCGGCAGCACGCGCCGGATGCGGCCGCGCGGTTCCTGGGTTCCAACGAGAAGGGTATGCCCTACGAGTGGGATCTGGACCAGCTGCCCTTCACGCTGAGCATGTCCGGTCGCGCACGCGTCGAGAGCTTGGAGCAGTGCGTGCGGGATGTGATTCGTGACGAAGTCCCCGGGGACTTCATCGAATGTGGAGTCTGGCGAGGCGGCATGGCGATTCTCATGCGCGGTTTGCTCGAGGTGCTGGGAGACGGGGGCCGCACGGTGTGGGTGGCAGATTCCTTCGAGGGACTGCCGGCGCCGCGAGCGGAACCCGACAACGCGTCGGGCGTCGACCTGAGCAAGCAGGTCGTCCCGTCATTGGCCGTCGACGCCGAAACGGTCCGTCGTAACTTCGCCAATCACGGGCTTCTGGACGATCGAGTTCGGTTTCTCGAAGGCTGGTTCGCGGATACGTTGCCCGCGGCACCCATCGACCAGCTAGCGCTGCTGCGTGCGGATGGCGACATGTACTCGTCCACGGTGGACATCTTGAGCTCGCTCTACGACAAGGTTTCGCCGGGTGGAGTGATCATCATCGACGACTATGCTCTGCCGGCTTGTCGCGTGGCGGTCGACGAGTTCCTTCAGCAGCGCGGGTTGAGACCTACGCTCGTCGAAGTCGATTGGGCGTGCGTCTACTGGCGCAAAGGAGCGTGATGGCCCGCAGTTTTCTTCGAAGCGGTCGGCGAATCATGACGATCTCCGGTTTGCGGACCAGCTAGTGGACTCGTCCGGCGAAAACCGACCGTATTTCTTCGTTCACATCATGAAAGTGGGAGGCGGGTCCTTCAAGCAGATGGTCCGGGAACGCATCTTCCCCGGGGTGGCGTTTTATCCCGGACCCCAGGACGAACCGCCGCTCGAGGCCAACTTGTCGCCAGATCTTCTCGCTTCACTCACACCCGAACGGCGGGCCCAGATTCGTTTCTATTCTGGTCACTTCCCGCTCGCCGCCCGGTCGTTGATTACTCCCGCTCCCAGGGTGCTCACTCTGTTTCGCCACCCGGTCGATCGAGCGATTTCGTACCTCAAGATGCATCGGCGAGATCGCGCCCTCCAGGCGCCGCTCGAAGCCATCTACGACGACCCCGTTCAGTTCCACGGGTTCATCAGCAACCATCAGGTGAAGGTATTGTCGGCGGCGACTCTCGACGAGCTGCCGCGAAGCTTCGCGCGGCGAGACCAGGACCAGACTGACTTGGCTTTGGCGAAGGCGGCGGTCGAGACGCTCGAGTTTTTCGGTGTCCAGGAGCGATTCCAGGATTCGCTCCGTCGATGCGAGGCGATGTTCGGATGGGACCTCGGTGAGCCGGCACGACGCAACCTCGGTGATGATTCGACCGCCACTCGAGCGTTGCGGAGCAGAATCGAATCCGACAACGCGCTCGACATGGACTTCTACGAGCATGTCCGGTCCGAGTTCGACGCCCGCGGTTAGGTCGAGCCCATCGTGGGCTCAGCGGCGATCTCGACTCGGGGGCCCTGAAGGAGCTGAGCCATCATGGCGGCCCGCAGTTGCTCGAGCTCGACAATGAACCGTAGGTCTCCCGCTAGATTGTTCGTTTCTCTCGGATCTTCCGCCAGATTGAAGAGCATTTCCTCTTCGTGCTCGAGGTGCCGAAACAGCTTCCACTTCCCGCGCCTCACCATCGGGTACTCGGCGTTCGATGCCGTATGAACGAATCTCTCCGGAAGAACGTCGTCCCCGAAGTGTGGCAGGCAGCTCACCGTGTCGAAAACTGCATCGGGTGGCGCGACGCCCGCCAAATCCAAGCACGTGAGCGCGACGTCCGCGTTCTGGACCGGCGAATCGATGCGTCGCCCCGAAGGGATCCCGGCTCCATGGACGAAGAAGGGGACTCGCGCAAGCTCCTCGAAGGGGAGGAACGGTGTTTTCATCAACAAGCCTCGCCGCCCATGAAAGTCGCCATGGTCGCTCGTGAAGAAGAAGACCGTCTTCTTCATGTCCAAGTGCGGTAGCAGCGCCCCGACACAATCGTCGATTTGGTGGATCAGGGCGCGCCGGTAGGTGAGAATTTTTCGGGTCAACGAGTCGCCGGCGCGCTCGACGGGAAGAAACCCGAATCCGCTTTCTATGAGTCTTGTCGCAACCGCAGGCAGGCCCACCGCACGATCGCGCTCGGTTTCGTAGGTGCAGTCGGCGGCGTCGTAGCGTTCGAGGTACTTTGGCGGGGGATCGAACGGCGCATGGGGCCGGGGAAAGGAGATCCACACCAGACGGGGTTTTTCCGTTCCGGCGGTCGACTGCAGGTACTCGACCGCTTCGCGCGTGATCCAAGAGAGCACGTGGGCCTCGACCTCGTGCGGGAAGGGGTTGGCCGCCGGGACTCCTTGCCGTTCGCGAGATCGAAACAAGTGTGCTGATGGATCTTCGCCGATCTCGCGTCGGAACCACTCCGAGTAGTCGTCTTCGCCCCGCTGGGTGTGTAGCCCGAGGCCTTCGGCGAGACGCATGGTTTGGAAGCCGTGGTCCGCTCTGAGTGGGCTGAAGTGCCCCTTGCCGAACAACGCCGTGAGATACCCCGCGGCCCGGAGTGCACGAATGACCGTCCAGAATCCCTCGCGCAAAGGTCGTGCGGACGCCGAGGGATGCCGCGTGAGCTGCGGAGGTTTGTCACCGGGGAAATGTCCCGGAAGGAGTCCGGTCATGAGCGCACCGCGAGAAGGCGCGCAGGTGGTCGAGCAAGCGTAGGCGGTGTCGAAGATGGTCCCGGAGCGCGCCAACGCGTTCAGGTTCGGCGTGTCGTACTCGCGGTCATCGTACAGGCCGAGCTGGTCGTGCCGCTGCTGGTCCGTCACGACCACGACGATGTCTGGTGTCGATGTCACCCGAAGGGCCCCTGTTTCGTTCGTCTGTGCGTCGACTTCCGACGGTGTACCATGACCGGTTGAACCATGACTTCCAAGCCCCGGACCTGAAAAAGAATGTCCTCCCGAGAACGAATCCAAACGGTGCTCGACGAAGCGGTGAACGCGGCTCGCGACATCACGGACGGCGAGCCCGCGACCTACATTCCCGAACTTGCGAACGTTCCGTTGGAAAAGACGAGCGCGGCGGTACGGCTGGCGTCCGGTGGTGTGTTCGATTCGGGGGACGCGGGGGATCACGAGTTCACCCTTCAGAGCTCAGCGAAGCTACTGAGCTTGATCGGTTTGCTCGAAGAACTCGGACCGGACGAAGTGTTTCGGGTCGTGGGTCCCGAGCCGTCGGGTTCGAGCTTCGCTTCTTTGGCCCGCCTCGAAACCCACGGACCCTCGCCGGCGAATCCGCTCGTCAACGCCGGAGCCATCGCCCTTTGCGGTCGAATTCGCGGCACGCTGGAAGAGCGATTGAATTGGGTGCTGGCCTGGAGCGAGCAGCTCTACGGTCGCCGGCTTGGCGTCGACACGAAGGTGCTCGACTCGGAGCGGGCTACCGGTAATCGCAACCGCTCGATCGCGTACTTCCTCAAGAACAGCGAAGTGCTCACCGGGGACGTCGACGAGACTCTCGAGGTGTACTTCACGCTGTGCTCGCTTACCGCGACAGTGGTCGAAGCGTCGCACCTGCCCGCAGTCCTCGCCGCTCGTGGCATGAAGCCCGGCACCGACGAACGAGTGATCTCCGAAAGTACCGTCTCCGCGGTCGTCTCGCTGATGGCGACCTGCGGCATGTACGACGAGTCTGGCGCCTACCTTCTGGCCACCGGTCTTCCTGCAAAGAGCGGCGTCAGCGGTGTCATCGTGGCAGTGTCGCCGGGGCGTGCGGGCATCGCCGTCTCGAGCCCTCGCCTCAACGCCAAAGGGGGGAGCGTTCGCGGTCATGCAATGTTGCGCCACCTTTCCACGGTGCTTCGGTGGCACTTCGCGCTACGGACGACGGTAGCAAGCAACGGCTAGCTAGCTAGCTAGCTCGGTATCTAGACGCGCTCGGCGTGGGCGCGGAGTATCGACTCGAGCGAGCGGTCGACGTCGGATTCGTCGGTCGACCAATTGGAGACGGAGATCCGCATGAGGTCCATGCCGTGCCACGTCGTTGCACTCATGAAACACGTGCCCTCGCGCTGCACGCGGGTGACGACTCGTCGGGTGTGAGCGTCGTCGTCTCCACCGTCGCTGAAGCGGACTAGCACCTGGTTCAGCACGACATCGTTCACCACGCTCACGCCGGGGGCGTCGTTCAGTCGGTCAGCGAAGCGAGATGCCATTCTGCAACACCGATCGACGAGTTCCTCCACCCCCTGGCGACCTAATTCGCGAATGGCGGCGTAGACCGCAAACCCCCGCGCGCGGCGCGACAGCTCTGGCGTCCAGTCCACCGGGTTGCGATAGCCCTCGTCCGCGCCCTCCGGGAGGTAGGCCGCGCGAATCGACATCGAGGCGCGGTGCGCTTCGGGATGCGCAGTGAACGCGATTCCGCAGTCGTATGGCGTGTTGAGCCATTTGTGCGCGTCGGTCGCCCAAGAGTCCGCGCGCTCAATCCCCCTGCTGAGTGCTCTCTTGTCCGCGCTGGCCTGTGCCCACAGGCCGAAGGCTCCATCGACGTGAAGCCAAGTTCCCGAGCGTTGGTCGCGGTGCCGGTCGACGACGTCACAGATCTCGCTCATGGGGTCGATGGCGCCCGTGTTCACGTTCCCCGCTTGGGCGCAAACGATCGTAGGGCCCCGGGTTTCTTCGAGGAGCTGGGCGAGCGCGCCCGCTCGCATGCGACCCTGCTCGTCGGTATCGACGGCGACCGTCGAACGAGTGCCGAGGCCGATGTGACGAATCGACTTGGCCACGGTGTCATGCTGCTCCTGGCTCACGAGAACCGAGATCTTCGGTGCGCCTTGGAGACCGTCGACCTCCACGTCCCAGTCGTGGGCGGCGAGCACCGCGTGGCGCGCGGCGGTAAGGCAGACCGTGTTGGCGACCTGAGCTCCCGTGACGAGCGCGCCGGAGCAATGAGCGGGAAGCCCGAGCAGCTCGGTCAACCACCTCAACGCGACTTGCTCGACCATCGACGCGGCAGGGGTCGGTTCGGCCATGCCGGTGTTTTGCTCCCACGCGACGGTGAGCCAGTCCGCTGCGAGGGCCGCGGGATGGGAGCCGCCGATCACCCAGCCGAAGAACCGTCCACTGGGCATGGCGGCAAGTCCGGGATCCGCGCCTCGCGCGAGCTCCTCGACGACCTTTAGAGCGGACAACCCCGTCTCGGGTACTGGACCGTCGAACGCGGCGAGCATTTGCTCGGGCGTGGCCCGTGCTCGGATGGGTCGATCCGCCAGGCTTTCCAGGTATTCCCGGGCCAATCGGCTCGTGAGATCCAAAAGTGGCTTCCAGTCGGTCTTGATCATGCGGCTGGAGGAGCCTAGGGCCCGTTTGCGGGCGCGGGAAGCTGCGGCGGCGCGTGGCGCATCGCGTCTTGTCGAAAAGATACCTACAGCGTATCGATCGGGGATGCGCTTTTCACGACGTGACGCCCTCAGGGTCGGCGGACTCGGACTCGCCGGACTTCTTCATCCATCGATGCTCGCGGGCTGTTCGAGCAGAAAGGATCCCGGCCCAACGGGCCCGGGGGATGGTCTGCCGCTCGACGAGCTACCGCCGCTCGACTCCGGCACGCCGTGGTGGCTACAACAGAACTTCGCGCCCGTTCCGGAGCAAGAGGCGTTCGATCTCGAGGTCATCGGATCGATCCCGCCGGAGCTCGATGGACTCTACGTTCGCAACGGCTCGAACCCGTCGGGAGTCGAGACTTTCCATTGGTTCGTCGGCGACGGAATGCTGCACGGGGTGCGCATCCAGAACGGCAAGGCGCTCTGGTATCGCAGCCGGTACATCCAGACGCCGCTACTGAACAACAGCGACGGCAACCTGCCGGTCCCCACCCTGACGAGCCACAACGCCAACGTCAGTGTGTTCGAGCATGGAGGAAAGCTTCTGACGTCCGGGGAAATCGGCATCCCCTACGAGGTGAGCGCAGAAGATCTGAGCACGATCGGTGCGTACGACTACGGCGGCTTGCTCCAGACTGCGATGACGGCGCACCCGAAGATCGACGCGGTCAACGGCGAAATGCTCATGTTCGGATACGGCTTTCTCGAGCCTCCGTTCCTGACCTATCACCGCATCGGCGCCGACGGCACGCTCGTGCAGAGCGAGGAGATCGACGTCCCGGCTGCGGCAATGATGCACAACTTCGAAGCGACGGCCACGAAGGTCGTCTTCTTCGATCTCCCGATCGTGTTCGACCTCGAGATGGCGGTGCAAGGCCGCTTCCCGTTTCGCTGGTCCGACGATCACGTGGCTCGCCTCGGCGTCATGCCGCGTGACGGCACGAACGCGGACGTGCACTGGTTCGAGATCGATCCGACCTACATCTTTCACACGTTCAACGCCTACGACGACGGCGACAACGTCGTGATGGAGACCATCAGCCACGAGCGTCTGTGGGAGGATGGGCCGGAAAACTTCAATTCGAACGCCACGACGCGTCGCTATACGCTCGACGTTGCCAACGATCGAGTGACTCAGGAGGACATCGACGAGGACTTCATCGAGTTTCCTCAGATCGATCGACGTCTCGTTGGTCAGAAGCACCGCATCGGCTATTCGGTGCTGATTCAGCCGCCGACCCCCGAACGCGACGTGCTCGGGTTCCGGGGATTTCAGAAGTACGACCGGCAGACAGGCGTGACCGTTCCCCACGAGCTTCCGCTCGGGCTCGAGCCGAACGAGGCGTATTTTGCGCCGGCGGGTCCCGGCGAGGACGACGGCTACATCATGAGCTACGTCTACAACTACGCGACGGACAAGACGGCGCTCTGGATCCTGGATGCGAAGGACTTCTCCAAAGAGCCAGTCGCGAAGATCCAGCTCCCGTTTCGAGTCCCTCACGGCTTTCACGGCACGTGGGTGCCGATGGGCGCCTGACCGGAGGTAGGGACCCAGCTGAAGGGATCGTCAGTCGAGCGGCGCCTGCAGCACCGGTGTCAAAATGTCGTCTTCGACCGAGCTTTGTTGCGCAGCTGCCGCGGCGAGCATTTGGGAGTTTCGGCAACGCTATTACACATCACGAAATTCCTCGCTTTTCGCCGGTCGCAAGCTCGCCGACACTGACGGGATCGGTCGTGTTCTGCTTGCGGGATGACCACTCGTTCACGCCGCTCGTACGACCACCGCATCAAGAAGCAGGTCATCTTCCCCGGGAACCCCAACCTATTTCCCGAGCTCGAGAGCCCGCCCTCCACGGCACGGGGCTGGATTCGACAAGGCATGGGCGACGTGGTGGCCCTCGACGACGAGCAAGAGGTCGAGGCAGAGCTTCGGAATCGGATCATCAAGCTGGAATACCGGGTCGAGATACTCACGGCAGTGCTCAGGCTCGTCCTCGCGCTGCTGCGCATCTCCGGATTCAAGCTCGAGCTCCTTCGATTGCCTGATGCGGCTTCCAAGCGAGTCATCCTCGGAGCCGTCGAGCGCGCCAGGAAATCCATGCCCTTGTCCTCTGCGCTCCGCGTTCTCCGACTCTCGTCAGCTCGCTACCACGCCTGGATCGACGGTCCGCCCCGCTGAAACCCGGGGATGCCCCCCAATGCTGGGGGTGCGCGTCCCCCCGAACTTCGTGCGACACCGAACAGACGCCACTGGGGCCGCTTGGCTTCCAAGGGCACTGCCAAATCAATCGGGAGATCAATATGTTGCTCAAGCGCCTCACTCGCGGACTTCTCGCTCTATTGATCATCCCACTCTCATGTGGCGGCTCCAGCGGTGACGACTCCGACCCTGACCGCTCCACCGAAGACGTGATTGTCATCCTTCCCGATGGATCGACTGCAACGGTCGAGGTGGTGGACGCGAGTGACTATCCCGACCAGGATTCTCTGGCCTCTCCGGTATTCGACATCGGCCCCTCCGGAACGACATTCGATGTCCCCGTCACGATCGGACTGCCCATAGATGAGGGCACCCCGGATGGCCCCGTTGTGGTGGCGCGATACAACGAGACGACAGACGAGTGGGATCATCTTCCCGGCAGTTTCATTGTGGCCACAACGGTGTTTGCCAAGACGGATCACTTCAGCATCTTCGCTGCTCTTTCTGCCCCCCAGGCGGCTGCGTGTGACAACTTGTGGACCAATGGAGGCCCCGGAACAGTGGCCCCCCTCCTCGTCCCTGGCACGATCACAGTCACTCCGGGCACCAAGACCGAAGAAGTCATTCAGTTTTCAGGTCCTTCGAGTTTCGCTGCGAGCTCGACCTGGACGAGCCCGGGATGCACCGTGACGGTCGAAGGACTGTTTGGACCCGGGCAAACCGGAGATGGGATGTTGATCGACTATTCCAATGGTGGAACGACCTACGCGGTTCCTCAGGTGGCCGGTGGTGCCTTTTCGGTGACGCTGAATGCTCCCATTGGACCTTTCTTTGGACTCGCGGATCCATGTCATGCCGCGATCGGCGGAGTGCCCTACCTGCTCAACGTGCACATGACGGGAGACTGCGGACCCGTAAATCCACCTCCAACTCCCGTTCCCTGCGGGTCCGGCAACAATGGAAAGATGATCCAGGGACGCTGCATGGTCGAGGTCACGCTGCCACAGAGCGGGAACGATGCGTGTGCCGCGGAGGGCATGACGTGCATTGATATCCCCGTGCTGTCCCCTCCCGAAGAAGCCTGTGTCGCCTTCAATCCCACGGCAAGCGTCACTTCAACCGGGAGTGGATGGCAAACCGGTTTCTACTGCGACGGCGCCGGTGGCTCTGCTTGCGCGGGCAAGACTAACAACTGTCATAGCTGCCCGCCGTGTACTTCAAACATCACGTGTGCGAGTACTGATCCGACAAACATCAATCGCATTTACGCGAGTTGCCAATAAATATGTTGAGCGCCACGCTCGAGCTCGAAACCTCGAGATGACGGTTCTCGACTGCCAGCAGTGTTGTACCGCCCGACGGTCAGGCCAGCCGCACTACCGAGACGCAATCAGCGCTTCGCCAGCTCGCGCGCGACGCGTTCCAACAGTGCGTCCGGAGTATACGGCTTTGCCAACAGCTCGACGCCCTCGGTGAGGCGTCCGTCGCTGATCAAGAGGTCTTCGGTGAATCCAGACACGAACAGCACCGGCAGCCCCGGTCGCAGGGTGGTCAATCGCTCTGCCAACTCCGAGCCGTTCATGCCCGGCATCAGGACGTCGGTGACCAGAAGGTCCAGATGATTCGACTCGACGGCCAAGTCCAGCGCTTGTTCACCGTCGGGGGCGCTGATGACGTCGTAGCCAGCCTGCGAAAGGACCGCCGTACCAAGTCGTCGGAGCATCGAGTCGTCTTCGACGAACAGAATCTTGGCGCTGGGCGCAGGGTCCTCGGTGCGACCTGCGGGTACGAGTCCTCGGGCGATCGGGCCATCCGAGAGCGGCAACCGGACCGTGAACGTCGTGCCCCGACCAACCTCGCTCTCGACCTGAATGTCACCGCCGTTCTGGCGGACGATCCCGTAAACGGTGGCTAGGCCTAGGCCGGTTCCCTCGGACTCTTTCTTGGTCGTGAAGAACGGCTCGAACACCCGGTCGACGTTTTCCGGTGAGATCCCTTCGCCGGTGTCGACGATGTTGAACTCGACGTAGCGACCCGCCGCCAAAACGGAAGTCGGAGTCGCTTCCACATCCGATAGAGTGGTGGTGACCGTGAGCTGCCCTCCGTTCGGCATGGCGTCGCGAGCGTTGATGAGCAGATTGACGATGACCTGGGACAGCTGCCCGGGATCGGCCATCGTCGGCAACGGTGAGACTTCGACGCTGAGCGAAACGTCGATGTTCTCGCCGATGACCCGACGCAGCATCCGCGTTGCACCTTCAACTACTTCGTTGAGGTCGACGACTTGCGGTTGATGAACCTGGCGTCTCGCGAACGCGAGTAGTTGGTTGGTGAGGTCCGACGCGCGCTGTATTGCGAGGCGGACTGCATCGAGACTCTCCCGAGCAACCACCGGCTCACCGAGGTGCCGATCCGCCAACGTCGTGTGGCCGAGCATTGCGGTGAGTAGATTGTTGAAGTCATGTGCGATACCGCCGGCGAGTCTGCCGATGGATTCGAGTTGCTGCGACTCTCGGAGCTCTTCTTCCAGTCGGACGCGTTCGGTGACGTCCCGAGCGATGACCACGATTCCGACGACTTGGCCGCTGTCGTCTTTCAGTGGAAACTTGTCGGTCTCCACCGAGCGTTGTTCGCCGTCCCCGGTCGCAATGGTCTCCACAATCCCGGTCTTGGGGCGCCCGGAGCGAATGACGGTGAGGTCGTCTTCGTAGTACTGAGCCGCCAAGTCTGGGAACCAGCGTTCCGATGGGGTGTTCGCCATCTCGGCCGGCTCCACCCCCAAGCTGTCGCTGACTGCCTTGTTGACGGCGAGGATCTGGTTCTTCGTGTCCTTGTAGAAGACAAAGATGGGGATGTTGTCGAGGACGAGCCGATCGCCAGCCAGAAGCCTCTCGAGTTGTCCCTCGCCGTTGGTCACCACCAGAAACTCCCGTGAAACGACCGAGTCGCCCAAAGAGCCAGCGCGCACGCTACGCTTGCGAACGCAGCCTACCCGAGTTCGAGGGTGCCGCGACGTCGCACGAGTTTGACAACTGGTTCTGCCTTGTTTCAGCAACCTGCGCGTTGCTTCGATCACGCGCGGCGGACGAACTTTCCGATCTCGCCCATCGCTGCGCTCGCCTCGGGCACGGAAGGCGCGAAGGCGTGCCAGGCGTGGATCATGCCCTCGGCGACGAAGAGCGTGACGTCGACGCCTGGCAAGCGTGGCGTGCCGAGCACCGGGTCGTCCTCGGCTTTGCTCCGGATCGAGTCGCCGGCGTGAGCCAGCCTCTCCCACGCTCCGCTCGACATCCCGAGGTGGTGCACGAAGCGACGAATCCAGCGTGGCCTTGCCAGCCCGATCCTCGACGACTGGCGCGCGTTGTTCCAAGCCCTCACCGGCATCGACTTGCGCCGGTGCCCGTGTTGCGGCGCTCCTCTCGTCCCACGACCGTTGCCTCGTCGTCCACCACGCCATTGCCATGTCGACTCGCCATCCGGAGTGCTTCCGTGGACCATCGACATCGCCGATGGACCCTTGTCCCTTCGGGGTCGACGCACCGGTCTGCTCGTCTGCCGCCACCCCGGCGAGCCTTCGCGTCCACGCCTCGACTCCTCGCTACCTCGGACCGGATTTCTGTTTCCCGCACCGCACTCGGCATTGGCGCAGGGGGCTGCCCTAGATTCGGAGGGGGCATTTTTCCAGCTTCGATTGCCCTTCGCGCCGCTGAGCTACGTCTACAACTACGCGACGGACAAGACGGCGCTCTGGATCCTGGACGCGAAGGACTTCTCCAAAGAGCCGATCGCGAAGATCCAGCTCCCGTTCCGAGTCCCTCACGGCTTCCACGGCACGTGGGTGCCGATGGGCGCCTGACCGGAGGTAGGGACCCAGCTGAAGGGACCGTCAGTCGAGCGGCGCCTGCAGCACCGGTGTCAAAATGTCGTCTTCGACCGAGCTTTGTTGCGAGGCGAGCAGCGCGCCGATGTCGAAGGACGACAATGGGTCCGGGCCGAAGCGCACGACGATGAGGTCGTCGTCGGGGAACATGGCGACCAGCTGGTTTCCGAACCCGCGAGCGGCGAAATGGTTCGTTGGCGCGTAGGTGACGAGCTGTCCTCCGTCGATGGGTGACATCAGGGCGCCGATCGCTGGCGGTCCCGGCTCGTTGACCCACCAGAGGTAGCCGTAGGCGCGGTTGAGCGGCGTTTGCGGGCTGATCGACTCCTGCACGTATTGAGCGGGCACGACCTGTTGCCCGGCCCAATTGCCCCCGTGCAGGTACAGGTAGCCGAATTTCGCGTGGTCGCGACACGAGGCCATGACCGATGCGTAGGCCGTCGCGTTACCCGAAGCATCTTTTGCCCAAAACGCGTCGATGCCCACTTTCGACCAGAGGTGCTGGGCCGCGTACTGCTCGATGGTCATGCCCGTCGCTGCTCGGAAAATCGGCTCGAACAGCTGAACGGCGCCGTTGTTGTACGTCCACTCTGCTCCCGGGGGGGCAATCGCGGAACGCTTGAGTGCCTCCACGGTTTGGTCGGCCGCGAGGGTGAGCGACAAGTAGTCCTTGAGCAAATCCCAATCGAGCCCCGAGTCCATTCGGAGCAAGTGGCCGATGGTGATGGCGGCCCGCTCGGTCCCTTGCCACGCGGGGATGAAGTCGGCGACGCTCTGGCCGAGGCCGAGGATCTCGCCGCGCTCGATGGCGATGCCGACCAGAGCGCTCGTGTAGCTCTTCGCGATGGACCACGAGCGCTGCGGGGTCGTCGCGTCGTGGCCGCGCCAGTAGGTTTCGCTAACCAGCTTGCCGTGGCGAATGACGAGCAGGCAGTAGGAGCTTCCTGCGTCGGCGGCGGCTACGGCTCGTTCGATGAGCGTCGGGTCGAGGCCAACCTCTGCCGGCGTGCCGACCTCCCAATTGGGAGAGGGGAAAAGGGTCCCGGATCCGGGACCGGCAGGCGGAGCGCCGCCGCTGCCGGGATCGGCAGGGGGAGCGCCGGCCGCGCCCGGGTCGGTCGGGGAGTCGATGGGCGGCGCTCCTGCGGAGCCGCCCGAGCCGCTTGGCGACGGAGCCGCACCGGGGTCGCTCGGCCCTGGCATGGGCGAGCCGGATGGGGCGCACATCGTTCCGCACGGCTCGGAGTCGTCGCGCGGGGTTTCAGCATCGGCGCCGCACGCGGCGAAAAACCAGGATGCCGCGACAAGTGCCCAACCGCTGGTTCTCGAAATGGTCATCGGCTCACCCGTCGGAAAGGGCCACGAGTGTGGCCCATTGACCCTACGGGGTACGGGCAGCGGTAAGGTTGAGGATCGGTTGATGACTCGCTGATCTGTGCCCGCTCGCGGGGGCTCAGCGACCCTCGCGCAGGCTGTCTCGGTCCCTTTGGATCTCCGCGCGCTGCTCGCTCGTGCCGACGAGCCCGCGGTCCATGGCTTCGAGGGCGTCGTCGTAGTGTCGCGCGGCTTGCTCGTACGCCAGGCGGGCTTCAGCGTGTCTTGCCGCTCGAAGGCTGAAGTCGACGGCTTGCTCCGCAGCGCCGGATCCGGCGGCCCTCATGAAGTGGTGGGCAATCACGCCCAGCATTTCCGGGTCGTCGGTCGCCCGCTGGGAGAGGATCTCGGCGGCGGCGCGATGCCATTCGGCTCGGTGCTTGGCGGTGAGCGCCTCATAGAGCGTCTCTCGCACCAGCGCGTGGGCGAGCTCGAACCGCTCGGGCCGGGCTTCGCGGATCCACCCTTCTCGAACCGACCGATCCAAATGTTCGAGGGCGTCGTCCACCGGGGTTTCGGTCAGTCGCGCCGCGAGGGCGGGGGTGAACTGGTCGCTCAGGACTGACACGGCGTCGAGCAGGTTGCGACACTGCTCCGGCAGGCTCTCGAGACGGTGTTCGATCGCGTCTCGGACTCCAGCGGGGATCGGGATCCGCCCACCGTCGAGGTCGGGCCCTGGCAAGCGACGCAAGACCTCGTCGACGAAAAAGGGGTTGCCCTCGGTCATGGCGTGCACTTGCTGCACCAGCTCGCTCTTGGCGGCCTGGCCCCACACGCGTTGCATCAATTCGGCGACGTCATCCGTGCCGAGTCCTCCGAGCGAAATACGGCGAACCGCTGGGTTCCGTGCGAGCTCTTTGACGGTGCGAGCGAGTCGTTCGGGCATGGCGAGGTCGCGGTACGCGCCGATGATCAACAAGCGCGACGAGTCGATGTTTTGGGAAAGAAACTCGAGCACGCGAAGCGATGCCTCGTCCGCCCAATGCAAGTCGTCCAGGGTCAGAACGATCGTGCGAACCTTCCCCGACCGTCGGAGGAATCGAGCGACTTCGTCGAAAAGGCGGAACCGTCGTCGCTCGGGGCTCGGCGCTTGTTGGCCGCTGACTTCGGGCAGGCTCTGCGCGGTGCCGGCGACCCAGAGGGTGTGCTCGTGCGACAGATTCGGAGGTTCGCGGCGCTTCGCCAGCGTTCGGAAAATCTGCGTCCAAGGCCAGTAGGCGGGGGCGCCCTCGCCTTCGAAGCACCGGCCGCCGAGGACTGCGGCGCCGCGGGCCCCGGCTGCGCGGGTGAGCTCGCTGAGAATGCGGGTCTTGCCGATGCCAGCTTGGCCGCCAAGCAAGGCGATGGTGCCCCGACCGGCGTCGGCGTCGTCGAACGCGCCGAGCAGCTCGCTCATGACATCGCTCCGTCCGACGAGCCCGTCCGCAGGGGGCTGGGCCGCGACCGTGGAAGCGGCGCGGGGCTGGGCCGTTGCTCCACGCACTTCGGCCACGAACCGGTAGCCGCGCCCGCGAAGGGTTTGAACGAAACTTTGCTCGCTTGGGGTGTCACCGAGCAGCTTTCGCGCCTCTTTGATGCAGCGTGGAAGAGCCGTGGCGCTCACGGCGCCGCCCCATAGCTTGTCGATGAGCTCTTGCTGCGGGACGACGCGGTCCCGGTTCGTCACGAGGTGCGCGAGCACGTCGAACACTCGAGGTTCCATCGCGATCTTGCTTCCGCTCTTTCGAAGCTCGAACAGCGTGGTGTCGAGCTCGAACTCGCCGAAGATGTAGATCGCGTCGCTCATGGTCGACCCACCGCTCAGCGCACACCACGGATTTCGTTGCAGCGGTCCACGCACTCGGTTTCGTACGGCATGCAGGGGGCATCGATTCGACCGGCGGCGAGCTGAACGCAGGAAGTGACGTCGCTTCGTGAAACGCCGGCGCAGGCGTTCGCGATCCGCTCGCAGCTCGCCGACTCCAAATCTTCCGGCTCGGATCCCGAGGCGTCCGAATTTTCGGTGAGTGGGCCTCCTTCGGGAGGATCTTCATCGGTCAGATGGTTGCTCTTTCGAAAATCCGACCGCATCCCTCCACAGGTCGCCGCGCAGCCGTGAGTGATCGCCGTCACCGCGAGCACGGTGAGCGCCAGGCGTGTTCGACGCTCTTTGCGGGGTCGTTGGACAGACATGGATTTCCGCGTCGCGAGGTCCCGCATGCCAGGGTACACCGGCCGCGGCGCCTCAGCCGCAGGCCGAAGGTATGAGCGAGGGCTTGGCGCGAGCCTTTGGTGTACGAGGCGGCGTTTCACCGGTTTTTGCGCAGCCCGAATACCGTGGGCTTCGACTCCGATAGAATGCCGCCATGCGATTCGCGTCCCTTTTGGGTGTTCTACTCACCGGAGCCGTCTCGTGCTCGAGCAGCGGCGGCGAAGGCAGCACCATTGGCGGCGGCACCGGTGGTGCAACGGGCGTAGGCGGTGCCGGCGCTACCGGAGGAATCATCGGCGGCGGAGGTAGCTCGGCCACGCCGTGCGCAAGCGATGCGATGTGTACCGGGTCTTCGTTTTGCAGTGTCACGGGCGTCTGTGTGAGCACCGGCAATTGTGGCGCGGACGGTGACTGCACGGCGCCGCAGACTTGCGGGCTGGGTTCGCGACAGTGTTTCGATCCCGGTGGCTGCGCCGCGGACGGCGACTGCATGGCCGGCATGGTGTGCACGATGGGACAGTGCGAAATCGGCGGAGGCTGTGGCCAGACGGTCTTCGGCATCGAACGAATCAAGCCCAACATGATCATCTTGCTCGACCGCAGCGGCAGCATGGAGGGCGACGCCGGTGGCGACAGCCGTTGGAACGTCGCAAAAAACGCGATCAACACCGTGACGGCATCGTTCGACGACGAGATCCGCTTTGGCTTGGCGACGTACTCGGCGTGTCTGCCTGGTGGTTGCGCGGCCGGTAGCATCGTCGTGCCTATCACGGACAACAATGCCGCGGCGATCCAAGGTTTCCTTTCGGACAAGATCGATCGCGGCAGCAACGACGGAGCAAATGTCACCTCCCAAGGGGTGGAGTATCTCTGTGATAGCGGCGATCCGGAGACGAGCACCGGGCGCTCTCTTCACGCGCTCGTTGGCGAGCCGACTCTGCAAGAGCCGGGACGGCAGAACACCGTGTTGCTCCTGACGGATGGGAACGAGACCAGTCAGTGCGTGACCCAGGGGCAAGACGGGCCGAGTGGAGCGATGGCGCTCCTCGGACAAACGGTGTCGGTTCGCACCTTCGTCGTCGGATTGGGACTGAATTCGGCGACCATCGATTCGATAGCGATGGCCGGTGGCACCGGCGCGTCGACACCGGCCAACAACCAAACGGAGCTCGTCAATGCTCTGTCGGCGATCGCATCCAGCGTGGCCACCTGCGAATTCGCCGTGGATGCCGCGCCTCCCAACCTCGATGAGCTCAGCGTGTTTTTCAACGACGACCCGGCCGGGATTCCGAACGACCCGGGTAACGGATGGTCCTTCGACACGACGGACAACAGCCTGACCTTCAACGGCAGCTCGTGTGACGAAATCATGAGCGGCTCGGTCAACGACATCGACGTCGTTTTTGGCTGCCCGCGCCCCGTGCCGCAGTAGCCACCGCGAGTGCTAAGCTCTGGGGGCCCATGAGAACCGAGCGAAGTCTTGGCTTTCCGTTGGTAGTGACGGTCGCCGCGCTACTCGGCTGCAAGAGCATGAGCTACGAGCTGGCGACGGAAGAGGCGCGGGACACGTTGTCGAGGATGGTCAAAGACGTCGAGACCACGTTTCATCGCGAGGGCGCGACGGGGCCATCGCACGAGCTACCGGCGACGACGTCGCCCGTCCCGCCGGATCTGGAGGTGGTCGCGGGCCACAAGACCCAGCCGAATTTAGCGGCCTGGGAGGCGTGGAGCGAGCTTGGGTTCTCGCTCGTCGACCCACAATGGTGCCAGTACCAGTGGGTGAAGCAGTCCGAGTCCGCTGGCAGGGCCATCGCGAAGTGCGACCCCGACGGAGACCACGAAGCGACCATTCATTACGAGTGGGCAGTCACGATCTCTAGCCAAGCGGGTTCGAAGACCATCGAGATTGCGCCCGAGCTCACTGTCGTCGACGACTAGCGGAACGTTTTTTGTCGCTTCCCGGAAGGCCCGCGGGGTCGCCGATGCCGTCGCCGTGATAGGGTTCGCATCAGCGAATCGAGGTAGTCATGCTGAAGAACATCATGCGTCGTGTCGCGCTCGTCGCGACGTTCGCGATGGGCACCGTCGGCACCGGTTGCGGTGGCTCGAGCGGAGACGAGCTGACCGGCACGCCGGGGTGCACGACAGCACCGGACTGCGCGAGTTGCGGCAGCTGCGTCGAGCGCTGCCTCTGCCAAACGGGTCAGCAGGTCGAGTGCGAGATGAGCTGCATGATGTCCGGCACCGGTGGTGTGCCAGGTACCGGTGGCAATCCTGCGACTGGCGGCGCAACAGCCACCGGCGGCACGCCCGGCACGGGCGGCGTACCCGGCACGGGCGGCATGCCTGGTACCGGCGGCATGCCCGGTACCGGCGGTGGCATGATGACTGGCGACCTCGGGATGGGGGACGGCCAAGACGTCGTCGTCATCGGCGATTCGTACATGAGTCTGTTCGTGATTGGTGTCCAGGTGTCTCTCGACAACATTTCGGGTCAGAGCTACCGAAAGCACGCCGTTCCCGGCACTCGCATGGGCGACCAGGCGATTCCGAATCAGTACCGAGGCGCGCGAGCCCAGAATCCGAACATCACGACCGTGGTGATGGATGGTGGAGGAAACGACGTCCTGCAAGGTCCGACGCAGGACTGCATCAACGGCATCGGAGCCACCTGCCGACAAGTCATCGACGACGTCATCGCCGTCGCGAACGATTTTTTCGTCGAGATGGCCAACGACGGGGTTCAGGACGTCGTGTACTTCTTCTACCCGCACTTGCCGGGCTCGAATGCCGGCCTGAACCCCGCGCTCGACTACGCGCTGCCGCTCGTTCGCGACGCTTGCGAGAATGCGCCGGTGGACTGTCACTTCGTCGACACGATTCCGGCGTTCACGGGGCACGAGCAGGAGTGGAACATCGGGGACAACGTCCACCCGAATCCCACGGGGATGGACGTCATCGCTGGTCTCGTTTGGGACTCGATGGTGGCCAACGGGGTCCGACGCTGAGGCGGATTCGCGAGCTCGCCCTGAGTCAGCCACGCAACTTGTAGATCGCCCGTAGCCTCGTGCTCATCACCGGTGAGCCGTTTGGCAAGAAGGCGGCAACCATCGCGTCGACGAATTCGTGCCCCTTCTTTTTGAAGAGGTCCACGATGGCGGCCTCGACGTACAAGTCGCTGCCTTTTGGCACCTCCGCAAAATGTTGGGAGTCGGTCTGCAAGTGAAGCCACGGTCCCAGCTTCACGTTGGCGGCGAGGATCCAGTTCGTGGTGCCGAGCAGAAACGACGAGTTGGCGTATCCGCCCTCGTCGATCCGTAGGAGCTTGGGCATGTTTCCGGGGTCACGGGTGTAGGTCTCCATCGGCGACCCCGCGCCCCACGGGATCTTGACCGCGCCGACGCCACGCTTTTTGAGCTCCAGCAGGCCCTCCGTCGTTGCTGGGACGGACTTGCCCTCTGCCGGCGCGTCTCCGCGGCGCTGGGGCGGCTCGGGACGAGAGAGCGGGATGTCGACTCGTGCCGTCGCGCACTGGGTCCCGGTTTCGTCGACGAGCTCGGCCTCGTAGGCGGTTTCGCCGCGTTCGCGCACTTCGACCCGAAACTTGCGACGGTCGTAAAGTGGTTTTTTCACCACGACACTCGCGCGACCGTGCCGCAGCCACTCGACGCCCCAAGCCTCTACGGCGGGGTGCAACAAGTAGGCGGACACGGTCACGCCGGGCACGAGGGCACCTTCGAACCCGTGCTGCTGGGCCACTTCGTCCGAGTGGATTTCGTTCTCGGAGTCCGGGACTTGGTTGAACGACGTGCCTTCGAAAGAAGTGGGCCGGGGCGGAAGTCGCCCGAGCACACCTCGTAGCGTTTCCATCGCGGTCTGGAAGTCTCCGCGTAATTTCTTGGCGGCCCGGGTTTTTGCCGTCGTGTGCCACCACGGCGGCATCGGTGATCCGTCGTCGATGATCGCGACCCGGGCCGCCCCCTCCGCGAACAGGGGCGCGTAGTCCGAAGGTCGAGGATCCGCGCTCAGGGTCGAGACAACGACCGGGTCCGTTGCTGGCTCTGCCTGGAGGTCATGGCTTGCGCTGGCGGCTTGCACCGCGCTGGGCTTCGGCGCGGATTCGAACGACGGTGATGCGCCGCCGCCGTCGAGCCCTTTGCCGGGCAGAACGGCGACTACCGGGACTTGCTCGGCGCGTGAACCCGCCAGCAAAACTCCGACGTAGCCGCCTAGTCCCACGCCGACGACGCACGCGTACCCGAGCGCGTCGAGCGCGGCGTCGGCGTCGGCTGTCAACACCTCCGGGCTGTAGCCGCCTCCGAGGCATCTGCCCGATCGTCCGTGTCCGCTGAAGTCGAGCGCGTAGACGGGGCCGGGCCAGTCGACGTCCTGCTCCGTGAAGTCCGCGGACGAGCCTCCGAGTTCGTGCAACAGAAGCAGCGGCGTGCCGCTGCCCGAGCGAAGCTCCTCAAGCCACAGCGAAACACGGCCTGAGTCGATTTTCATCACGCGTCCAAAAAATCGAGGATGAGGCTGGCGGTGTCCTCCGGTCGCTCCATGTGCACGAAGTGTCCCGTGCCCAAGACCTTCACGCGTTCGACGTTCTGCACGAGCTCGAGTCGCTCGTCGAGCAGGTCGTCGGAGGCCGGGCCCCAGAAGTCGGGTTCCGTTCCGACGATGGCGAGCATCGGAGGTTTCACCCATCGCCATGCCGGCGCGATCCAATCGGCGTTCCAGGGCCCGAAGGACGCGGACATCGTCGGATCCGCCTTCCATACCCAGTCATCGCCAGAGCGTCGGGCGGCGTGGAACACGAAGTAGCGTAGCCATGGTTCCGAGAGGCGCTGGTTGCTTCGTCCGCGACGCTTCATCAGAGCGTCGAGGCTCGAGGCGGCACGGAAGGCCGTCGACGCTTTGCGACGAGCGCGCAGAAATTCACCGAGTTCTTTGCACACCTCCTCGGACGTGTCGCCGCGAAACTTGAAGCCGCTCGGTGGGCCGAAACCGTCGATGTTCACGAGTTTTTTGACGAGATCCGGCATTCTCGTCGTCGCGTCGGTGGCTTGCCCGCCGCCCTTGCTGTGGCCAAGCAACTTCACGGGTCGCTCGAGAGACTTCACGACGGCACAAATGTCGTTGATGTCGTCGTGCCATCGGTACGCATCCGCCCACGTCGAGTCCCCGTGGCCTCGGGCATCGACGGCGACGACGCGGTATCGCACCGCGAGCAAGGGCGCGAGGACATCGAAGGCTCGCGCGTGATCGAACATGCCGTGACACAAGACCAAGGGTTCGGCCTTCGGATCTCCCCACTCGACGAGGTTGAGCTCGAGGGGGCCCACGGCGAGCTTTCGTGCTCGCTCCGGCGGTACGGCGCCGGGAAATGTGGGTTCTTCGTCGCTCACCGCGACGCGGAGCCTGCCCGTTCGCCGGTCCGGCTCAGGGACACGGTGGCGGGCCGGGAGGAGCGGGGTCGGCGACGTCGCCGACCATTTACCCCAGCGCATCCAATACAAGGCCGAAGCAGATCGCCTCGCCTAACAAAACGGGATACACCGGACC
>JAJDAH010000438.1 GCA_029261965.1 Polyangiaceae bacterium
CAACGCGCTCATCGACGCGCAGCCGGCGAATCGCAACACCGAGGGACCCGTCGAGTGCCGCGAGAGGCTCGGCGGGACGCTCCGGTACTATCACCGGGAGGCCGCGTGATCTTCGGGCGATCCGATAACGGGACAGTACGAGGTCGCTTGCGGTGCGTGTCCGCGGAGTTTGCCAGCGTCAAAGGAGGACGTCGCCGCATGAACTTTAGGCTCTTTCGAGATGGAATTGCGGTGCGCGCAACTGCACCTCGAAAAGTCTCGAATGTCTGGCTGCGCAGCACCGAAGTCTTCGTCCGCCAGCTGCACGAGAGGCTACTGGCCTCACAAGAGTTCTACGAGGTCCTCGGCAAAGACCGATAGCCACTGCTCCTTCCGCTACAACGTGGCCGATACAAGGACAAGCACAACACTTGGGGGGGCCGAAGGGGGCCGAAGCCGTAGTTGCCGGGATAGCGCTGTGGTCGAAAATGCAGGGCTGAGTGACCGCCAGCCGGTGACACGATAGGCTCGTCGTCTCGAGGGGTTGGTGAGCAAAGGTGAGCGCAGGTGAGCGAAGGGTCTAGCAAGCGAGGGTCCGCCGACCGGCAAGTGTGTCCGGAGGTTCGTTCGGAGTCGACAAAGGCGCGTGCTAAGCCGCTTGCCGCGCCGCCCCAATCCCCAGTCCGCAAGCGGTCCACCCGCGGTCGTGGCTCGCAGGCCGCCCGCCAGGTCAGAATCCTACGGGCGCTCGAGGCCGCGCGGTTTGGCCTCAGCCTCCGACAGATTCGTGACATCGTCGGTGATGGTCCCGCCGACCGCACGTTGTATCGGGATCTCGCACAACTCGGAGCGATCTACGCCATCAGCTCCGTCGACGGACGCTGGTCGCTCGACAGTACGGACCGCGCTCTTCGGGGCGTCTCGCTACGCCCGGCTGATGTCCTCGCACTCTTGGTATCCGAAGATCTCCTCAGTCCGGCCGGCACGGGCTGGTTCGCCGAGCAAGTCGGCGACCTGCGCCGCCGATTGGCCGCCGGCCTCACCCCGAGCGGCCGTGCCTACGTCGACGAGCTACGTACCTACTGCCGCGCGACGGTTTTCTCCCCCGCCCTGGCAGACGAGTCCATCGGCGCCCTCGCAGTCCTTCAAGACGCGATCGAGCGCGAGCACGCCGTGCGCATCACCTACCAAAAACCGAACGACTCAGGTGTCGACCGCGTCGTCGAACCTTGGCTCCTTTGGCACGTTGGCAACGCTGTCTACCTCGCCGCTTATTGCCGCCAAGCCCAAGACCTCCGAACATTCGCCGTGCACCGAATGACGGCCTGTCACGTCCTGGACGAACCCTTCGACCGAGACCCGACGTTCTCCGCCGAACAGTTCGTTCGCCAAGGATTCCGAGTCCACCATGGCCCTGTCCACCAGGTTGTCATCGACTTCTCTCCCGAAGTCGCTCACGTCGCCCATGAACGCGAGCTTCATCCGTCACAGCAGCTCGAAGACCTAGCCGATGGCGGCGCCAGAGTGAGGTTCGAGGCAGGGGGCTTGCCAGAGATCGCGGCGTGGATCGCCGGGTTCGGGGGCAAGGCAGTCGCCCTCGAGCCACAGGAGCTAGGCGAGAAAGTGCGGGAGCTCCACGAAAGGGGTCTGAAGGGGAATCGGGGGGAACCGTGACCTTGGATGTCAGCGGGGCGTGCGAGAGGGGAGCGGTGCAGATTGTTCGATCGCGGTGCCAGTGCTTTCCTGACTTTCGAGGGGGCCTCAGCGGATGAACCACCTCTTCGAGCTCCTCACCGGGTTCCCGCCTTTGCGTTGGCAGCAGCGCCTATATTCGGACCACTTTGCGAAGGCCGATCTGCCGGCAGCCGTCGACGTTCCGACGGGGCTTGGCAAGACGGCTGTCATGGCTCTCTGGCTACTTGCCCGAGGTGACGGGAAGCCACTGCCGCGCCGCCTCGTGTACGTGGTCGACCGCCGAGCCGTCGTCGACCAAGCGACTGCATTCGCCGAACAAATCCAAGCCCGGCTTTCTAATCCGCGTTCGTCGAAGGATCTGCAAGGGGTTCGAGATAGCCTCGGCCTCGACGACGGCGAGCCACTGCCGATCTCTACTTTGCGCGGCCAGTACATCGACAACCGGCAATGGCTCGAAGACCCCTCGGTGAGCGCGATCATCGTCGGAACGGTGGACATGGTGGGTTCTCGTTTGCTGTTCGAGGGATATGGTGTTTCGCGAAAAATGCGCCCGTACCATGCCGGCTTGCTCGGAACCGACACACTCGTAGTTCTCGACGAAGCCCACCTGGTTCCGCCTTTCGAACACTTGCTAGATCACATCGAGCGCGATCCCGACCGCTCACTTCGAGCTCGCGATCCGAAGGACTCCGCAATCTTTCCCAGGTTCCGACTTCTGTCCCTCTCGGCAACCGGTCGGGCGCGAAAGGGCATCACCTTCCAGCTCGAAGATGGAGACATCACGAATGATTCGGTGACGATGGACAGACTCGGAGCGACGAAGCTACTTCGGATCGTTGAGACACCCTCCGCCGAGCCGCCGCGCAATCTCCACGAGCGCCTTGCTGAAACCGCCTGGGCTCTGACCCACGAAGGAACAGACTCGACTCGATGCATCGTGTTTTGCGACAGCCGTGAAGTCGCGACCAAGACCGCCGCAGGCCTCGCCAAGTCGAGCAAGCGCACAGAAGCCCGCGTCGAGCTGTTCGTCGGCGCTCGACGCGGGTACGAGCGCAAGGAGGCGGAACGCAAGCTCACCGAGCTTGGCTTCCTGGCCGGCGGACCCATTGACGGCGTGAACGCTTCGACATTCCTGGTCGCCACTTCGGCGGGAGAAGTCGGAGTCGATCTCGATGCCGACCACATGGTGTCGGACGTGGTCCCGTGGGAGCGAATGGTGCAGCGCCTCGGTCGAGTCAACCGTCGGGGCGGAGCTGGACGCAGCGCCCGAGTGCGCGTCGTGGCGGAAGCCGAGCAGGGCGATGTACAGCGCCATGTGCTCGAGCTGCTACTCGAGCATCTTCCTCGGAGAGACGAGGGAACCGACGTGAGCTCCGCCGCGCTACGGCAACTCAAGTCTCGCGCGAAGGAAGATCCAGGGCTACAGGGCCGGATTGATGCCGCCACGACGGCTCCGCCGCTCCGTCCTGCGCTGACGCGTCCTCTTGTCGACGCATGGTCGATGACGTCTCTCGAAGAACACACTGGGCGACCCGAGATCGCTCCATGGCTGCGCGGATGGGTCGACGACTTGCCGCAAACCCGGGTCGCCTGGCGTAGACACCTTCCCATCAAGGCGGATGGAATACCGGTCGACTCCGAGGCGGTCTCGTTCTTCGAGGCCTCGCCCCCGCACGCGACGGAAGTGCTCGAGACGAGCACTTGGCGCGTGATGGCCTGGATCCTCAAGAGGGCGAAGTCGGTTCTGAGCTCACGCCGTGGCAGTCCGGATGCGTCAGCCCTCCTATCAGCCGATGCCATCGTCGCCTGCGTCCTTAGCGGGAGCCGCAACGGGATAGCGTTCTACACTGCGACCGACCTCGCGGGCCCCCGGGTGAACATCACGAGGCTGAAGCGCGATTTGGAACGCGAGCTCGCCGGGGCAACGCTGGTGGTGGATGCGCGCCTCGGCGGGCTCGACGACACCGGCTCACTGGAAGAAAAGGCGGAGGAGGCTCCGAAGACGCTGGACGGCCGACCCGGCTTCGATGACGGGAACGCGCCGCCTGTCGTTCCGTTCAGAATAGTCTCACGGACCAAATCGGCCCAGCTCGAGAACAACGAACACGCAGCGGACTGGCGGCACCGCTATCGCTTCGTCATTCAGCGAACGGAGGACGAGATCGAGCGATGGCTCGACGTAGAACAGTGGCACCACGAGGGCGATCTGGAAGACGACCGGTCGGTCACGTGCAATCCGCAACGGCTGTCCGACCATCAATCCTGGGCCGAAGCAGAGGCGAAACGTGTCGCAGGCCGTCTGGGCCTACCTGCAGGTTACTCGAAAGCGTTGCAGATCGCCGCGCGCCTGCACGACGAAGGTAAACGAGCCGAGCGCTGGCAACGGGCGTTCCGCGCGCCCCGTGAATCAGCGCCGAACGGAGAGCCCGTTCCGTACGCGAAGACCAAGGGTCCGGTGAGCTTCCATCTCCTCGCAGGCTACCGCCACGAGTTCGGGTCCTTACCCTACGCCGAAGGCGACGCCGGCTTTCTCGCACTACCGCCGCACCTTCGCGATCTGGTACTCCACGTGATCGCGGCGCACCACGGATTCGGACGGCCGAGCATCGCGATAGCGGGCTCCGAAGACCAACCGCCAACTGCGCTTCAAGAGAGAGCACGTCAGGTCGCCCTTCGGTTTCTCCGCCTACAGGCGCGGTGGGGCCCATGGGGCTTGGCGTATTGGGAAGCGTTGCTGCGCGCGGCAGACCAACGCGCGTCGCGCGCGAACGATGCGATGCGGAAAGGGAAGAAGTAGTGGCGCGCGGGACGATTCCCGTCGACCTCCGGAACCCCGGCCACGTATTCGGCTGCTTGGGTTTCATGGAAGCGTCCGAGGTCTTGCTCGGAGAGACGGCTGGTGCGTTCGACTGGAGCGAGGAGTCGCGGACGCGCTTCCACATCGAAGCTGAAGGCGACGAGAATCCCATCGCCGTCGTCTTGCGATTCCTCGGCGATGCGACTCTCCTCTCCGAGGCACCAGTGGGGTCGGATCTGGCTACCGAGAAGTCGGGCATCCCGACGCGGGCAGCCGAAGACGAAACTTATCCGTTCCCAGAACCAGCGAGTCCCGCGACGCTGCCGACGCTTCTCGAGGCAGACGGCAAGCGGCTCGTTATTGACCATTGGGGCGACAGCACCCGGCGCGATAGCGTCAAATTCTGGGGGGGCTCCCGCGGGTACCCCGGTTGCGGCCTTGCGAGAGACGCTCTGGATCTGGTGCGTGAGATCTTGTCCGACGCAGCGGGCGATCCATTCTCCGTCGCGGCGCCTCAGAGCAGTGGCTTTCGTTTCGACTGGCGGCGCGACTACGTACCCATAGACGTGGGGTTTTCCCCAAATAAGCACACGTCTGTCGTTATGCTCGGATTTCCGCTCGTGGAGGTTATGGCTGCCATTGGTCTCCAGAATGCAAGACCTCGGCGGACCAGTCGGCGCGACAAGCTCAAATACGCGTACGGCCTCGTTGGAACGGCACGCCCCGAACCGACGTGCCTTCCCGTCAACGTTCACCGCATCGCGCTCGGTGCCGTGGACCTCCCGTTTCCGCAGCGCTTCTTTCACATGCGGCTCGACTGGCCCGGCAAGGAGGGGCAGGCGCGTTGCATCGTAGATGTCACCGAGGAGACTCCAACATGAGCAGTTCGAAAGCACCGTCGCAAAGCACGATTCATGGGTGGGCCGACGCCCCAAGCGGTCCCGTAGCCCTACACTTGAAACAGAAGCTCTTGCCTGTAGAAGGTGAAGGAGCCGTGGTCTTTCCACCAACCTATGCGGACGTCGGCTACAACATCGATGCGCTTTCCGACGGTAGAAGTCTTGCGACCATCGATAGTGTCGGCGCTCAAGCAAATCGTATCGAGCCTGTTTTCGAGAAGGCTCCGGAGGGGCGACCCGAGAACCCACTTGCAGACCTGGTTCCACAGATCGACATCGAGTATGGCGAAGGCAGGGCCGTTTCCATTCTTCAAACCGGCCATCGCTTGGGCGACGCACTAATTCGGTCGTCCGACTTGAAGGACGAGGCGCACGCCGCGTTCCACGCCTTTCTCGAAGACGGAGATGCCTCGAAATTGGCCCGCTTGGCGCCGACTTCACTTGTGTTCGGAGTCTGGGACTCGCGGGACACCCAAGCCAAGCTGCCCCGCGTATTACAATCGGTCGTCCGTGCGTGGGACGTGGATGAGCTTCGTCGCTCTGCTCAGTATAATCCACCCATTGACTATTCGGGTCTCGAAGTCTTCAGCGAAGAAGACAAGGAGAAGCAAGAAGGAGATCCGAAGAGTCCTCTGGCGAAACGGGGCTTCGTCCACGTCCCGGCGCCTGACGCACTCGGCGGAATCGTCGCGAACGGCCCCATCGAACGAAGTATCACGATCAACCTGATCGCGCTGCGCAGGCTTGACGGACAGGACGGCGAAGCGCTGAGGCGGTACATCCTCGGTCTATGCCTCGTCGCGGCCAGCGCCCCATTCGACGGGTTCCTCCGGCAGGGGTGCCTGCTGACACCCGACCCCGACGCTCCATCCCAATGGCACGTCGTGGCTCGCGACGGCACGCGTTCGCCCGTGGATCTCACGCACGAGATTGCGATCGAATACGCTCGAAAAGCTCGCTCGTCGTTTTCGGTCAGCCAGGATCGCTCATTCACCTTCGACAAGAAGTTGGCCGTCGCGGACGCGAAGGCGGGCGACAAGAAAAAGGGCAAGAAGACGAAATGACCGCGGCGTTGCTCATCACGGTGCAGCTTCACGAACCGCGGTATCACGGTGAGGGCGATTGGCCACCAGCCCCGGCGCGCCTGTTTCAAGCGTTGCTGTCGGGCGCGGCGCGCGGCGCGAACGTACCCACAGAGGCGGCAGCCTGGCTGAGCTGGTTGGAAGGGCTTCGGCCGCCGGATGTCGGAGCTCCCCGCGCGCGTCGCGGACAGAGGGTTACCGGCTTCGTGCCCAACAACGACCTGGACGCCGTTGGGGGAGATCCTGACCGCGTCGCCGACATACGGGTGAGTAAACAGACGCGACCATGGCTCATCGAGGGCCCTCCGCGGCTTCTATATGCCTGGCGTTTCGAACCTGACTATCGGAAGCCCTCTCCAATCACGGCCAACGACATCGCGAGCCGTCTCTACCAGTTTGGGCGCGGCATCGATATGGCGTGGGCTGAGGTCGAAGAGTTGGCCGATGACGAGCTCGCAAGCCGACTCGAAACCTTCGACGGGGTCATATACCGGCCCACGGGAGGAGCGAGCGGGGCTTCACTCGACTGCCCAATGCCCGGTTCCATGGCGAGCCTCGACGCTCGGTACGCGGCCAACCTCCATCGCTTCGAGATCATCGCCGAGCGGGTCATCTTTCGCCGTCCCCCGAAACCGCGCTTCCAACAGGTCGAGTACGATGCGCCCCCGGAACGGGCACTTTTCGAGCTGCGTAGCATCATCGAAAACGAAGAGTTCGTCGCGGATACTAGCTACGCGCGCTTTCCTCTGGACCGCGCTTCGACGCTCACGACGGCGCTGCGGGACGGGGCGACGGATCGACTGGTATCGGCCCTGCCGGATCGAAAGGACGTCATCGAGCGCACGCTGCGCAATCGAGAGAACCCATCACGCCCGACACCAAGGGCTCGCATCCTGCCGGTTCCGTCCATCGGCCACCGGCACACCGATCGAATGGTCCGGAGACTCCTTGTCGAAGTGCCGGGCGACAGCCCGGTACGGATGAGAGACGTCTCTTGGGCGTTCTCCGGTCTGATCGCGCGCGATCGCCACGATGATCAGACTGGGGTCGTGGTTTCCGAGGCTCGGCTAACGCCGGCAACCGACCAATCGATGCTCGAACACTACGGGATCGGGAGCGGTCTAACTCTAACGTATCGCACGTGGCGAACCGTAACCGCCGCCGTGCTTCCCAGCGAAGCGGCGAGGCGACGCGTCGACCCGCAGCGCCGGTTCCAGGAAGCGAAAGGTGGCGCCGAGCTCGCGCGGGAGCATGCGGCGGCGGGGCGCGCCGTCATCCAGGCTCTCCGCCATGCAGCAATCCGTGCGAAGGTCGGACGGGTACACGTTCAGCGTGAACCGTTCGAAGCGCGCGGTGCACGCGCGGAGGCCTTCGCGGCGGGAACGCGATTCGACAAGACCCGCCTATGGCACGTGGAGGTCGAGCTCGACCGACCCATCCCCGGGCCTGTGGTCATTGGGGATGGCCGCTACGCTGGCCTTGGCCTGATGGCGCCCGTGCCCGACGACTTGGACGCGCCGGGAGCGCACTCGTTCGTCATGTCGGATGGGCTCTCGAAGGACGCGGAGCCGCTGGGTCTAGCGGGAGCGCTTCGACGAGCCGTCATGGCTCGTATCCAGTCGGCACTCGGCCGGGGCGTCGCCATGCCCGTGTTCTTCTCCGGTCACGAGCCGGACGGGACACCCTCGCAGCGAAACCATGCCCACCTCGCCTTCCACGCCGACCTGCGGCGCAAGCGCTTGCTCGTTCTCGCTCCTCATCTCTTCCGTCAGGAAAGCCCGACGAACGACGAGATCGGTCACCTTGTCACTTTGGAAGGCGCACTACGCGGCTTCACGAGCTTGACCGCGGGCGCGTCCGGAAGGGTGGCACTGGTATCGGCACCAATCCGTCCGCACAGTGATCGCCTCTTTTCTCCATCTCGAACCTGGATCAGCATCACGGAATATCTACCCTGCCGGCACGCCAAGCGAGTCAGCCCACCTGATGTCTTGCGGGTTGACGCGGCAGCCGAGCTACGTAGACACGGGCTACCCACTGCACGAATCACGGTCGTCGAAGTGCGCCCGGGCCGACGTGGCGGTACCGCTGGCCGACTGCGACTGCAGTTTCGGGACCCTGTCCCTGGGCCGATCGCGCTAGGGAGAGCGCGCCATGTCGGCGGGGGGCTATTCGTGCGCGACAGCTGATCTCATGCCGACGAGTGAGCGGATCTCTGCATTCGCGCCTTGATCCGTCGTAAGGGCCCCGTCCCGGGGCGGGTCGACAGCCCGGATTCGGCCGAGACGACCCCGTGACCTCGGATGTCAGCGGGCAGTCGTACAGTCGTTCCCCATGACATCCGGTCGCGAACCCGAGCCTGCCGATCCACCTTCGCCTGCGCTGGAGGACCGACGTCGCGCCAAGTCGCTGCCTCTCGCCGGAGAGCCACCCGCACTCGTCCCCGCCCGGATGATCAACGAGATCCTGTACTGCGAGCGGTTGATGTACCTGGAGTGGGCGCAGCACGAGTTCGCAGACAACGAGTTCACTGTCGAGGGGCGCGCCGTGCATCGCCGCGCAGATCGCCCCCGTCCGCTTGCCGCACGGGAACGTCCTGAGGGGGATGCGTCAGACACCGAGGACGTCGACGAGCCTCGCCCCTACGAGGCCCGATCGGTATGGCTGTCCTCCGAGCGATACGGAATCACAGGGAAGCTCGATATCGTAGACGTGAGCGGGGGTTCCGTCATTCCAGTGGAATACAAGCGGGGCAAGAAGCCCAACGTCCCCGAGGGCGCGTATCTGCCGGAGCGTGCTCAACTTTGCGCGCAGGTGCTCCTACTGAGGGACAACGGGCACGTTTGCGAGAGTGCGGAAATATACTTCGCAGGGGACCGACGACGGGTTCCAATCGACATCGACGCGGCGCTCATCGACACGACGCTCCGCGCCGTTCGGCGTGCTAAGCAACTCGCGGCCGCCGGGGAGCTTCCACCGCCGCTCGTGGACAGTCCGAAATGCAACGGCTGTTCGCTCGTCGGCATCTGCCTCCCGGACGAGGTCAACCTCCTCAATGAGCTTCGTAGTGAGGGACAGGGAGACGCCAAGGCGCCGAGAGGCACCAATGACGATGTCGAGCCGCTTCGCCGGCTACACCCGGCGCGCGATGATCGGGTCCCGCTCTACGTTCAGGATCATCGAGGGAAGATCAGTCTCGACGGTGAGGTGTTGAGGGTCTTCGTCAAGGATAAAGAACCGGTGGAAGCTCGCCTGTCGAACACGTCGCAAGTCTGTGTACTCGGCAACGCTCAAATCACCACGCCCGCGCTACGCAGGCTGCTCGACCGGGGGATCCCGGTCGGGTTCTTCAGCTACGCCGGGTGGTTCGTCGGCCGAGCCACCGGTCACGATTCCAAGAACGTGGAGCTCCGGATCGCCCAGTATCGCGCAGCAACCGATCCTGCCACGTGCCTTCGTCTGGCCCGGGGATTTGTCGTATCGAAGATTCTCAACTGTCGGACTCTGTTGCGGCGCAACCACGACTCGGCGCCTCCGGTCGTGCTCTTCAAGCTGACTGAGCTCTCCAGGCTCGCCGTCGATGCGACGTCGTTGGAGCAGCTACTGGGATTCGAGGGGACGGCGGCGCGTTTCTACTTCTCCGAGCTCACGGGAATGCTAAACGAGTCGTCCCATGCCTTCGACTTGAAGGCACGAAATCGACGGCCGCCGCGCGATCCCATCAACGCCCTGCTTTCCTTCTGCTACGCGCTCCTGACGAAGGACTTCGCGCTCACGCTCGCGGCGGTCGGTCTCGATCCTCTCATCGGATTCTATCACCAGCCGCGCTTTGGCCGTCCCTCGCTCGCCTTGGACCTGATGGAGGAGTTTCGCCCCCTGGTGGGCGACTCCGTAGTGTTGAGTGCGATCAACACCGGCGTGATCCGTCCAGATGACTTCGTTCGCTCCACGGGAGCTGTCGCCTTGAAATCCGCCGGGCGTCGTCGGCTGATCGCTGCCTACGAGCGGCGCATGGATCAGCTAGTCAGTCATCCGGTGTTCGGCTACCGCATCAGCTACCGTCGCGTCCTCGAGGTCCAGGCGCGCCTTCTCGGCCGCGTCCTGCTGGGCGAGCTCGATGAGTACCCCCCCTTTCGCACCCGATAGCCATGCGACAAACGTACATCGTCAGCTACGACATCTCGCATCCGAAACGCTTGAGGAAGGTGTTCAAGCTGATGAGAGGGTGGGGCAATCACCTGCAGCTGTCCGTCTTCCAGTCCGAGCTGAACGCCCGCGAACTCGTCGAGCTTCGCACCGCCCTCGCCGAAATCATCAAGCATGACGAGGATCAGGTCCTGTTCGTCGACGTCGGCCCCGTCGAGGGCCGAGGCGCGAGCTCGATCAACGCGGTCGGCCGCCCGTACACACATCCCGAGCGCCACGCGCTCGTCGTCTGATCGCGTTCCGACACCACTGCAACACCGACGAGCCTGCGGTATCATGCGAGCGCCGCGGTGCCGCGCGACCCCCCCGACCTGCTCGCAGTTCGCGTCGTCCTTTGAAAACCAATCCCTACGACGCTCGTCCTACTCGTCAGCGCCGCCACCCCCAGTTCCCGCAGGCTCTCGCTGGCAGGCGCTCGCAAACCTCTCGCTATCCCCATGTTTCCAAACCGAAATTGCGGGAGCTCTCTCCGTCGCGTTCGCGCGGCGGCCCCATTGAAGCTTCTGTTCGTGGCGCTCGGGCACGCCCGACGTTTGACTCTCCGTCGCGTTCGCGCGGCGGCCCCATTGAAGCGACTCCACCGCGACGATGAAGCAGCCGAGCTCACGCCCCCTCTCCGTCGCGTTCGCGCGGCGGCCCCATTGAAGCGACCCACGCCAAGACTGCGCAACAACAGTGGCCGGGACTCTCCGTCGAGTTCGCGCGGCGGCCCCATTGAAGCTCGCCCATGTACGAGATCGTCGGGGGGAAGACGAAGACT
>JAJDAH010000439.1 GCA_029261965.1 Polyangiaceae bacterium
ACCAGCGACGACACCACCGCCGACCGAATGCCCGGGAGCGCCAACTGTTCGACGACTTTCTTCCACACCGCCGGATCCGAGTGGGCGCCGGCGGCGTGGATACCCGCTCGTCGAACCTCGATGTGCTCGTCCTCGATGAGCGGGAGGGCGCGGGTCGCGGCGTCGGGGACGGCTTCGCCGGCCGCCCGAACGATGTTTGCGGCAGTGATGCGGTCGGCGACGACTCCCGAGTATCGCAACCATTCGAGTCGGACGAGAGCTTCTTCGCGAGCGACGTCGCCACCGTGTTTCAGGATCGCGACGACTGCGGCGCTCTTCAACAGGTGATCGTCGGAATCGAGAGCCTCGAACACTTCTCCGGGTGGCTCGCCGGGTCGAATGGCCGCGAGCGTGCCTATGGCGACGGCCTTGACGTCCTGCACCGGATCTTCGGTCAGCTCCGCGACCGCGTCGAGGAGTTCGTCGCTTGCCAGGCGTTCGACCCACTGGAGCGCCACCCGCCGCACTTCATGATCGCCATGTCGGAGCAAACCCCCGAGCTCCGGCCTGAGCGCCTCGGGGCTGAGCTCGCCGATTCGATTCATGCAGTAGATGACTTCCCCGGCGCGTTCCTTCGCCAGACTCTGTCTGAGCACGCGGTGCGTGGTCGCGTCGTTCAGATCGATGTCGCCCTCTCCGAACCGTCGTGTGGCAATTGCCCGAGCGAGCGCCTTCGGGTATCGACGGACCAGGCTGATGCCCGCGACGAACCACACGATCGCGACGCCGACGGTGACCGCCGGCATCGTCGACGGTCCGGTGGAGGGGGAGCGGGTGATGAGCAACAAGACCCCGCCCGCCGAAGCCATCGCGATTGCATCGAACACCGTTTCCACGAGCATTTGTGCCGCGGTGCGTTCGCCGGTGGGGAGCGGCTGGTACAGCAAGAGCGAGCCCGGCTTGTCGATCCCATCTCTCAGCACGCGCCACAACGCTACCGTGCCGACGACGACCCAGAAGGTTTCGACGCGGTCACCGCCACTCGACGCCGTGGCGACGATGACGGACATGCCGACGATCGTCGCCGTCGGAAGTAGCAAGAGACCTGCCGAAATGCCGAAGCGCGCGAGCACGCGACCGGCGACGAGGCCGCGTATGACGAGGCTGCAGAGCCCCACGACGGCGAAAAACTGGCCGAGGAAAGCCGCCGAAGCGTCAGCCGACTCGAAGCGCATCTCGAGCTGCGAGAAGAAGCTCAGGTCCACGAAGCAGAATACGATCCAGACCGACGACGAGAGCAAGATGACGTTTCGCACATACCCGGAGCGAAGCAGCGTGCGGAATCGGGTTGGCGGCGCCTGCTTGTTTGCCCCGGTGACGTCGAAATTTGCCGTAATTCTGAGCGCGAGGGCGAAACTGAAGAGTTGCGCCCCGGCGCTCAACCACAGAAGATCTGCTGGCGCGAGCGTCCGAAGCAACGGCGCGATGGCAATACCGCCGAGCACCTCGCCGAGCACTTCGCCGGCGCCGATGAGGCCGAACAGCCGCTTGCCTTGTTGCACGTTGAACACGCGTCCAACCAGGCTCCAGAGCGCCACCCAGCCGAACAGCCAGACCACCAGGGACCAGACCGGGAGCGCGCCGACGACAAACCGAGAGTCCGTCGCTGCCAGAGCGAGACGAAAAAGTAGAATCGTGCCGAGCAGAAATCCGAGCAGAGACGAGACGAGCGCTCGGATGCTCCGTTTGCCCACCCGCCAGAGCAGGAGCCCTCCAGAGAGCAGAACCGCCGCCGAAGCCATGTAAACGTACGGAAGCCCTAGGGCGCCGACCTCGGTGATGAAGAGAGCGCCGGACGCGGAGAAGAAGAAGAGGCGCGATACGGCGACGAGCAGCGCCAGCACGAAGACGTGCGCCACGAGCAGGCCCTCGCTGGCTTCGATTTTCAGCAGTCGAAGAAGAATCTGCATTCGATGCCGGCGCTCACCCCGGTCACGGATTCTAAGCGATCGATTCGAGCCAACGACGAAGGATCTTCCGACCCACGTCGAGCTGGGAAACGAGCGTCCATTCGTCCTTCTGGTGCGCTTGCGCTTGAACGCCCGGTCCGAAGTTCACTGCGGGGATTCCGAGGGCGGCGAACCGGGCGACGTCCGTCCATGCCTGCTTGGGCTCGACGGCGAGCACGCCGCTGTCTGCAAGGGCGGCGACGAGGGGATGATTGCGAAACGGTGGAGCCGATGGGGAAAGGTCGACGAACTCGACTTCGGCGTCGCCATCGGCCAACTCCTCGAGGCGTTCGCGAGCACGCGCAATGGTTTCTGCCGGACCAAAGCGTCGATTCACGTTCAGCTCGAAACTGTCGGGCACGATGTTCCGCGCTCGCCCACCGTTCGCCAGGGTCGCGCTCATGACCGCCCGCCACTCGAGGCCATCCACCGTGCTCAGCTCGGGTTCGAGCTCTTCGAGTTTTCCGAGCACACGGCGCGACTTGTAGATGGCGTTCTCTCCCTGCCATGGCCTCGCCGAGTGTGCGGTTTTTCCGCGGAATCGGAACGTCGCGTGCACCGAGCCGCCGCACCCGAGCTGGAGCTTGTTGTCACTAGGCTCGAGGGCGACGGCGAGATCGACCGATCTTAGCTCGGGGTCCTGTTCGAGCACGGGGCCGAGCTCGTTCTCTTCGAACGGTCCTTCCTCTCGGGCATAGAAGACGAGACTCGAATCGACGGATGGTATTTCGTTTTCGGCGAGGTCGAGCATCAACACCAAGCCGCTCTTCATGTCGGCGGAGCCCGGTCCGTAGAGTTTGTCTCCCTCGATGCGCGGCGAACCCGTGTGCTCCGTCCGAACGACGTCGAGATGCCCGGCCAGCAAGATGTGCGGTCCGCCGTTGCCGCGTGTCAGCGGAACGACGATCGAATCACCGTAGCGCCGAATGGGTTTGGGCAGGTCGAGGCGGCTCAGCCGCTTTTCGAGCGCGTCGCAGAGTTCTCGTTCCTCCCCGATGAGCGAGGGCACTTCGCAGAGCCACAGAAGCTCGTCGGCGAGGGAGCGAGCAGCCATTATTTTTCGAGTGATCGCTGCGAGCTCAGACGGCGACGTTGAAGTCCCTCAACGCCTGGTTGAGGGTGGTTTTTTTGTCGGTGCTTTCCTTGCGCTTACCGATGATCAGCGCGCAGGGCACGTGGTACTCGCCGGCAGGGAACTTCTTCAGTCGAGTTCCGGGAATGACGACGCTTCGGGCGGGGACGCGGCCCCGGTGCTCCACCGGCTCACTCCCCGTCACGTCGATGATGGCGGTGGATGCCGTCAGCGCCACTCCAGCGCCAATTACTGCTTCGCTCTCGAGCATCATGCCCTCGACGACGATGGCCCGCGAGCCCACGAAGCAGCCGTCCTCGATGATGACGGGTTGCGCGCCGGGCGGCTCGAGCACGCCACCGATGCCGACGCCGCCCGAAAGGTGAACGTTCCGTCCGATCTGGGCGCAAGAACCCACGGTCGCCCAAGTGTCCACCATCGAGCCCGTCGCGACGTAGGCGCCGATGTTGACGTAGCCCGGCATCACGATCGCTCCCTTCTCGATGAACGATCCGTAGCGGACGGTGCCCGGCGGCACCACGCGTACCCCAGCCTCGTCGAGGTTCTTCTTGAGCGGGATCTTGTCGTAGAACTCGAACGGTCCGACGCTCATTTTTTGCATGGTGGCGACGCCGAAGTAGAGCAGCACGGCTTGTTTGACCCACGCATGGGTCGTCCAGTCGCCCGTCGCGTTTTGGGTCGCGACGCGGATTTTTCCCGCATCGAGCTCGGCGATCGCGTCGAGCACCGCGGTCTTGTGCTCGTCGTTTTGCAACAGCGATCGGTCTTCGAATGCGGCTTCGATCTTCGGGCGTAGGGGTGAATCGGTCATGAGTGGTCTCCGCGGACGGCCTATCGCGGGGAGGTGGGGGCGCCAATGCCTTCGCTCCAAGGCGGAAGAGCGCTGCTTTCGCTCGGTGCGTCAGAGATGGGTCGCAGGGGTGAGGCTACGAGTCGGTGGAGAGCGGCCAGGTCACCGACGCGGTCGAGCCGTCCTCGGAAACCTCGATGCGTCCACCCATTGCCCGCGCGGCGGCGTCAGCGCAGGCGGCCGACGATGCGATGAGCGGAACGGGGTTCACGCTCGCGGAGTCGCCTCCGGCGCCGGGCTCGACCCAGAAGCCGCACTTCGATCCGCGTTTCCCGACGAACACGCTCGGGTTTGGCGACTTTTCGGCGACCAGAGAGACACACGTCCTCATCAGCCGGATGACCGCGCGGGGCGCCACGGTGACTTCGCAGCTCGTCGGCTCGAACGTCGCGGTGACTCCGATGGCGTTCTCTTCGCTTGGCGCCTCGAAACATTCCCGCGCGATCTCGGAGATGGCGACGGTGAGGTCGCGGCCGGCGACGGACTCCTCGAGCAAGCCGACGACGTCGAGCGCCGTTTCGAGCTCGTCAGCAGCCTTCGAAACGACGGGCTCGAGCTCGAGTCGGCCTTTGGCGTTCATGGTCTTTTTCATGGCCACCCCGAGCGCGCGTTCGAGCTCGGCGACCGGAGGCGTCATGTGGTCGACCAGAGAGTGGATGCAGCCGGTGTCGTCGAGGTGCTTGCCCACGGCGTCCAAGAGCTCGCGCACTTCCGAGACGAAGGGTCGGCAGGCGGCGTGCACGTCGGGCAACACCTTGCCGATCGCCTTCGGGCCTACGTTGATCGACCGCAATAGTTGCTCGAGATTGCGAACGGCGCTCAGCGCATCGCGCACGGCTCCACGCGTCGTTTCGAGACGCTCGACGTCCTCGGGTTGAGGGCGTGATGAAGGGGGCCGGCTCACTGGGCGACACACTAGCGCGGCCGACGTTGCGAGCACGCTCGCAACATGACCAATGGTTGTCTAGGGCGCTAGAGCAGAGTCACGCGAGGTCGCATCCCGCGAAGAAGAACGAGATCTCGATCAGACCGTTCTCTTGGGAATCCGAACCGTGCACGGCGTTTTCGCCGACATCGGTGCCATACAGCTTGCGTATGGTGCCTTCCTTCGCCTTGGCGGGATCCGTCGCTCCAATGACGTCGCGGTAGTGTTGAACCGCATTATCACGCTCGAGCGCCGCCGCCACGACCGGGCCTCTGGTCATGAACGTGCAGAGCTCGTCGAAGAACGGGCGCTCCTTGTGAACGGCGTAGAAGGCTTCGGCCTGCGGGCGTGAGAGTCGAACCTGCCTCATTCCGAGGATGGAGAAGCCCTCGTCGAGCAATCGTTGAATGATTGCTCCCTGCTTCTTTTTTTCGACGGCGTCGGGCTTGACTATGCAAAGCGTTCGTTGAGCGGACATCATTCTCCTACAAGAGGCTCTGAAGCGTGACGCCCATCTCGGCGGGCGACGGCGCGACCTTTACACCAGCAGCGACGAGCGCGGCAATCTTGTCCTTCGCCGTGCCTTTGCCTCCGCTGATGATGGCCCCCGCGTGGCCCATGCGTTTGCCGGCGGGGGCGGTGGTTCCTGCGATGAATGCGGCGACGGGCTTTTTCATGTTGGCTTTGATCCAAGCCGCCGCATTCTCCTCGGCGTTGCCGCCGATCTCCCCCATCATCATGACCCCTTCGGTTCCCGGGTCGTCGTTGAACGCCTTGAGACAGTCGATGAAGTCCATGCCGCCGACGGGATCCCCACCGATGCCGATGCACGTCGACTGACCGAGGTCGAGGGCGGAAAGCTGGCCCACGGCCTCGTAGGTCAGCGTGCCCGAGCGGCTGACGACGCCGATTTTGCCCGGCTTGTGGATGTGCCCGGGCATGATGCCGATCTTGCACTCGCCCGGGGTGATGATGCCGGGGCAGTTGGGGCCGATCAGCGTCGTGTCCGATCCCTCGAGGGCGCGGCGAACACGAATCATGTCCATCACTGGAATGCCCTCGGTGATGCAAATGGCCAGGGGGCATGCCGCGTCGATCGCCTCGAGGATTGCGTCGGCCGCGCCGAGGGGCGGGACGAAGATGCACGTCGCCGTTGCACCGGTTTCTTTCACGGCTTGGGCGAGGGTGTCGAAGACCGGCACGGCGATCTTCTCGCCGTTGGGCCCTTCGGCGTCGAAGCTCTCTCCGCCGCGGTTGGGAGTGCAACCGGCGACGATCTTCGTGCCGTACTTGATGCACTGGCTGGCGTGGAACGAGCCGGCACTGCCGGTGATTCCTTGAACGACGACCTTGGTGTCTTTGTTGACGAGAACGCTCATGGTTTCACCGTTATGCCGCCTTGATGGCGTCGACGATCTTCTGAGCGCCGTCCGCCATCGTATCCGCAGGTTCGATCTTGAGTCCGCTGTCAGCGAGGATCTTCTTGCCCTCGTCGACGTTCGTTCCGGCGAGGCGCACCACGAGAGGAACTTCGAGTCCGAGCTCCTTGGTCGCTGCGACGACGCCCTCGGCGATGATGTCGCACTTCATGATCCCGCCGAAGATGTTGACGAAGATGCCTTTCACCTTGTCGCTCGAGAGGATCATCTTGAACGCCTTGGTGACCTGCTCTTTGTTGGCCCCGCCACCGACGTCGAGGAAATTTGCGGGTTCTCCGCCGTGATGCTTGATGATGTCCATCGTGCTCATGGCGAGGCCCGCGCCGTTGACGAGGCAGCCGATGTTGCCGTCGAGCGACACGTAGGAAAGCCCCGCGTCGTGCGCTTCGAGCTCGACGGGATCCTCCTCGTCGTTGTCGCGCATCTCTTCCCACTCCTTGTGGCGGCCGCCGGCGTTGTCGTCGAAGTTGATTTTCGAATCGAGCGCGACGATGTCGCCGTCGCCGGTGACGACGAGCGGATTGACCTCGCAGAGTGAGCAGTCTTCCTTCTCGAAGAGCTCGGCGAGCTTCATCGCCACTTGGACGAACTTCTTGATGGTTTCCTTCGGCTTCGGCGTCCCGGCGCCGATGTCGAGTCCGTAGGCGAGCTTTCGGGCTTGATACGCCCCCAGCCCGATGAGCGGATCGATGCGCTCGGTGAGGATTTTCTCGGGGGTTTCTTCGGCGACCTTTTCGATCTCGACGCCGCCTTCGGTGGACGCCATCAGTGCGATCCGACGGCTCTCGCGGTCGACGACGAGGCCCATGTAGAGCTCCCGTTTGATGTCGAGACCTTGCTCGACGTAGACACGCCGAACCTTCTGCCCTTCAGGACCGGTTTGGTGCGTCACGAGCTGCATGCCCAGAATCTGCTCGGCGACGGTGCGAGCTTCTTTCGCGCCGCCCTTGACGACCTTCACACCGCCGCCTTTGCCGCGTCCGCCGGCGTGGATTTGCGCTTTGACGACGACGACGGGGATCTTCGTCTCGTCGATGAGTTTCTGCGCGGCTTTTTCGGCCTCGTCGACCGAGAAGCAGGCTACCCCCTGGGGTGTCGGGATGCCGTACTTCCGAAAGACTTGTTTGCCTTGATACTCGTGGATCTTCATTGGCTCAGCCTCCGCTCTTCTTGACGACTGCCACGACCTCTTGAACGGCCTTGGCGCTCTTTTCGAGCATGGCTTTTTCGTCCGCGTTGAGGTCGATTTCGACGATCTTCTCGACGCCACCGGCGCCGATGATGACTGGCACACCCATGAAGAAGTCTTTGTAGCCGTACTGACCTTCGAGGTAGGCCGCGCACGGCAGCAGTCGCTTCTGATCGAAAAGGTATGCCTCGGCCATGGCGATGGCGCTGGCCGCCGGCGCGAAGTAGGCGCTCGTGCCCATGAGCTTGACGATTTCTCCGCCACCCTTTCGTGTGCGGTCGACGATGGCGTCGAGCTTGTCCTGGGCGATGAGCTCCCGCACGCCCACACCATTGATCGTGCAGTAGCTCAGCACGGGCACCATGGTGTCGCCGTGGCCGCCGAGCACCGTCGTGCGAACGTCTTTGATGCTCACACCTGCCTCGCGGGCGAGGAAGAGCGAGAACCGTGAGCTGTCCAGCACGCCGGCCATGCCCACGACCTGGGCCGGGGGTTTGTTGGTGCGGCGCATGAACTCGTAGACCATCGCGTCGAGGGGATTCGAGATGACGATGACAAACGCGTCCGGACAGTGCTTCTTCGCGTTGTCCGCGACGTCGCGGATGATCGGCACGTTGATGCCGACGAGGTCGTCGCGAGACTGACCCGGCTTGCGCGGGATACCGGCGGTGATGATGAGCACGTCGCTGCCCGCGCAATCCTCCCAGTTCGCCGAACCGATGACCGTGGCGTCGCCGCCGTTTTGCGCCGTTGCTTGCTCGAGATCGAGCGCCTTGCCTTGCGCAAAGCTCTCTTTGGGTGGGATGTCGAACAGAACGACGTCACCGAGCTGCTTCTGCACGCACAAGTTAGCGAGCTCCCCGCCGATGTTGCCGGCGCCGATCAGAGAGATCTTTCGTCTAGCCATGAATTCTCCTCGGGGCGCCTGATGGTCGCCGTGAGAAAGTCCTTCGATTCCGGTGGGATTCGAGGCCCACCGCGGGGGGATGGCCGAGTAGCCCACTGCACAGCGCGCGACAACCGCACATCTGAGCAGCCAGCTCCTCGGCTGCTAAGGTCCGGGGCCGTGTCTCCCTCGTCCGGCACCGCCTGCGCCGTTGCCCTCTGTTTGGGATCGGTCGCGTGCGGCGCGCGGCCCGCCGCGCTTTTGGCGACGGCCGAGGATGACCGCCCCCTAGAGCCGGCCCGAGCGGTTGAAGCGCCGGCGCCAGACCTTTGTGAGCCCACTGCTGGCAGACCCGCGCCGCAAGCGCTCGAGAAAACCTACCGAGGGGTGCTCGCCGAAGCGCGCTGTCAGGCGGAAGTGGGAGTCATCATGCGTGGGGTTGCCGGCGCCCTCGGCGTCAAGTGCAAGTACTGCCACGTCTCGGGGGACTTCGAGGCGATGACCGATCGCAAGCTCGTCGCCAACTGGATGGCGGTCGAGCTCGTCCCGAAACTCCGTACCCGAGGTGGAACCGAAGTCGCCTGCGCCGATTGTCATCGGAGCGCGGGTGAAGGCGCCGCGCGCATCCTGCACTGGCCGCGAGATCGACAGTGGTCGATCGAGTGGATGACGACCGTGCTCGTCGATCGCTTCGAAACCAAGGACGGTGATCCGTTGACGTGCCGCGGGTGCCACGAGGCGGATCTGGGCTCCGCCGGTTTCCAAGGACAGCTCATCGGCAAGAGCCGGCTGGAGCGGCTCATTCACGAAATCGTGTCAACACCCGGGGGCTAACACCTCGGGCCGGACCCTGTGCAGCACGCGGCGCTGCCGGTGACTTCGCACGCGGTGCTCCACTGGCAGGAAGATAGGCAGAACTGCCAGCTACTCGAACCGCAGCAACGCCAGTTGGTTCCGGAGATGTGCTCGCACTGGCTCGTGGCCTTCAGCTGGCAAGTCCCGAAGGTGCAGTCAGAGCCGCAGACTCTTTCCGAGCACGGATCGCACCCCGTTGCGTCGACCGCGGGTGGGGTGCACTCGGCGCTAGGAAGCGTGCACGGATCGCCACCACCGCTTCCTCCCATTCCGGCTGCGCCTGCCGACCCACCCGCGCCCGAGATCCCTCCTGTACCTGCGGCGCCACCTGAAGCCGGAGCCGCCCCCATCCCCGCCGAGGCTCCGGCGCCCGCCACGCCGCCCGCGCCCGGTCCGCCGCCGGTGGCCGGCAAGCCGCCAGTCCCCGCGCCGCCGCCAATCCCCGCGCCGCCGCCGGTGCCTGGCGCGCCGGCGCTTCCACCGCTGCCCGGAAGTCCCCCCGATCCGCCCACGCCACCGGTGCCGACGCCGCCGGTTCCCACGGCCCCGGTGCCGGCCGTGCCGCCTGCTCCTGGTGCACCTCCGGCGGCCGTCGTGCCACCGCCATCGGGACGGAAACCGCCGAGCAGCTCGTTCGTAGCGATGTCGCTGCCGCCGCCGCACCCGAGGGCGACACCCCCGCTGCCGACTAAACACAACAAAAACAGGTGAGTGGCAGCGGCCGGTTGGCGCATTCTTCGAGTTTACCAGGCGTTCATCTCATGACACCGACCACCGCACTCGCGCAGATCTCGGGTAGTTTCGGATACTTCGGCTCCCACTTGCGCCGGCTTCGTCTCCGCGGCAATAAGGCCCCGATGCAAAATGGTGATTCGTCGTCGCCCGACGATGTGGGTGGGGATGACAAGCAGGCCGATTCGGCCGCGAGTCCCTCGTCGCCCTCGGAGCCGACGCCCACTCTTCCGACCGGCGGCGTGCGGCCCGCGGACGCCGACACGGCCAACAAAAAATTCCTCGAGGAGGCTCCGACCGAGTCGTTTTCTCCCGAAGCCGCAACCCAACCGCTGCCCGACGTGGAGCCGGTGAAGGCCAAGGCGAAACGGCCGCGTCCTCCGAAGGTCGGACCGCCCACCACTTTCGTCCGCGTACTGCCCGACGAGTTCAAGGCGGAGCTCTTGGCCGGCGCCAACGGCAAGCTCTTGGCGAAGATGGTCGAGCTCGGATTCGACATTCACATCCGCGAAAATTCCCTCATCGGTTACTGGGGCGGAACCGTGCTGGCGCAGTTCGGCCGTCACCCCAAGGGCGACCTCGTCGTGATGGTGCCGCGCAAGCTGGCTGAAAAAGTCGAGCTGCCCAAGCGGTTCGGCCTCAAGGGGTCGCAGTGTTGTTACAAGGTCAACGACGAGTTCCTCGAGATCTTCGACGACCAGTGGCATCACTTGAAGACCGCGTCCGAGCGAGCCGACGTCAAAGACGGCCCGCTGGAGCACAAGTTCATGACGGCGAACCCGGGAGCGGCGGGGGTTCTTCCGCTCGACCGGCAAGTTCAGCTGCCCAATCATCGGGCCAAGCTCGATTGCGTGGCGATCGAAGGCGAAGGAGAGCAACGCATGCTCTTCGTCGAGCTCAAGAGCGGTGTCAGCTCCGATATTCCGAAGGCGCACATTTCGCTCGAAGCGTTCTATCGCGAGGCCACCGATGCCTCCGGCGGGCTGAAAGACAAACTCGCAGAAGAGTACAAGAACATGTTGGCTCAGCGAACCGAGCTCGGTGTTCTGAGCAAGGTGACTCCTGACCAGGTCGTGCCGGGCATGAAGCTCGCGTGTGTCGTGGCGCTGGCGCATTTTCGTAGCGAGTCGGCGGCGAAAGACCGACTCATCGACAACGCGGCGAAGACGGACTTCCCGCTCTACATCTGTCAATTCGCGGGTAGCGACGCGCGCGTGCCAAAGCAGATTCGGTGGCAGCAGCTCGGCAAACCCGGAAGAAACAAGCCGAAGACCGAAGTCTTCGGCGCGTAGCGTTACCGCCTACTCGCCCCCGGGGGCCGTCAGAGCTTCGGTCACGAGCTGGCGGCGGGCCAGATCGATGTCGAGCGTGTCTTGAGGACTGTCGGCTGCACTCGATGAAGAGCCGGGAGCACGAGAAGCGCGCTTCACCGGCTCGCCGCGTTCATCCCACCACTCTTGGGCGTTGTTTTCGGTCCACGTGTCGGCGTCTGCACAGGCGGCCAAGCTCGCGGCGAGCAGCCTGGCGGTCGCAGGTCTCTCCTCTGGATCTTTGGCGAGGCAGCTCAACAGAACGTTCTCGAGATCGTCGGGCACCTCGCGCCCCCGCTCGGACGGTCGTTGGGGTTTCGAGTGCAGGTGGTGGCTACAGACCTCAACGAGGTTCTCACCTTCGAACACCGTCTTGCCGGTGAGCAAGAAGTACCCCACGGCCCCGAGGGCGTACAAATCACTCCTCGCATCAACCGTCGAGGAGCTCGTGATCGCCTCCGGTGACATGTAAACCGGGGTTCCGGTGAGCACGTTGGCGGCGCTCTGCGCCACATTATTGCCACCGCTGACGTCTTTGACCAAACCGAAGTCCAGTACTTTGACGACGTCCGGGATGCCGCCGTGGCGGCAAAGGTGAATGTTCGCCGGCTTGATGTCGCGGTGAATCAACCCGATGCCATGGGCTTCGCTGAGGGCGCCGCACACTTGCCGGAGGATGTGGATGACTCGCGCGGGTGTTTGCGGTCCCTCTGCGCGAACGAGCTCCTCGAGGTTGATGCCGTCGAGATACTCCATGGCGTAGTAGAAGACGCCGTCGGGAGCGCGGCCGTAGTCGAAGACGCTGATGGTGTTGGGGTGATTGAGCTTCGCCGTCAGTTGCACTTCGCGTTCGAATCGTTCGATTTGCTCGTCGGCTTGGCTGTTCATGAGCTTGACGGCCGTCTTGCGCCGGAGCATGGCGTGGCTGGCGATGTAGACTTTGCCCATGCCGCCCTCGCCGATCTTCTTCTCGAGGGTGTACTGGCCGAGCTGTCGAGCTTCGCGCACCTTCTCCTGCAGGCCGTAAATGATCTTCGAGGCGAGTGTCGCGGTGACGGTCGAGGCGACCACCCAAAGCCCGACGTTGACGAGGAAGCCGACGAGACCGCCTTCCTCACTGGCCGGTGCGGCGATGCTGCCCCGCCAGGCGCCGTAGAAGGTCGTCGGCAGGATCGGCGCCATCGCGATGGCGGTGATGAATGCCGTTCGGCGCGCCGTGCTCGGGACCATGATGGCCCGTGCCAAGGCGGTATTGGTCAGGGCCAATAGACCGATGAAGATCCCTTCTGAGTTGCCGATGTGAAACGCCATTGCCGCAAAAGCGAGCCCGATGTCGGCGACGCCGAGGGTGTCGAGGCACGCCAGGGTGGGTGCGGAGAGTGTCCGCTTTTGGCGAGCGACGAGCCACATCGCGAGAATGGCGAAGCACGCAGCGAGGTGCCAAACGCGACCGCCACCAATCAGACACTCGCCGATCTGCGGCTCGTGCATGAAGAGCACCATGCCGACGTTGACGATGTAAAAACCCGACGCGAGCGCGAAGAGCACGCCACCAAAGAAAGCGATGCGGTTCTGGAGAAACCGCAAGCCCTCCTTCGTGTCTTCAGGAACGCTACCGAGGCGGACCATTCGCTCGGCCGAAGAGCTCGCCGGCGCCGCGGCAGTCGAGGCGAAAGGCACGGGCGGGAGTATAGAGCGGCTCGGGGCCGATCGGCAGTCGTGCCCGGGAAATTCCCAAGCGGTAGGGTGGGACGCTGCCGGCTCGGGGAGGAGATCCGCTAGAGAAAAAACCCCATCAGATCGTCGGAAAACGCGATCGCGGCATAGTAGAGAAGGTAGCGAGGCAGGCGCAGGAGCGCGACGGCGAAGAACGAACGATACGGCATCTTGAACATGCCGGCGGTCCAGCAGGTGACGGAGAACGGGATCGGCGTCAACGCACCCAGCGCGACCCCCCACGCTCCATAGCGAGTGACGAGCGTCTGATTGCGCTTTCGGAATCGGCCAAACAGGATCCGTGGGATTCGTGTGTCCCCGAGCCACAGCCCCAGGAGCCAGCCGAGGCTCCCGGCGGCGACTGAAAGCGCCCCGAGCGCCGGCACGATCACGTACCAGCTCTCGCTGAGCGATGTATTGGCGACGACGACGAGCACCACGTCCGGCGGAAGTGGTGCCGTGACCGAGTCTGCCAACAAGATCACGAGGAACAAGCCGGCGACGCCGATGGTCTCGTGCACCCAACTCGTCGCCATCAAGAGCGAGTCTCGGAAGAAGACGCCGGCCAGACCGATGACGATGAATACGACGACGATGCCGGCTACGCCCTTGATGGCGCTCCGTTTCGCGTAGGCGCGTAGCTCCTCTTCGCTGCCATTGCCGTCAAGGGCGGTGCCGCCGCTCGTGCTCTGGCTCGTCACGGGGCGCACACTTTGACCGTCGAGGGCAAAGGGGGCAACTGCCGCGCAACTCTGGGCTTGATGAGCCGCCATCTCGGGGATCAACGCGCAGAGGCGCAGGTGCATTCTTCCAAGAAACCCCAGGCCAACGGCCGTGGGGTCCGCTACCCTCCGGAGGCGTAGTCACCGCCGGGCCGGCGGCGGCAGACCCGAAGGCACGACGGAGGACGAGGGCGACGACATGGCCACCAAAAGTCGTGTCGAAGTAACGCTACCGACCACGGCCGCGACGCTAGGGGCGGTCGCGATGGTCGCCCAGCAGGTCGGGGGCAAAGCTGCCCGAGACGCGCTGTTTCTCTCGAACTATCCCGCGACGGCGCTGCCGAGGGCCATGGTCGCCGCCGCGGCGTTGTCCCTGCTCGGTGTGCTCGTGACCTCGCGGGCTCTGTCCCGCTTTGGGCCGTTTCGCATAGTGCCGATCGTGTTCGTCGCGAGCGGAGCCTTGTTCATCGGCGAGTACTTCTTGATCCAGATGATGCCGCACATCGGCGTCGTGAGCCTCTATCTGCACGCCGCGGTGTTCGGAGCGATCGTGATCAGTGGCTTTTGGTCCGTCGTGAACGAGAAGTTCGACCCGCACACGGCGAAACACGTCATTGGCCGCATCGCGGCCGGCGCGACCCTTGGCGGGGTTCTGGGTGGCGTCGCTGCGGAGCGCGTGGCTTCGATGACGCGGCCGGAAGTCATGCTCTTCGTTCTCGGCGGTCTGAACTTCGTCGCCGCCGCCGCCGTGTCCCGGATTGGTGCCCCCAAGACCCGTCGTACGGAGGTCAACGAAGCTCCGCTGGCGTTCGAGGTGTTCGCGAAGATGCCCTATCTCCGCAATCTCGCTCTCGTGGTCACTTTCGTCGCGATGACATCGGCGCTCATCGACTACACCTTCAAAGCGGAAGCGGCGGCGGCGATCGAGAGCGGAGAGCGCCTCATGCGCTTCTTCGCGGCGTTCTACACCGTGACGGGGGTGTTGACCTTTCTTCTGCAAACGTCGTTCACCAAACCGGCGCTCAAGCGGCTCGGGCTCGCGGGCACGATCGCCACGCTTCCCATCGTCGTGCTCGCCGCGGGCACGCTGGGCGCGACGTTCACACGGCTCTGGACGGTGCTGTTGCTCCGCGGCGTGGAGTCGATTCTCAGCAACTCGCTGTTTCGCTCGGGCTACGAGCTGCTCTACACGCCAGTCGCTCCCGCCAACAAGCGGCCGACCAAGGCACTCATCGACGTCGGGTGCGATCGTTTGGGAGACGTGATGGGCGCGGGGCTGATTCTTCTCTTGCTCGCGATAATGCCCAAAGGGATCCATCCCGTGCTTCTGGGAGTCGCCGTCGGAGGTGCGGCGCTGGCGCTCGTCTTCGCGCTGCGGTTGCACCGGGGTTACATCGCGCAGCTGGCGGAGAGCTTGAAGAGCGGCGCGGTCGAGCTCGACGAGAACGAGGTGCTCGATGCGACGACGAAGGCCGCCCTCGCGGAGACCGCGGTTGCGGTCGACCGCGACAAGCTCCTGAAGGAAATCGCCAAGCTCCGGAGCGCGAGCGACGACACCACGCTCGCCGGTGCAGATTCCGTGCGTTCCGAAGCGGCGAGGAGCACGATTCGCCCGGCGGACGCGGACCATCTGCTCGCGGATGTGCGCGATCTGCTCTCTGGCAACCTCGATCGCATCACCCGCGTGCTCGACAAGCGCCCGGTCGACGAACGGCTCGTGCCGCAAATTCTGCCGCTCTTGGCGCAAGACGCGTCCGTGCGCCCCGCCCGCCGCGCGCTCCGCGACATTGCCCCCCAAGTCGTCGGACAACTCATCGACGCGCTGCTCAATCCGGCCACGCCGTTCATCACCCGCCGGCGGCTGCCGGGGGTCATCGAAGCGTGCGATGGCCAGCGGGCGGCGACTGGGCTTTTTGCCGCGCTGGCAGACGACCGGTTCGAGGTTCGGTACCGCGCGGGACAAGCGCTATCGCATCTTTGCGAACGTGACCACGAAATCCACTTCCACAAGGCAGAGGTCTTCGCTTGCGCCGAGCGTGAGCTCGACGTCAACGAGAAGGTTTGGGAGGACTATCGCGCCATCGAGGAGGAGGCGGAGGACATCTCGCCTCTGCTCGACGACGTCTTGCGCGACCGGATGCATCGAAGCCTCCAGCACGTCTTCACCATCCTGAGTCTCAGTCTCGATCGCGACGTTCTCCAGCTCTCTCTCCGCGCTCTCTTCAGCGATGACCCGGCGCTGCGTGGAACCGCCCTCGAGTACCTCGAGAACGTGCTCGTGCCATCGATACGTCGCCGACTCTGGCCTCGGCTGGGAGAGGCGCGCATCGAGGCGAAAAATCCGAGATCCCACGATCAAATCATCGACGACTTGTTCAAGTCTTCGGATTCGATGCAGATCGACGTCACCAAGCTCCGAAAATCCCTCCCGACGAGTTGACGAGCGCCGCCATGAAACATCGACTCGACCCGCTTGCCGCCCGCACACTCTTCTTGGGTTTGGTGAGCCTTTCCGGCTGCACGCCGGCTGCCAAGTCCGCCGACCAGATCTACGGCGAGCGCGTCAACAGCGTGCTCGAAGGTCTGCAACCGCAAATTCGCGAGTGCTACGAAGCCGGCGCGGCGAGCCAGTTCGGTCTAGTCGGTGGGTTCGCCACGGTGCGTTTCATCATTGGTCTCGACGGCGAAGTCGAAACCGCCGAGCTCGTGCACGACAAGACCGATCTGAACCACCCGCCGACCCTCGTCTGCATCGTGAACGTCATCCGAGGCGCGAGGTTTCCCCTCCCGAGTAAGCGCTCGCCGGTGGTGTACCCGATGGAGTTCGGGTGGTGACGGAAGCCGTCCTAAGCTGTGCGAGAATACGCGCCGTGCGAATTCCGTTCGCGACTCTCGAGACGCGGCACTCGCGGCTCGGTCTACTCGCCTGGAATGTCGCCGCCGAGGATCGGGAGGCGCCGTCCCTTTGATTTTTCCGTCGCTGATGTCGCCGGCGCTGTGCTGGCGCCGTTGGTCGGTTTTGGAGCGGGTTTCGGGTACTTCGGTGCGAGGTGTTGCTGCCACAGCTTGATGAGCCCGGCGCGCCACGCGACGTAGCCGGCGGCTCCCTGGATCGTCGTGAAGTCCATGTGCGCCAAGTGGTGGCGGGCCCGCTCGGCGAAGTAGACCGAGCGAAGCAGTAGTCCAAGCTTCGGGTACTCCGGCTGCGGGGTCGACGTCGCTTCGACGCGTTCGAGCAGAATGTCGAAGAGCCACCGCGGGGGCTTCTTCACGGTGACGAGGTAGAGCAGGAGGTTCGCCCACTTCGGCGGGATGTTTCGATAGCTCGACGAGATGGCGTCGACATCGATCCCCTGCTCGGCGAGCAGCGTTTCCATCGTGGTGTTGGGAATGACCTTGAGCGAAAAGAGATTCAGCGTGTAAGGCCGCTTCATCTCGTAGAGCATCTCGAGCGTATCGACGACGTCCTGCTTCGTCTCGATGGGGTTGTCGGTGATGATGTCGTAGGCCGGAGGGATGTGGTACTTCGGCGCGAAATCGCCGCAGACATCCGTGGCTTTTTTTATTCGCTCGAGCGGCGTGGGGCGTTTGTAGAAGTCGAGGATGCGCTCGCTTCCGGTCTGAATGCCCATTCGAATGCGGTTCATGCCCGCCCACGTCAGGATCTCGAACTTGTCTCGCCGCACGTAGCTCGGAATGACACCGTAGATGGCGAACGGGAGATCCACCTCGGCTTTCCAGAGCTCGGCGAATCGTTCGATCTCCTTGTAGGGGATCGCCATGAAGCTGTCGTCGTGGAAGCTGACCGTGCTGAGGTGGGGCTGAACCGCCACCGCCGCCTTGATTTCATCGACGCAGTATTTCGCACTCGGGTGGCGGATGCGCGTGTACTTCGGATCGTTCGCGATGAACTTGGTGTTGCCGCAGTAGGTACAGTGCAGGGGGCATCCGATCGACCAGATGGCGTTGTAGCCGAGGCCGTTGGTGGCGAGGTAGTCGGCCACGGTCGCGGGGATGAAGCCTTTGCCTTGCTCGTAAATCCGCTCTTCCGTGCCGTACTTCGGGAACGGTAGGGTCTCCATGTCCTCGGCAGTCATGAGGGGCCGAAAATCGTTGCGGATGATCTTGCTTCGATTCTTGAACCAGAAGTTCTTGACCGCGGTGAAGTCGCGTCCTGATTTCCAAGCGTCGAAGAAATCTTGAAAGGCGAACTCGCCTTCACCGTTGCAGATGGCGTCGACGTCGGCGGTGATGGCGTCTTCGGGGTGGATGATGGGGTGGATACCTCCCCAGATCAGGTACGGCCGCGGCGAGAGCTCACGGATGCGCGTGATCACGGATTTCGTCAGGTCCGAATAGCCGGTCATGCTCGAGAACCCGATGAGATCGGCGTCGGCTAGGCCCCGTGCGATTTCGTCGATGCCGTCTGCGTCGATGGCGGGGGAGTCGCCCATTTGTCCGCGCAAGTAGCGCAGGCCGCCGTACCGGTTCGTCGAGATGTAGCAAGTCTCGGTGTCTTCATTGAGCCGCTCGACCCACGCCGCCATCTTGCGGAACCCGCACGACATGATGCCGTCTTCGAGGCAGACCATCCGAATCTTCACGACGCCCTCATCATGGCACAAACGTCTCGCCACGCAGCGCTCTGCCGTGAAACACCAGCATTTCGTACACGCCCGGGCCCCGATTGAACTCGTAGCTGTGGTCGCCGCGCACCACGTCGAGCTGGTGCTCGACCCCCGCCGTACCGAGCTCCGTCGACAGCTTCTTCATCGGGGCGAGGAAGTAGTCCTTCTCGCTCGTCAACAAACGCACCTTCATCTTTGGTGCCTTCTGTTTCGCGGCTTTCGCGCGCTCGACGAGTGGCGGGGTTTCGCTCGAATCGAACGCGGCTTGGAGACCGGCGACGACCCCGAAGGCTTCCGGCTTGCTGAAGCCCACGAGCAGCGCGGCTCTGCCGCCGAGGCTCACGCCATCGATACCGGTCGTCTCTGCCGTCCCGATAGCCGGCGTCTCGCGGTAAACCCGGGGCAACAAGTCGTCCACCAAGAAACGAGCGAGTGGATCGGCCTGACTGAAGGCGCGGCCGCCGCCGAGGATGTCCGGCGTGGACGGCATCACGACGATGAGGCCGCGGAAGGGCGTTTTCTTCAGACTCTCGTTGAAAAACACGAGGCGCTCAGGGCTGACCATTCCGAGAAAGTCGTCTTCGACTAGCGGGAGCGCACGCATCCGGAGGAGCGCCCGCGGCATCCAGTAGTCGTCGAGCCACCCGCGCGCCGCTCTTTTGGGTCCCTTGGCCACCTCTCCGCGACCATGCATCGCGATGAGCACGGGGAGTTTCTCATCCACGTTCTCGCGTTCGGCGATCCAAATCACGGCGCTCATTGGTCCGACCGGCGAGCGGTCGTAGACCCAAGTCAGCTCGCGGGCACTCAGCTCCTGTTTCGGGCCTTGGGCTTTGGGCTCGGGGACAACACGTTCTTGAAACGGAACGCTGCGAGCGGAGCCGACGGTTTCGGGTGCCGGTCCGCGGGCGCAGCTGTCGCAGGCGCCGAGCAGTACGGACAACATCACGATCACCGACCGACTCATGGGCGGCGAGCCTACACGAGCCCCTTGCGCAAAGCCCAATCCGTGCCCATGTTGCCGTGCTCACGGAAGCTCAGTCAGGAGGCCCCGAGTGGATCAGCCGCAAACCTCGACCTGTACCCGCCGTGCCGCGCGTCGCCTCGACCGAAACGAATGGCCGAAGCATCCCCGCTATCCCTCGCAGGTCCTGCTGATCGGATCGCACGTCAACTTTCGCCGCATCAGCAAGTTCCTCGTCGACATGGCGAGGAGCGAGCTCGAGGCAGCGACCGCGAAAGACGTCGTTCGCCAGTCGATGAGCTCGCTCTTCGAACGCTGGCAGGCAGCGATGGCGGGTGGCCACGAGCCCTACGAGGAATACAAGCTGTATCCGTACCTCGAAGCTCGTTTTTCGGTGAGCCTCGCTTCGCTCCGGCGGGGTCACGAAGGGCTCGACGAGCACCGGGCGCTCGTTCGCGAGGCTTTCGCCTCGGGCGACGACGAGTTGATTCGGACAACGGTCGAACAGTTCGATGAAGAACTCGTGTGCCATCTCGACGAAGAGGAAGAAATGGTCATCCCGCTGCTGCTCGAGCTCAGCCCGGAAGAGTTCGAAGCGTACGTGACACAGCCCCTCGGCAAGCTGCTCCAGGGGGTTCCGGAAGCAAAGCTCTGCGAATGCTAGCCTGGTGGACCAGGAGTCCACCACACGCTGGAGAGACCAGCACATGGATCAGAGCCGTGCTCTTGCAAGTGATTGCGGACCCAGGGACTAGCCATCGCTTCACCCACGCTTCGGGAAAGCGCGTCACGCTCGAGATTCGACCAAGTCGTCCCAAGTCGCGTCGCCCATGCGTTCGCTCACGAAGTCGATGAAGACCCGTGCTTTGGCGGGAAGGTGCCGCGCCGACGGGTAGACGATCCAGAGCCCGAACTCCTCCGTCGTGTACTCGGGCAATACTTTGCAAAGCCTTCCGGCCGCCACGTCTGGCGCCACCATGCGATCAGGCAACAGCGCCACGCCCATCCCATCGATCGCGGCGTGACGAACGAAGGGGTATTCGGTCGCCACGATGCGGCCGGAAACCCGCACGTCGTACAACCGCTTGCGACGAAGCAAACGCCACGTCGTCGACAGGTGTTTCCCCATGAGTACCGAGTCGTGGTCCCCGAGCTCGTCGAGGGTTTTCGGTTCGCCGCGGCAACCGATGTATTCGGGCGAAGCGAACAGATGCGAGCGTCCGCGGGTGATGCGACGCGCGACGAGCGAAGAGTCGCGCATGGTCCCAGCGCGAAGTGCGAGGTCGAATCCTTCTTCGACCATGTCGACCAGCCGTTGCGACAGATCGAGCATGATGCTCACTTTCGGGTAGCGAGCGGTGAACTCCGAGAGCAGCCCGCTCAGAAACTCCATCGCGAGATCCGCAGGCGCGGTGAGTTTCAGCGTGCCCGTCGGCTCGGCCTGAGTTTCCTGCACGAGGGCTTCGGCTTCTTGCAGTTGCTCGACGATCCGGGCCGCTCGCGCGTGGTACTCGCGGCCGACGTCGGTCAACGAGAGCTTGCGCGTGGTTCGGTGCAAGAGCCGGGCGCCGAGCCGTTTCTCGAGCTCCGAGACTCGTCGACTCACCGTCGATTTGGGCATGCCGAGCGCGCGCGCGGCGGCCGTGAAGCTGCCTTCGGCCACGACCTGAGTGAAAACGAGCACTTGGTTGAGGTTCGATTGTTCCACTACGGGAACAATATAACCCAAAATGGAGCGCTAGTTCATCATTGTGAACGGTCGCAAGTTCCTTTCATCCGAAAGGAACAAAGGAGAACCAGATCATGAGCACTCTCAAGATTACCGCCGCCGCTCGCCTCGCGCTGGGCTTCGGATTCTTCGTTTTCGGCCTGAACGGCTTTCTCGGCTTCATGCCGAATCCACCTCACGAGGGCACCGCAGCGGCGTTTCTCGGGGGACTCGGCGCTGCGGGTTACATGTTCCCGCTGATCAAAGGCACCGAGCTCGTCGCCGGGCTCCTTCTGCTCGCCAACCGCTTCGTGCCGCTGGCCCTCACGATGCTCGCCCCAGTGGTCGTCAACATCCTGGCCTTCCACGTGTTCCTCGAGCCGGCGTCCCTCGCGATTCCGCTCGTGCTCACTGGCCTCGGGTTGTTCGTTGCCTGGAGCTACCGTGACTCGTTCCGGGCAGTGCTCGCGCAGAAGAGCGCTCCGCGCTCGTCGAGCACCGCCCCCCCCAGAAAGGAGGCCGCCGGACACGAATCCGCCGTCGCGAGCGCCTGACGCTGCGCCGGTCCACCCCTGCCGCGCCGCCCAGCCCCGGGTGGCGCGGCTTTTTTGTGCAGGCTCCCGCCGCCCTTTGCCCGCACGCCGCCCCGCGCTATCCCTACGCCCTCGCGCGCCACTAGCTCAGCTGGATAGAGCGTCGGCCTCCGGAGCCGAAGGTCGAAGGTTCGAATCCTTCGTGGCGTACTGGAAAGCTGCAACTCGCCGTCGAGCAGGTCGTCACTAGAGCGTATCTCCGACGCACGCGACGAACAGCGTCGCGCCGGGCTGTGCCTGTCCCGTGCCGGCAAAGCGGAGCTTGCGTCGAGCCGTCGCGTTGCAGTTCGCGACGAGTGAGCTCTGCGCCTCGAATTCGGCTGTGGGTTGTCCGCCGGAGTCGACACCCGTCACCGGCGGGTCCACGTAGCACCAGCCGTTCGTGCTTGCGCCGGGTTGTTGCGAGGTCCGGCAGTCGGTCAGGATTGTCGTGTCGAAGAACTCGCATTTTCCGGTGCTCGAGTCGAACTGCGCGCCGGCGGGGCAAATCTGGCAAAAACAAAACTCGGCGTCACAGCTGGTGCCCGTCGCTTCGCCGCAGCGTCGCCCTTCCTCGAGCTTGTTCGTGGCGGCAATTTGAATCTGAGACGACGCGGGACCGAGCGGCCGTTCGGGGTCGAGACAGTTGCAGTCGCCGCCTCGTCGCGGCGCGGCTTCGACGACGGCGCACGACACGCTGTTGTCCTCTCGGTCGTAGTCGAGTGGCCGTGGCAGGCAGCGGTCGTCCAGGACGTCTTTCAAGCGATCGACGATGGCACCAATCGCCGGGCGGTAGCCGAAGTCGGCTTTCGACGGGTCGACGACGTTGCGCGCGCAGATTGACGCGACGATCGAGTTGTCGCCGAACCCCTTGAGCACCTCGAGCTGCCGCGTCGTGGGAAAGGCTTTGGCGAGGAACTGAGTCTGTCCGTAGGCGCCCGTGTTCGGGTCTTGGCAGAGCGGCTTTTTCTCGACGTCGGGGGGCGGGTTCGAGCTCGAGCAATCGTCCGAGCTCGGCCTCGGGGCGCGAAGCGGAAACGTACAGGCGTACTGAAGATCGTTTTTGAGGGCGATGTTCCATTCGTGCCCGTTGATGGGGTTTGCGGCGGGCGAGCTCGCCGTGGATGGTTGTGTCGCGGCGCCGGCTGGCCCGGCCGGCACGTTCACCCGCTCCTCGTAGGTTTCGCGCATGAGCGGCTCGGTCGGTTCGGCGCGCGCGACGTCGCATTTCCCGTCCACCTCGCTTCCGGGGCAAGCTCCGACGATGGCATCCCAGAGGCCGCGCTTGCGGATTTCTTCTGCTGCCAGGTAGCTCAGATCGTCATCGGTCGACTGGTCTTCGTCGTCGATGAGCTGCCAAGGCACGCCGATGATGCCGGCGAGAAAGACGAGACCGTCGTCGCGCACGGCGACGTCGGTGCCTTGGAGGTTGCTGTAGATCGGGTTCGGGACGAGATTGCCGTCGCGGTCGGGCACGGTCGGGTCGAGCAGCCCTTTGACGTAGCGATCGACCGGGTAGAGAAAGTCGATCCCGAAACGACGTTTCTGATCGAAGCACCGGAGGTTCAGACGATCGTCGTTGCTTGTGTCGTCGTAGCTCCCTCCATTGACCGAACAGTTGGGGAAGGCCGAAGCCGGGGGGCAACCGGGTGGGGCAGTGACGCCGCACGAGTAGCAGCAGGGGTCGTCGGGATCCGTGGCGCAAATGTCCGTGGCGCGCGGCAGGTGGAACTGTTGGCCTGGCCCACCGGCGGACTGAAGTGAGATGAAAAACTGGCCGTCGTCGATGACGGAGCAATCGTTCTCATCCGTCAGCATGACGACCGCCAACAGCGAGTCCGGGCGCAAGAAGTCTCGGCGCTGCTGGAGCAGCACGTCGTCGGATCCCGCTCGACTTGCACACGAGTTGTTGGTGTCGCCGGGAAAACACTCCACGCGATCGATACGCTCGTAGGGGTCCGGATCGACGAGGAAGCGGTACCAAGCCTCGAGCGACGACTCGAAACCGCACCCCATTTCTCCCGCACCTTGCACCATCTGCACGAAGCGGCCGACGAGGCCGCCGGCTCCCGGACCACCCTCGAGCGATTCACCAGGAGGTTCGAGCTTCTGATCGGGATCCCAGGCAAGAAACCCGAGGCCGCCGTAGGTGCTCACACTCGTTCCCATCGGATCGGCGCGTGATATCAATCGGCCGCCGTCGTTCTGAGAAAAGTCGAAGCCCACGCCTTGCTGAACCGTGCACGAGTCAGCGCCGCGGCCGCCGAGGCTGGAGGTGATGATGCCGATGTGAATGTCCTTGATCGGAGGGAACTCGCGCTCGCTCCCCGCCGGGCAATCGTCGTCGGGGGAGCCCGGCGGCGTGGATTGGGAACCGTCCATCGCAAGACACACGGGGTTGACGAGCCGACTCACCAGGTCCGGAACCGCGAGGGCGAGGATCTCCTGCTTGTCAGCCATCGACCTCGAGTTGTCGATCATGAACAGGAGATCGATCTTGTTCACTCTCGCTTGCTGGATCACGTTGACAAAAATGTTGCTCGTGTCCGGTTGGAGCGGCGACACCGGTCTCTCCAGACAACCCGACGCGGCCGTGACACCAAGCGCTGTGAGCGCGAGGAGGAGAGTTGTTACATGCGACCGGGTTTTCTCGGGAGCTCGCGTCATGCTGTGCACCTCGAGAAACTGCGTAGCAACCGGCGTGCCCGAGGCGTTTCGAGTGGAATGGAAGACCGGGTCGCCCTTCGCCGAGTCGACCGCGCAATTCGCGTGGCAACTCGATTGGCGAATGGCCCGAGCGAATGCCAACCGAACAGGCGCCCCGCACCGAGCGATGGTGTTACCCCGCGCCCACGCCGCCGTTGTCTCGCTAGTGGAAGTGTTTCCCCGGGGGACGTACTGCACGCAGCTTGCGAGCTACGGTGGGGTTGTTATAGTCGGCTCACCATGTGGATCTCCCGCTTCGTTTAGTCCTCCTCGGCTGCGCCAGCGCCGAGCCGCCCGAGACGGGCGTGCGCTGAGCAGCCTCGAACGCTGGCGAGAGTCGAGGACGTTCGCGTTCTTTGGCGCGCACTCATTGGTGCGGTGCGCGTCGGGCGCGGCTTTGCGAGCGAGATCCCCATGAAATTTCATTCGAAATCCATCGATGAGCACGCCGAGGTTCCGCTCGCGGACGCCGGGCGTTTCGAGGAGCTGGTGTCGCGTTGGACGCGGCGCGAAGCGCCTCAGCGCGCTCGCGCCGAAGACGGAAACTCTTGTTACGTCGTTTCGGTTCACCGATCCGGCGACGCCGGAAATCCGCGCGCTCAGCTCGCCGAGATAACCGGGCTGGTCGACGCCCAGGGGGACCGCGTCGTTGGCGAGGAGGTTCATGAGCTCGTTCGACCTGACCCGCGCACCCTGATCCGTAGCGGCGTGGCGGAGCGTATCGGCGCCGAAGCCACCGATCGCGGAGCCGACATGCTCGTCGTCGACGCCGAGCTCAGCCCCTCGCAGACGCGAAATCTCGAGGACGCTACGGGCTTGCCCGTCTGCGACCGAGAGGCCGTGATCCTCAACGTGTTCGAGCGGCATGCGACCACGCGGAGAGCACGGATTCAGGTGGAAATCGCACACCTCGAGTACTTGCGGCCGCGCATTCGAGGCATCGGTCTGAACATGGACCAGCAAGCCGGCGGCGTCATGGGAGGTCGAGGTCCAGGCGAAACGGCCTCGGAGCTACTCGCGCGTCGCCTCGACGGCCGACTCGCGGATTTGCGCCGCCAGCTGCTCGGGCTGAAACGATCCGACGCCGCGCAACGCAAACACCGGAAGAAGTGCTCGAGGGTCACCCTCGTCGGCTACACGAACGCGGGAAAGACCTCGCTCATGAACGCCCTGACCTCGGCCGGCCTCTCGGCGCGCGATCGCCCTTTCGAGACCCTCGATACGACGTCGCGCTGCCTGACCCGCCATGGCGGGGACGTGCTCATCAGCGACACCGTCGGGTTCATTCGTCGTCTGCCCGAGCGGCTGTTTGCCAGCTTCGAGTCGACCCTCGCAGAAGTCGCGGAGGCGTCGCTGTTGCTGCTCGTGGTCGACGCGTCCGACTCGGAGCTCGTCGAGCATCTTCGAACGACCGACGGTGTGCTCGACCGACTCGGCGCTGCCGGCATCCCTCGCGTCGTCGTGTTCAACAAGACGGATCGCCTCACCGAGCGGCTTTCGGACGAGGAGCTCTCCGGGCTCTGTGCGGGTCACGACTACGTCGCGCTCAGTAGTCGTGACCCTGATGCGGTTTTGGCGCTTCGAGAGCGGCTGCTCGACCTGGTGCGGGCCGAGCACGTCGTTCGTGAGGTGTTCGTCCGCTACGAGCTCACCGACGTCACCAGGAGCATCCACTCACGCTGCCGCGTCCAAAAGGCCGTCGCCAGCCGGCTCGGGACCCAGTTCGTCATCGAAGGCGAGCCCCACGTCGTCGACGAGATTGTTCGTGCTAGTCGGAGGAAAATCCGATGACGAGCCCGTCGCTGCTCTCGGCGCGCGATCTGTCGCTCGACACCCCCGCGGGGCGACCACTCTTTCGCGACTTGAATCTCAGTCTCGGTCGAGAACGCGTGGCGCTGGTCGGTCGCAACGGCGTAGGGAAAAGCACGCTGCTCGACGTACTCGCTGGCGAAGAAAAACCGAATCGAGGGCAAGTCGTCTGTCACGGTCAGCGCCTCCTCGTGCGCCAGCAGATCGACGCCGCTCAGCCGCGCCGCGATCACGCTGGAATCAGTCCGGGTGAACTCCGTCGTTGGCTGCTTCAGCGCGCGCGAGAGGCTCGCCCCGACCTCCTCTTGCTCGACGAGCCCACTCTCGACCTCGACTCGGCGGGCATCGAGTGGCTCGTCGGTTGGCTCGGCGTGTGGACCGGCGGTCTCGTGGTCGTTTCGCACCATCGGCAGTTGCTCAGAACGTTTCGAGAGTTTTTCATCGTCGCCGAGTCTGGTTGTCGTCATTTCAGCGGCTCCTTCGACGGACTCTTGGCCGATTTGGCCCGCGAGAGTGATGAACGCGAAGCGACGTATGTGCGGAATCTCAATCGGCTCGTCACGAAAGAGAAGCGCAACGCGAAGGTGCGCCGCCGTCGGCAGCGAAAGAAGAACCTCGGCCGTATCCACGAGCTCGGTCGCTGCCCTTCGCGGGCCAAGCTGAACGAGAATCGTAGCTACGCCCAGGAGAGCCAGGGCAAGCGTGCCGTTTTGCAAAAGGCGCGCATCGGCGCCATGCGTGACTGGGCCAAGGCCACGCGTCGCGCGCTCAGCGTGAAGTTGCCGCTCGAACTCGCGCTCCCTCAGTTGCCGAACGAGCTCGGGCCGCCGATCGCCGTGCTCGATGGCGTCACCGCGCGGGTGGACGAACGCATCCTGTTTCAGGGCGTGACGCTCAGCGTGCGACGTGATCGCGTCGCCGTGACCGGACCGAACGGCTCTGGCAAGACTACCCTCCTCGAGATCCTGACCGGGGAAAGGCTCCCCACGTCTGGCAGGTCGGTCAACGCTACGCATCGGCTCGGGTACATTGCCCAGAACGGAAGCAATTGGCGCTCGGGCGAGAGCGTCGTCGAACACCTGTTCAACCGCACGGATGCCGTCACTCCCGAGGCCGCTGCGAGTCTGCTTCGAGCCCACCAGTTCCCGTTTGCCCTCGCGGACCGTCCTCTTCGGTCGCTGAGCCCCGGCGAGCGTGTCCGAGCGGCGCTCATTTGTCTCTGCCGGCGGTCGCCGGCTCCGGAGCTCCTGGTGCTAGACGAGCCGACGCACCATTTGGACTTCGTGGGTGCGTCAGCGCTCGAGTCGGTTCTGGGCGCGTGGCGAGGCGGTCTCGTCGTGGTCAGCCACGACGAGGAGTTCCTCCGGGCCATCGGCGTGGAGACGGAGATCCGGCTCGGAGGGTGAGCGGCGCGCCCTTTCGTCGGGCACCTCGGGTTTCTTGCCGCGGCACCCCGCTCAGTCGTTGGGTGCGTCCGGCGGCTGAGCGCGCTGCGCCAGAAGACGGCGAAGCTGAAACATGAAGTAGTGCGGATCGCCCGACATCCGAATGGCGCCGAGCGCCCCAGCGCGGCGCGTGGCCGCCG
>JAJDAH010000440.1 GCA_029261965.1 Polyangiaceae bacterium
CCCGAAACGCAGTGTCGCCCAAGGCTCAGCGCCGCGCAGTTTCGCCCAGACGCAAGCCCCGCCCCACTGGGTCGCGATGCCGTGCGCTACTGCTGGTCGTTCTTGGTAGGTCGACGGGCGGGGAAGTCGATTGCGAGTACGGCGCCGGGATCGGTCTTCTTGAGGGACTGAGTCGGGCTCGCGTCCTCGCGCAGTTGGATGACGAGCTGTACGTCCTTGCCCTTGGGCACGAGCCGGGCGCTCGAAACCACCGAATCGAAGTGCGTGGTGAGAAGCGGGTTGCGGTTGTTTCGGATGATCACTCGCGCGTTCAGGAGCGTGTAGACGATCCCGAGCTTGCTCACCGACTTCTTGACCTGAACGACGCGGGACGTCTTGACCACGAGGCGAGACGAGCCGTTCTTGTTCATCTGGAACCCGGCGAAGCTCACGACGGCTTGCTCGCCTGCGGCAGCGGGGGGTGCTTGAATTTCCTGGTCGGCGGGACAGCCGTTTTTGGCGGTGTCATCGTTGCGCGCGCCAGCGTCGTTCGGGCAGGCGTCCTCGGCGTCGTCGATGCCGTCGCTGTCGGAGTCCTTGCTTTCGGGGCAGCCGTTCTTGGTGTCGTCGTCGCTCGCAGGCCCCGCCGCGGACGGACATGCGTCTCTGGCGTCGGGGATCCCGTCGCCGTCAGCGTCCGCCTTCGGGCAACCATGCGCCGCGGGGTTGTCCGAGCGCGAGCCCACCTGGTTCGGGCACGCATCTTCGTCGTCGGGGACACCGTCGTCGTCGCCGTCGGGTTTGGCACAGCCATTCGCCGAGGCGTCGTCGCTCTTCACACCGACCTCGGTCGGGCAAGCGTCCGCTCCGTCCGGCACGCCGTCGCCGTCGAGATCCGACGCCGTCTGCGCGGGACAGCCGTGTTTGTCGCGGTCGCTGCTGCCACTGCCGGGATCTTCGGGACACGCGTCGTCGGCATCGAGGATGCCGTCGCCGTCTCGATCTTTGCCGGCCACCACGGCGCCGGAAACCTCGACGCTCACGTCGGGCACCAATCCGATGCTGAACACCACTCGCGGCGCGACGCTCGGGGCCTCGGTGAGGCCCGGACCCGCGGCGAGACCGAACTGCGCCGGGCCGACCCGGTACTTCGCGCCGATGAGCAGGTGCGCCACCGTGGTCTGACTCCCGAAGATGCTGGCGTCCGAATCGCCTTGAGGCACGAGGGTGTGTCCCTGGATTTCCGGTCCGATTTGCAGCGAGTCGTCGAGGACCGAGATCCCGGCACCGAGGCCGTAGGTCAACGAGTCGCCGATCTCGAGCGAGCCAGAGTCGAACTGCTTGCGAAACAGGTACCCGAAGTTGGTTGCCCAGACGAATACGCCAGCCTGGCCGCCGGCGAGCAGCTTGAGCGCGCCCCGGGCTTTGTCGTCGCCGCTCAGCTCGGCGCCGTCGCCGCTCGGCACCCAAACCTCGCCGCCGAGGCCGAGACCAAAAGGATCCGATCGACGCCCGACGAGCGCGACCCGCGCCCCGAGTCGCAAGTCGCCGACCACCGGCGAGTCGGGCTCGTTCGCGGCGCCCGTTTCTCCGCTCTGCGACAGAGCGAAGGGCAGGCTCGCTTCGAGCAGCAACCGGTTGGAGATCGAAAAGCCGAGTCCCGCGTGCAGCCAAAACTGTTTCTGGATGATCTCGCGCGTCGTGCCCGACGCGTTGTCCGCGCGCGTCAACGCGGGGCCGAACGCGTAGTTTCCGACGGCCTTGGCGAAAAAGTCCGTTTCCCCCTCGACAGCTCCGTCGGGCACCATGAAGAAGCGGTCGCCGGCGGGTGTGGGCTCGTAGCCTTGGAGATCGACGCCTTGGGCGAACTCCTGATCGAGGGACGTTTGGGCGTGGACCGGGCTCGAAGAAGCCAGAATCGCGGCAGCGGACAATGCCCCCGCGGCCGCAGTCACACCGCGCAATGAAGCTCTCGGCAATCTTGCTGGTCGTCTCATCATTTCACGCTCGTCGGTGACCCCTCGATCGCGAGCGAGCCACGCCACATCCGGCTTATTGAACTCGCCAGCCTCATGCAACCGTGACGTTACCATCGGCGCCCGCGTGACCCGTAGAAAGGGGACGCGCTGCTGCGCCCTCGCGGCGCGATTACGGAAAAGAACGCATAAGTGCGGTCGTCCAGCCGCTCTAACCGAGTCGGCGCGCGTCGTCTGCCAGGCGAGTCAGTCGGTCAGAATGGTGACGCGGAGGCGCGCTCGAACGTTCTGATAGAAGCTACCGAGAGCGGCGGCGAACCGCCGAGACACGTACCAACGGCGGAGCGCATTGCGGACGTCTTCGAACGCGCGGTCTCGATAGGGGGTCTTCAGGGTCAGGTGAACCTTGCGCAGCTCGGCGTCGCTCGGCTGGAGCATCGGCGCCACCATGCGGTCGAGATACAGGCTCGCTCGAGCTTGGCGGCGAAGCATTCTGAGCAACTCGCGCTCGGCCAACCCTTCGGCTCGCTGCGCGGCGCGAAGCTTTTTCTCGCCTCCCACCCGTTGGGCGAGGCTCCGTCGCACCGCCGTCGTACGCGCGGTCAGCTCGCGGCTGGTCGGCGCCGGCTCGATGCGCAGATTGGCGAGCAGGGTTTCGGAGATGTGGCGCTCCATCGCCGCCCGCACGTGCCCGTCGCTATACCCACTGCCATCGGAACCGATCCCCCGGGCGGTGGAGTCGGTCATGGCCTCGATGCGAGCCTCGAACGCCAGAAAACGCTCGAAGATGTAGCGAGGGAACGCCGGCCCCCCGGTTTCCGACGACACGAACCGTACGACGGCGCGATCGATCGGGACGGTCTCGGCGGCGGCGGCGGCGGACGCGACGAGGCCCGCTGCCGCCTGAACCAGGACGGAGAAACCGACTGACCGGACAATCGATCCGCACATGTGTGAAAGAGAATCAGCGAGCCTAGAGGACTGCCGGGCGTTTCCTGGACGATGGCGTGGGCTCGTCATCCGACTCGCTCGAGTCGGGCTCGGGGGATTCGGGGGTTTCGGGGGCAGCCGCAGGACTGCTGCCGCGAGCCGCAGACCGCGCCGCGCGTCGCGCTTTGACGAACTCGGCGAATGCGGTGACCTTCTCGAGATCGCGAGCACCCAGGCTCTCGATGAGCTCTCTCAGTTGCTGTCGCAGCGATTCGGCGGTCCCACCGCGACGCCCACTGAGCTGGTCTTGAGAAATCGGTGTGGTTTCCGGCGCTGGTTTGTCCTCGGACGACGGGAAGACCTCTCGAGCTACCGGCCGAAGGGCGTGAGCCGCAAGCCAGGCTTCCATGAAAACCCGCAGGCGTTCGCTGCGAAAGGCGAACCAACGCTCGCGGTCGGGGCCGAAAGACATGAGCACGTCCTTGAACCGTCGGAATGCACCTTTGCCGTCTATGGCTTCGGTGAGCCGCTGCCGCAGATCGGGCTCGTCCACCATCGGGATGAAGCGCTCCATCCAGCGGTACTGCTCGCGAGAGCTCACCGGGTCGATACGCATGTAGGTGGTATCTGCGGCGATGCGAGCGTGCATCTCGGGATCCGCGATACCATCGACGACTCGCAAGACTTCGCCCGTGGCAAGGTGAAGGTAACTGTGGACCTCCGGGGCGTTGTTCTCGAACGCATCCTCGAGAGCTTCCCAGTCAACCGGTATGTCCTTCATGGGCGGGTTCCCCTCGCCGCCCTCATTCGAACTAGGCATGATTTCTTTCTCGAACCGCTGGGGTCCGCCAGAACTTCCCAATATCGATCAGCATCGGGCCCTGGGCACATCCGTCAACCTCTCGCGCCCGCTGCTCACTCCCCAGCATGCTGGACCGCGCGGCCCCGCGTGCGGCAAATCGCCTCATTCCATCGCTCTCGGTGCTGCTTTCGGTCGGCATCCCCCATTTGGACACTGAAAGTGTCCCTGATTTTGACCATTTGAGCAGCTTCTGCCCCGCTTTTGAAGATCCCCGCCCCGATTCCCGCGAGCATGGCGGCCCCGCGAGCCGTGGTTTCCAGCTCCTCCGGCCGCTCGACAGTCAATCCGGAGAAGTCGCTCTGCAGCTGCATCAAAAGATCGTTGGCGGCCGCGCCTCCGTCCACTCGCAGGCGGTGGACCGGGCTCTCCTCGCGCATGGCTTCGATGAGGTCGTTCACTTGGAGCGCGATCGCCTCGAGCGTCGCTCGCGCCAGATGAGCCTTGTTCGTACCGCGGGTCATTCCGCTGATGAGCCCGCGAGCGCGGGCGTCCCAGTGCGGGGCACCGAGCCCCGAGAGAGCAGGAACAAAAACCACGCCGTCACTACTGGAAACGCTGCGGGCGAGCGCTTCTATGTCGCTCGCCTTCTCGATGATGCCGAGCCCGTCGCGGAGCCATTGCACCGCCGCACCGGCGATGAAGGAGCTGCCCTCGAGCGCATAGACGACGTCGTCCCCGATCTGCCATCCGACCGTCGTGAGCAGATTGTGCTTGCTCAGGATGGGTTTGCGGCCGGTGTTCAGAACGACAAACGCGCCCGTGCCGTAGGTGCACTTGACGTCCCCCGTCTCGAAACACGCCTGCCCGAACAGCGCTGCCTGCTGGTCGCCGGCGATGCCCGAAATCGGGATCCCGTCGGGAAGGAACCCCACGCCCTTTGTCACGGCAATTTCCCCAGCCGACGGCACGATCGTCGGAAGGACCGCACGGGGCACACGCAGGATGTCGAGCAGCTCGTCGTTCCACGACAGATCGTCGAGGTTCATGAAGAGCGTTCTCGACGCGTTGCTGACGTCGGTCGCGTGCACGGTGCCTCCGCTCAGACGCCAGACGAGGAACGAATCCATGGTGCCGAAGGCGAGCTCGCCGGCGTTCGCGCGGGTGCGGGCACCGTCGACGTTGTCGAGCATCCACTCGACCTTGGTGCCCGAGAAGTACGCGTCGATGACGAGACCGGTGCGCTCGTGGATGAGCGCTCGGTGCCCTTCTTTGTCGAGCTGGGCGCACCGGTCCGCGGTCCTCCGGTCTTGCCAGACGATGGCCCGATGTACGGGTTTGCCCCCGTCCCGCTCCCACAGCACCGCGGTTTCCCGCTGGTTGGTGATGCCGATGGCGCCGATTTCGGGGCCGGCCACGCCGGCCGCCTCGAGCGCCTCCGAAACCGAGCGCTCGACGCTCTGCCAGATCTGCTCGGGCTCGTGCTCGACCCACCCAGGCTGGGGAAAGTGCTGTGGAAACTCTCGATTCGCCCGCCCCAGGGTGCGCCCGTCCGTGCCCATGACCAGGGCCGTGGACCCCGTCGTGCCCTGGTCAATCGCCAGAATATGGGTGCCCTTGTTCGCCGTCACAGCCCGAGGAGGCTACCAAAACCGTGCCGGGTTGTCCCCGAGCGGAGCCCCGGTTAACTTTTTGCCGCGATGGCTCGGCTTCACCTTGCGACCCCCGAAGGGCACCAGCTCGTGGAGCTTCGGGGGCACAACACGCTCGGCCGTCACCCCAGCAATACGATTCAGCTGCTCGACAAGATCGTGTCGAAAGAGCACTGCATCATCGATCAGCATGGGAACGGTTTCATTCTCAAGGATCTCGGCAGTCTGAACGGGACGTACATCAACGGTCAGCGCGTCGTCGGTCAGCAAGTCCTCAATCACGGAGACGACATCGCCCTCGGCAGCACGCGCGCCCGCTACGACGACGGGTCCGGGCTTCCGCAAAGCATGTTGCAGCCTGGGGCTGGGGCTGGGGCCGCGGCCGCCGCGCCGTCAGCTCCACAGCCACCGGCACAACCCCCCGCCTGGCAACCCGCCGCGCCGGTCGCTCCCGCGGGCCCATCCTCGATGCCGCACACCCACCAGGCACCTCAGCCGCAATTTCAGCCGGTGGCTGGACCGAGCGGGACGGCGCCGATGCCCGCCGCGCCGGGGATCTCGCCTGTTGGCGGAGTTCCGGATCTGTCGGAGGCGACGAGAACGCGCGTCGACGTCAGCGATCAGGCCCGAGCGATCGGCACGCAGATTGCCGCTACCCAAAAAGGCTTCCTTCCGCACGCCGAAATCTCGGGCAATCAAGAGCAGCTCGCCGCCGACTACGAGCGGCTCCGACTCTCCTACGAGCTCAGCCGAGAAATCGCGCTCGAGCCCGACTTGCCGAGCCTACTCAACAAGATTTTGATGACGATGTTCAAGTTCGTTCGCGCCGACCGAGGCGTGATCTTCTTGATGAGCGAGGGGCAGCTGTTGCCGGGGGCGAGCCTGCGCCGTGACGGAACCAACGCGCCGATCAAGGTCAGCTCGACAATTCTGAACCACGTCGTCAAAGAGCGCGCCACGGCCCTGACCCACGACGCCGCGATGGACTTCGCCGCATCCAAGGGCAAGAGCATGATCCTGAACCGGATCAGCTCCGCCATCGTTGCGCCGCTGCTGCACAACGACGAGATCCTCGGCGTTCTGTGGCTCGACAGCGAGTCCCTCGCCCAGTTCCAGCAGAAGGACATGGAGGTCGTGACGAGCATCGCCGGTCAGGCCGCGATGTTCATCGAGATGAACAACCTCGCCCGCAAGATCGAGCAGGAGATCGTGGCTCGCGAGCGCTTCAGCCGGCTTCTGTCGCCCAACGTCGCCGAGAAGGTGATGAGCGGCGAGCTCGACGTCAAACAAGGCGGCCATCTCGTCAAGGAATGCACCGTCTACAACTCCGACATCCGCGGCTTCACGACCATGAGTGAGGGCGCCAACCCGGAGCAAATCGTCGACATGCTGAACGAGTACTTCGAACACATGGTCGAGTGCTTGTTCAAGTACGACGGCACCCTCGACAAATTCATGGGCGACGGAATCATGGCGCTCTGGGGCGCGCCGGTGGTGCAGCCGGACGATGCCGAGCGCTCGGTCGCCTGCGCCCTCGAGCAGATGGAGCTCCTCGGCCAGTTCAACCGCGGCCGGATGGACAAGAACCTTCCGCCGCTCGCCGTCGGTATCGGCATCCACTCGGGCCCGGTCGTGGCCGGCTACATCGGCAGCAGCAAGGCGCTCTCCTACACGGTCATCGGTGACACGGCGAACACGAGCGCGCGGCTCTGCGGAGTCGCCACGTCAGGTCAGATCCTCGTCAGCGAGGCCACGCTCAACCAGCTCAGCGGCAAGTTCGAGTACGAAGAGCTGCCGGCGGCCAAGCTCAAGGGGAAAGAGAAACCCTTCAAGCGCTACAACATCGTCTCGACCAAAGCCTCGGCGCAAGTCCCCGCTTCGGCCACGCCGTAGTGTATCTCGCGCTGACGGCGCGGAGCCGCAACGGTGGCGCGGATCTAGCGCCGGGCCAGCCCCGCCGCTTCGCCCATTTCTCGGATCCAGGCGACCTTTTCCTCTAGGGCAGCCCAGTCGTCGTCCTCCGCGATCCGCGCCCAGAGCGACTCGACCTCTTCGACGACGAGACTCACCGGCTCGTCCCGCTGGAAGTATTCGTGCCCGAGTCGGCTGGGGTCGCTTGGTTGGTGCGCGTCGAGGGCCCGACGGAAGGCGTCGAATAGGGTGCCGGCATAGTCGCCGCTCCTGGGACCCGCGAGCGCACGCTTCTCGCTGGTTGCCCCAGCAAACCAATCAAAGAAGAACCGCTCGGGGCCAAGCTCGCTCTTGGCCAGGAAATCGTAGGTGGCGTTCAGAAGGAGCTCGTCTTCGTCGGGCCCGACGGACTCGACACCGAGTCGCCGGAGCACCCCGCTTACTCGCGCCCGATTGAAGGTGTCGATGAAACCGTCGAGTGCTCGCTCGAGCGCCTCGTCGGAGCTCGAGCCTCGCAAGGTCTGCGCCAGCCGGGACAGGTTCTTGAAGACGGCCCGCGGCTGGCGGCCGTAGGCGTAGAGGCCGGTGTGATCGAAGTAGGCGGCGGTGAAGTCGGGATCGTAGCGCGGCAAGAACCGCCAGGGGCCGTAGTCGAAGCTCTCGCCGGTGATGACCATGTTGTCGCTGTTGAGCACGCCGTGCACGAAACCGGCGACCATCCACGACGCGGTGAGCTCGGCGGAGCGCCGGCAGACCTCTCGCAGAAACATCGCCGGCAGGTCTTCGTGGCCCTGCACGCTGGGCAAGTAGTGCTCCGCCGAATACTCGACGAGTCGCCGGATGCGGTCGGTGTCCCCCTCGTAGGCGAGCCGTTGGAAAGTGCCGATGCGCACATGCGAATGACTGAGCCGCACGAGCACACAAGCGCGCGTCGGGGACGGCTCGTCGCCGCGGTCGAGCTTCTCTCCGGTCTCGACGACGCTGAAGGTCTTCGACGTATAGACCCCGAGCGCTTCGAGCATCTCAGTGGCGAGCACTTCGCGAACGCCGCCCTTGAGGGTCAAGCGGCCGTCGCCGCCGCGAGAGTAGGGCGTGCGCCCGCTGCCTTTGGTGCCGAGATCGAGCAGCCGTCCGTCCTCCGCATCTCGCAGCTGCGCGAACAAGAACCCGCGACCGTCGCCGAGGGCGGGGTTGTAGGAGTCGAACTGATGGCCGTGGTAGCGAAGCGCGAGCGGCTCGGGCAGATTGTCCGGCAGCGGCTCGAAGCGGGCGAGATGCGCGAGCCATTCCTCGTCGGAGAGCGTGTCGAGACCAACGCGCTCGGCCCACCGCTGGTTTCGGAACCGAAGCCGATGCTCGGGAAAGCGGGCGGGCTCGACGGTGTCGAAGTAGCCTTCTCCGAGGTCGGAGTGCCGGGGGGCCGGCGTGTAGCGCTCGGAAACCGGCACTACTCGATGTCGACGATACCGCCGAGCTCCGGGTCGCGGTCGACGCAAGTTTGAAGCGCCGCCTGAAGCGCGTTCACGAAGAGCTGCCGAAGCGTCGCGCGGTCGACATCGCGGCGGCACTCGATCCAAGCAACACTCACGCCCTCGATGAATCCCACCCAACCCCGAAGCGCCACCAATATCATCGGTGACGGATTGGGCAAGCCGATGCCGTTGAGCACGCGGTCGATGACCACTTGGCGCATCTCGTCGATGATGTGGTCGAGCTCGGGATCGGTGCCCACACCACTGCGAATGAGCGTCGAGTAGCCCGCGCCGCTCTCGGCCACGTAGTCGATGTAGGCATCGAGGCTCGTTTCGAGCCGCTCGAGCGCGGGCAGGTTCGGATCGGGCTCGGTTCTGGCGCGCATGTCGTCGGCCGCGGCGCGCACCGTCTCGACGTAGAATCGACGTTTGCCCTTGAAGTAGTGGTAGAGCAGCCCCTTGGAGATGCCCGCCGCGTCGGCGATGTCGTCGATGGAGATCTCTTCGTAGGGGCGATTGTTGAAGAGCTCGCGGCCACTTTCGAGCAGCTGGGCGCGACGCTCGTCCACGTCGAGGCGAGTCCGGGGAGAGGCGACGGCCACTGCGACACGCTAGCGCGCTATTGACCGCTGTTCAATAACGTCTGCTACGACTCCGAATCGAGGTCGATCACCCCTCGCTTCAGGAGCGTGGCGATCACCACCAGGGTGTCGCGGCGGCTGAGGCCGCTCGTGTCGATCAGCTCGTCGATCGTACAGCTGCCCTCGATTCGAGAAAGCACGAACGCCGAGATGGGGTCGATCGAGACCCAGCGCTGCTGTCTCTCGCCGACGCGCACCGACACACGACGAGTGAACGGACCGAGCACGAGCTCGAGCGCGGTCTCGTCGGCACGTGAAGCTGGAAACGTCCCCGACGAAACGGGCTCGGCTTGCCGCAGGCGCGAGGCGCTTCGGGCGATTTCGTCCTCGGCCGGCTCGAACGGGTCGTCGTCCCATTCGACGTTGCGCGAGGGTTTGGGGCTCACCGGCATGTAGTTTCAAAGTTAGCAGCTGTGCTCGCTCGGCGCTGTCCGGGGAAGTCCTCGAAATCGTGTAGTACGTTTCCCTACGGGTCGGGCTACCCGAGCAGAGGATCCGGTCGAGCTCGAGCAAGTGCTCGTTCAGGCAAGCGCTCGCTCACCTCACGCAACCGATGCGCTCGGTGGCGACGACGACGTCGTCGTAGAGAATCGTCTGCGCGTCCGACACGGTGAGACCGCGCTGCTCGAGCACTTGGCGCCGCGCGGCGGTGGTGTCGCGCTCGTAGTACGCGTCGAGAAAGATGCTCTTGAAGCCGACGTCGGCGGCCGAGCGAAAGTCGAACCCTTCGAAAGGCGCGGGCGGAGTGCACGCAGAAAACGTGCACCCTCCGGCGTGGAACTGGTCGCGCAGCCACGTCCCGTCTGGAATACCGGGGGAATAGTCGCCGACGAGGGTGTCGTCGATCCAGAAGGACAACTCGCCGTCGGAAACGCCGACGGTGTTGGCCTTGGCGTGGATCTCGATGCAGAACCACGCATCCCGCGGGTACGCGGCCTGACCTGGTGGGCGAAACACGTTGCCGAAGTGATAGGTGTTGCCCTGGTCGCCGGCGCAACCGGGGGTCGTCGAGCCGTCGTTACAGCGACCGGACCGCATCAGGTACCAGTAGACGTAGAAGTTGAAGTGGTCGTCGTTGTTCGCGTCGAAGTCGAACCAAAAACCTTCGTCGCCCGGCGGCACGGTGTTGGCGAGGCCGCTCGACGAGAACTGGTCGTCGCCAGCGGCCATGCGGACCCAGTGATGCGGATTGGGAGCGACCTCCGGGAAGCGCGCGTAGAACCTCCAGTAGATCTCGTCGACTCTGCGACTGAAGGTGACCCGAGTCGACGAAGAAATGTATTGCTGGGCTTGCAGGTGCTGTGGCGTGACCGTGGAGCGCAGGTAGCGCGAGCCGCCGCGCGCGGTCGCCGAATCGCTCTCGAGGTGAAGATAGGTCGTGTCTGCGGTCGGGGCGTCCCATTGCCCCCAGCCGGATTCGAAATCGTCGTGGAAGAGCACGGCCGGATCGCTGCCGATGTTCGAATCGCCGGGGTAGCGCTCGCTCAGGGTGCCGCCCGGTGAGCTGCCCGCGGCGCCGCCGGTCGACGCGCCGCCGCTGCCGGGGGATCCGCCCGACCCCGCGCCGCCTGTAGATGGTGAGCCGCCTGTAGATGGTGAGCCGCCCGTCGACGGTGAGCCCCCGCTGGATGAAGTGCCTCCGGTGGAGGGCGAGCCGCCGGTCGCGTTAGCACCGGAGGCACCACCGGATCCGTCGCTCGCGTCAGAGGATCCGCCACTGCCACACGCCGGGGCCAAACCGGCGAGCAACGCCATCAGGGCGACCGGAAGCAGCGTCGGGGGCGACATCGAGGGGTTTTTCATCTTCACGGCTCTTTCGCTTTCGCGCGGACGCTCTACGCGAGCATCAACTGGTCGAACTCCATCGTGTCCGTGGGAAGCGTCCACGCGGGCAAACCATTGTCGACGAGAGAAACCTGGCCGGGTCGAAACGGCGGGAAGGACGGGCGCGAGACGAGCAGCGCTCCGAGCATGCTGATCGTCGGCTCGTGTCCAACGATGGCGATGCTCCGCCCGAAACCACCGAGCCGTTCGGCGATCACTTGGGGTGCAACGCCCGGCGACAATGGTCCCACGGCTTGCACCTCACCGTCGAAACCGAGCGAAGCGGCGAGCAGCTCCGCGGTTTGCACCGCGCGAACGAGCGGGCTCGTGAGCAAAGCATCGAGCTCCACACTTTTTTCCAAGAGCTTTTTCCCGACCTTGTGCGCGACCGCGCGACCCTTTTCGGTGAGGTAGCGATGCTCGTCGGCGAGCGCGGGGCCTTCGGGGACGGCGTGAGCGTGTCGGATGAGGTAGACGAGCATCGGCGTGAGCCCAGCTGACCGCCCGGGCTCGCTCGCGTCAACGCGCGGCGGGCGTCCGCATCCCGCAGCCAACGAGCCGGGGTAGCGGCGACAAAAGTGCGCAAAACCCGCCGAGCTTTCGCCTTTTCCGCGGCGACGAGCCCGGCTTGACCGGCCCGGGGGCGCTGACTACTTTGCAGCCCCCCGGCTGAGACCGAACGCGGCGGATTTCAGGCGCAACGGCTCTATTGGGGGACCGTCGCGGCCGGCTGACAGCCAGCGTGCCGTTGCGGGCGACGCGGCACAGAACGCCCCGGAGGAGTGAAGCAGCCATGGCAACGAAGATCGGCATCAACGGATTCGGCCGCATCGGCCGCTGCGTGCTTCGGGCGCTCGCCGGCCGAAAGACCAGCGAGCTGGAGGTCGTCGGCATCAACGATCTCACCGACCCCCAGATGCTCGCTCACCTGCTGAAGTACGACTCTGTCCACCGCACTTTCGACGCGGACGTCTCCGCATCGAAAGACGCCATCAAGGTGGGCGGAAAAGACATCGGCATCACGGCCATTCGCGACCCGAAAGAGTTGCCGTGGAAGAGTCTCGGCGTCGACGTCGTGCTCGAGTGCACGGGCTTTTTCACCGACAAGAGCAAAGCCGTCGGCCACATCGACGCTGGCGCGAAGAAGGTGCTCATCAGCGCGCCCGCGAAGAATCACGACAAGACGATCGTGATGGGCGTCAACGACGACGAGTACGACCCGGGCGCCCACACGGTGATCTCGAACGGGTCGTGCACGACGAACTGCTTGGCGCCGGTCGCCAAGGTGTTGCTCGACAACTTCGGCATCGAGCACGGGTTGATGACGACCGTGCACTCGTACACGAACGACCAGAGCCTGCTCGACTTGCCGCACCCCAAGGGTGATCTCCGGCGCGCGCGCGCGGCTGCGGCGAACATGGTGCCGTCGAGCACCGGCGCAGCAAAAGCCTTGAGCCAGGTCATTCCGGCGCTCGAAGGCAAGTTCGACGGAGTCGCCATCCGGGTGCCGACCATCGACGTGTCGCTCATCGATTTGACCGTCGCGACGAGCAAGCCCGTGACCGTGGAATCGATGCACGCCGCCACCAAGAGCGCCGCCGAGGGCGCGATGAAGGACATCCTGTACTACACCGAGGTGCCGCTCGTTTCCGGCGACTACATCGGCCATCCGGGCTCGAGCATCTTCGACGCCACGCAGACCAAGTTGCTCGGCGACAAGTTCATCAAGGTCTTCTCCTGGTACGACAACGAGTGGGGTTTCTCGAACCGGATGATCGATCTGGCGTTGATGGTGGCGAAAAAGGGCTGATGCCTAGCCGGCTCGATGGCATCCGCCTCGTCGACGAGCTCGAGCTCGAAAACCAACGGGTCTTCATTCGAGTCGACTTCAACGTTCCGCTCGACAAGAGCACCGGCGAAATCACCGACGACGAGCGCATCCGCGCGGCGCTGAGGACGATTCAACACGTCGTCGACCGGGGGGCGAAGGTCATCCTCGCCTCACATCTCGGCCGCCCGGACGGGGAACGCGTGGCCGGGCTGAGCCTCGAGCCGGTCGGAGCGCGGCTCGCGGAGATCAGCGGTTGGGAGGTGCACTTGCCCGACGACTGCCTCGGTGACGCGGCGAAGAAAGTCATCAGCGACCAGCGTCCCGGCCAGGTGTGCCTGCTCGAGAACCTCCGTTTTCATCCCGGCGAAGAGGCCAACGACGACGAGTTCGCCCGCGATCTCGCCGATCTCTGCGACATCTACATCGGCGAAGCGTTTGGCGCCGCCCACCGCGCGCACGCCTCGGTGCACGCCTTGCCGAAGATGATGCGCGAGCGAGCCATCGGCTACTTGATGCGCGACGAAATCGAGGCGCTCAGCAAGATCATCAACGAACCGGCACACCCGTTCGTGGCCGTGCTCGGCGGCTCGAAGGTCAAGGACAAGATCGGCATCATCGAGACCCTCATCGATCGATGCGATGCGCTCTGCATCGGTGGCGCGATGGCCAATACGCTGCTCGCGGCGAGAGGCGCCGACATGAAAGCGTCGAAGATCGAGTCCGACTGGCTGGCGGGGAGCCGAACCTTGCTCGAGAAAGCCGAGAAAAAGGGCGTGGACGTCTTGCTGCCGGTCGACGTGCGATCCGCTGACGACCTCGACGCGACCGAGGCGGTGGTCTCTTCCGTCGGCGCTCTGGGCGCCGGACAAATGGCGCTCGACATCGGCCCAGAGACCGTCGAGCGCTTCGCGACCCGGCTGGCCGCCGCAAAAATGATTTTCTGGAACGGGCCGATGGGACTTTTCGAGAACGAGCCGTTCGCGGGCGGAACGCTCGGAGTCGCCAAAGCGATTGTCGACTCGCCGGCGTTCAGCGTGCTCGGAGGCGGCGACAGCGCTGCGGCGGTTCACCGCTTCGGTAGCGATCTCGCCAAAGGCTTCGACTTCATCTCCACCGGAGGCGGAGCGGCCCTGGAGCTCATCGAAGGCAAACCTCTGCCAGGGATCGAGTCCTTGAGGATCTCGCAGTAGCCGCGGGCGTCGAGAAGGTAGGCATGACGGAACGACAACAACTCATCGCGGGCAACTGGAAGATGCACCACGGCGGACCGTCGGGGTGTGCACTAGCGAGCGCGATCGTGCTCGCTTGCGGGGATCTCGCGGGGGTCGACGTCGTGGTGGCGCCCCCGTTCACCGGGTTGGCCGCCGTCGCGCACGAAGTGGAAGGCAGCCGTGTCTCGGTCGCCGCTCAGAACATGCACCACGAGCCCAAGGGCGCGTTCACCGGTGAAGTGAGCACCCAGATGCTGCTCGACTGCGGCTGCACCTGGGTCATCCTCGGTCACAGCGAACGGCGGCACGTGTTCGGCGAGACGAACGACTTCGTGCAGAAGAAAACCAAGGCGGCGATCGCCGCGGGACTTCGACCGATCGTGTGCGTCGGCGAGACGCTCGAAGAGCGAGAGGCGGGCAAGACCCTCGAGGTCGTGTCGGCGCAAGTCGGCGCCGTCCTGGCCGATCTCGGGGGGCGGCCGGGCTACGGCGTCGTCGCCTACGAGCCGGTCTGGGCCATCGGCACCGGCAAGGTCGCCGGGCCGGAGCAAGCCCAAGAGGTGCACGCCGCCATCCGGAAGCAGCTCGCCGGCCATTCTGCGGATTTGGCGGAAAACACACGCATCCTCTACGGTGGCAGCGTCAAACCCGACAACGCCGGCACCCTCCTGGGCTGCCACGACATCGATGGAGCCCTGGTAGGCGGCGCCTCGTTGGACGCCGAATCCTTCTCGAAAATCGTCGAAGTGGCCCCCTCCCCCGTCTAGCGAGCTTGCCACCGCCAGGTTCCGACGTACCTTAGGCCGCCCGCTCCCCCCCGAGTCACCCATGATCGAAGTCCTTCAAACCCCCCTGACCGTCTTGCACGTTTTGGCGTGCATCATCCTCATCCTCGTGGTGCTCCTCCAGCCCGGTAAGGGCGGTGGCATGGGAGCGTTCGGTGGAGGCGGGGCCCAGCAAGTGTTCGGCGGACGCGGCGCGAGCAACGTGTTGACGAAGGCCACCTGGGTGACGGCGGGCGTGTTCTTTCTGTCGAGTGTCACGCTCGCGTACATGTCGACGTCCGTCGACGACTCGCTCCAAGAAAAGGCAGAGGCTGAGGCCGAGCAGAAGCCGACCGAGCCGGACTCGGTCAAAGCCGACGAGAAGCCCGACGACGAGCCAGCGCCCGAGTAGGCGAAGGCGCCGCGAGCGAGCGCACTGGAGCCGGGCGCGGTGTCAGCCGAAACCGTAGTTGCGCCCGAGACCGAAGAAGCCGGGGCGCAAGCCGGGGCTCGGAGTCGGCGCCGCGACGCGTTCTTGGTTGCGCTCACCAAGCTCGCGGCGAGCGTGTTCGTCCTGGCCACGGGCTTTAGGGCTCTGAGCGACGACGACTACGCAAGAACCGTCATTGCCCAACAGTTCGCCGTCGCGCCGTCTCTCGACCCGACAGGAACGAGCTGGCTCCCCTTCCCCTTCTGGCTCACGGGCACGGTGATGGCCGTTGCCGGGCCGGATCTGCTCGTCGGACGGGTGCTCGCGTTTGCGCTCGGCATCGGCGGCGCGGTGCTCGTGTTCGTCGCCGCGCGGTGGATGGGTGTCGAGCGTCGCGGCGCGCTCTTGGGCGCGTGCTTGGCCGCGGTTTTTCCGTACTCCGCGTGGCTCGGCGTCGCCGCCTTGCCGGAGAGCTGGACCGCCGCGTTGGTGGTGCTGGCCGCCGCGTCGACCGTGTCCGACGTGCCCGGGCGCAAGGTGCTCGGCGCCGTGGCCATCCTCGTCGCCACGCTCTGTCGCTACGAAACCTGGCCGGTGGCCGCGGGCATTGCCGCGTTCGGCGCGTGGGACTTCTTGAAACACCGAAGGGTCTCCGGCGCGGCGGCAGCAGCGCTCGCCGTGGCGGGACCGCTCGCTTGGATGTTGCACGGGCTCGCTCACCACGACGACGCGCTCTTTTTCGTACAGCGGGTGGCGGACTACCGGCGCGCGGTGGGTGCCGACACCGCCGGGCTGCTCGCGAGAATCGTCGGCTTCCCCATGCGGTTCGTGCGGTTCGAGCCGGAGCTCGTGCTAGCGCTGGTGCTCGCGGTGGTCGCTCACCAGAAGCTCGGCGCCGGGGCGGAGCTTCGGCGGTTCGCTCGACCCGCCGCGCTCTTCGTGCTGATGCTGGTGGTGCTCGTGGTGGCCGAGAGCCGCGGGGGCGCGCCAACCCATCACAACGAGCGCGCCTTGCTCGCGGCGTGGCTGCTCGGCACGCTGGTGCTCGGCCAAGCGATCGCCGCGGGCCACGCGAGGTTTTCGGTGAGCTCCCGGCGGCGGTGGGCTGCGGGCCTTTTGGCGGTCGCGTTGTTCGGTGCGCTGGCGATCCGGCCGTTCAACCGCCGCGATTCGTTCATCGACCGCGCAGCGGAAATCGACGTGGGTCGGGCGGCGCGCACGCTCGCCGGACCCACCGAACGGGTCGCCATCGTCACGGACGACTTCGGCTTCTTTGCGGTCCGGGCAGGTCTGGCGCGACCGGGAGCGGCCGCCGTGCTCGACGATCATGACCCGCGGAAACAGCGCACTGACGACATGTTCACCCCCGAACGGCTCGGGGAGGAGCTTCGCTCCTACGGCGCCGGATGGCTCGTTCTCCCCCGAAAACGTTCCGCGATCGCCGAAAAGTTCGGAACAGTCACGTTCGAAAACGAGCGATTTCTCCTGGTCAAAATCGAGTTGCCGGAATGAAGATCGACCCGCCCGAATACGTCTCTTCCATGGCCCCGGTCACCGCCGCGTCGCCATTGGCTCATAGGCCCATCGGTCGGTCCACCTCGACAAGATCCCCGATATCGCACAGGATACGCCCCATCATGCGAAGCAAGATCATCGTCGCCGCGCTCCTCGGAGCTGCCGTCACCGCAACCTTTGCCACGGAGGCGTCAGCCAAATCGTCGCTCCGTGTCGCCACCCTCGCCCCGAAGAACTCTGCCTGGGGCAAGGTCTTCAAGATCTGGGAGAAAGCCGTCCGAAAGAAGACGGACGACAAGCTCAAGCTGAAGATTTACTACAACGGCGTCCAGGGCGACGAAGGCTCGATGGTCGGCAAGATGAAGACCGGCCAGCTCGACGGCGCCGCCCTCACGTCGGTTGGCCTCTCGAACATCTACCAGAACGTGTTGGTGATGGGTTTGCCGGGAATCAGCGACTCCTGGAGCAACCTCGAGAAGGTGCGCAAAGCGATTGAGCCCGAGATCGAACGGGGCTTCGAGGCCAAAGGCTTCACGATCCTGTCGTGGGGCGACGTCGGCTTGGTGCGCCAGATGAGCAAGGGTTTTGCGGTCCGGCGCCCGAGCGATCTGAAGGGCAAGCGCCCCGCGGTCTACCCGAACGAGCCGCTCGGCCCGAAGGTCTACTCACTCGTCGGCAGCGTGGTTCCCGTTCCGACGGGGGTCATGGAGATCCTGCCGAAGCTCCGCGCCAGCCAGATCAACATCATCAACGCGCCGGCGCTCGCCGCCGAGCAGCTCCAGTGGGTGCCCTACCTCGACCACGTGTCGAGCCAGGTCACCTCGACCGCCATCGGCGCCACCCTGTTCCGAAAGAAGGCGCTCGCCGGGATCCCCGCGGATCTCAAAGAGCACTTCGACAAGATCAACAAGAAGATGGACAAGCGGAACACCGGCCGCATCAAGAAGCTCGACGACGAGGCCTATGGCCGGATCAAGCGCAAGATGAAGGTGGTCGACATCTCGAAGTCCGACCGGGACGAGTGGGAGAAGTTGCTCCGCAAAGCCGTCAAGCAGCTGAGCCGCGGCGTCTACGACCGCAAGCTCGTCGAAAAAGCCGCCAAGTCCGTCGGCGTCACCGTCGACTGACCTAGAGCGGACAGCCCTCTTCTTCGCAGAGCGGGTCGGTCCGGGGCACGGCGCTGCCCATTCCGATCCCGCACCAGTCCGGCACACCTTCGGGAAGGCCGTCGGTCAGGTAAGGCGAATCGCCGTCCGCGAGCCAGTAAGGGTGGTCGAACGCAAACTGCCACATGCCGTGGAATTTACTGAGCCCCGGAGGCGGAGTGAACGGCGGAACCCCGTGGCCGCAGTTGTGCTGGCACTCCACCAGGAAGTGGCCGTCGTTGGTCAGGTTCTGTTCGAGCTCGAGCGTCATCGGCTCGAACTGGATGATGACGCCGCAGACGTCGCCGGGGCCGCCCCAGAGCGAGAAGACCGGCATCTTGTGTGGCGAGGGCTGGTAGGGCTTGATGAAGCTGCCTCCGACGCCGCCTGAAAGCGACAGCACCGACGACAGGTACTCGCCGCGACCCCAAAGCAGCTGACCCATCCACAGCGCGCCGGCGCTGACCCCGGCGCTGCTGACGCAGCTCAGGTTGACGCTGTACTGCTCGTTGACACACGCGAGCATGTCGTCGAAGAAAACGAACTCTTCCTCTTGGCGCGCCGCCGACTGCGCGGTGTCGTAGGGCCAGACGAGATCGAGCGGGATGAAGGGGAGCGGGAAGCCGACGTCGCCCTTCTTCTCGGGGAGCACGGCGATGAAGCGGTTGTCGTTCACCGCAGCCTGCACCTCGCCCTTGCTCACGAAGCTGTTGGCCGAGCCCTGGAGCCAGTGCCACATGAAAACGATCGGGAGGTTGGTTTCACTCGGATCGAGATCCTCCGGCACCATCAGGATGAACTCACGCGAGTTGCCCTGACTCATGATCGTGTTGGTGCCGGGCATGAGCGTCGGGCACGAGCCGCCGGTGTAAGCCTTCGGTGGAGGCGGCGTCTGTGCGCCAGGCGGGATCGGATCGCTGCATTTTCCGACCGGTCCGGTCGGTCCACCACCACCGGTTCCGCCGCCGCCGCTCATGCCGCCGACGTTTCCGGTGTTGCCGGTACCACCCATGCCGGCCATGCCGCCGACGTTGCCCGTGTTGCCGCCGCCCCCTGCGCCGCTGGTGGCGCCGCTGCCGCCGGAGCCTCCGGTGACTTCACACGCCAGGTTGCACGCGTCCACGTCGCCGCCCGCCTCGAAACAACGTTCGAGACAGCCCGCGGGATCTGCGCCCGCCGATCCGCCGGCGCCATCGTTGCCGAAGTTTTCGCCGCTCGTACCGCCGCAGGCGGTGATGGCGGCGAGCGCGGCCAGAGAGAGCACGTTCGTCGAAAAGAAATGCCGTCGCATGGGGACCTCGAATCTCGCGGGACCCGGACCCCGGTGAGGGCCGCGGGCGGCCGGTCCTCCGGCCGATGCCCCGGGCTGGCGAGCCATCGGAAGCCCGGCGCGGGCGTAGTTTAGCAGCGGAAACGGGGCCGGGACAGCCGTGTATGGCTCCAGCCCGAGCCCGCTGCGGCCGGACGCTCTGGCGAGAAACCCCGAAGAATCGGCGATTGCGAATTCCTCGGGTTGGGCCGGTCGTCGCCGGACGCCTCGAAAAGGCCTCGATCGCTCGCCCGCTGGGCGCGGCTCGAGGGGCCGGACGGCTCACCCTCGTTGACAGAAAAAACGCCCCGACTAAGTTCCCCCTCGCGCGGTGGAGCAGCCTGGTAGCTCGTCGGGCTCATAACCCGAAGGTCAGAGGTTCAAATCCTCTCCGCGCAACCACCTCTGGACAACGCCCTTCCCCATCGGCGGGCGCTCGCGGTGTGTCGAGGAGGATGGCGAGAGGCAGCAGCTCGAAGTTCGCTAGGTAGCGCCCTTCGCGAGGGTGGCACTCGATGGCGCCGCCCTTGAGGTAGCGCCGGAGTGCCTCGCGCCCGCGCTCCACGTCGTCGCCCTGGGCGTCGACAAGCGCCTGCAGGCTCTGGACGCGGTCGATGATCTCGTTCGCAGGCGGCAATGGGATCGGGCGAGCAGCTCGGGCCCGCAGAGCCGAGACGGCAACTCGCTCCGTCGACGCCTGGGCCTCGAAGTCTCGGCGCGCCTCGGCGAGATACGGCGACCGGTCGCCCTCGGCCTGCATCTCGATGATGCCTCGGATGCGATCTTCGACCCGCGCGAGACGGTGGGTCCGGTCGCGCAGCTCGTCGTCGATCTGACCCGATAGGGTGCCCAAGCGCTTCGCCAGCCGCTTGCGGATGTGCTGCACGGCGGCGTCCCCCTGAACAGTCTGAGCTACTGCCGCCAAGATCCGTTCGCGGGCGACGGTCTCGCGGACGCTGAGCTGGTTCTCGCAGGTGCCGCGCTTACGATTCGCGACGCATCGGTAGTAGCGATGCGGCGAGCCACCGCTGAGGTCCATGAGCGCACCGCAGCTACCGCAGCGAAGAAGGCTGCTCAGGAGGTACGGCGTTCGTCGGCGTGGTGCTCGTGACGCATTCGACGACTTGTAAGCTTCGGCGTTCGCCGCTATCCGCGACTGCACCCGATCCCACAACTCGCCGTCCACCACGGCAAGGTCAGGACGGTCGACCTTCACGACGTCCCGGTCGAACTGTTCCGTGTAGACCCGCTTCCTGGTGTCAGGGTGGCGGAGCCACTTCCGTCGGCCAAAGCGCCATTCGCCAATGTACTTCGAATTTCGCAGCAGCTCGCGGATGCACGAAGCTATCCATCCTGGACCCGCACGCCTGCGGTTGCCGCGCGGCGGGGGCACGCCGTCGGCGTTCAATACTTTGGCGATTCCGGCGTATCCGACGCCGTCCGCGTACAACCGGAAGATCCGAACCACGGTTCGCGCCTGATCATCGTCGACAGCGATCGTAGAGGCGCCCGGGTCGTTCTGAACCGTGACATACCCGTAGGTCTTGCCTCCGGTGGGCTTCCCCTCGCGCGCGTTTCCCTGGAGACCGCGCCTGGTCTTGTCGCCGAGGTCTCGGAGGTAGACATCCGAGATGAGTGACTTGACGCCGTAGGCAAGGGAAGCCCCCGACGATCCGTCGAGGTTGATGCCGTCGGCGACCGCTACGAGGCCGACGCCGCGAAAGGCCAGATCCTTCTCGAACGTGGCGAGGTCCGCGCGATCCCTGGAGATCCGACTCACGTCCTCGACGAAGATGCGACTGACGCGCCCCTCCGAAACTGCTTTGAGCAGTTGGCGCAGCCCGGGGCGATCCCAAACCGCGCCGCTCGTCTCGGCGTCGGCGAAGACCAGCGACTCGTCGACCCGTCCACCGTACCCCTGGATACTGCCGCGCAGGCGCGTGACCTGATCGTCGATGCTTCGGGGGTTCTGATTCTCCGAGGAGAAGCGCGCGTAGATCGCGTCTCCCGTGGTCACGCCTTGATTTCGTCCAGCCATCTGCTGAGCTCCTCATCGACAAGCCAGTCAAGGAGTCCTTGCACGTGGTTGGATAGCCCTTCGGGACCGCTCGTACCCTCGACAGTCGCGGCAGCCGGAACCGAACCGTGAGCAAGATCGTGTCGCGACACGAGCACTCCGAGCGCCAGGCCTATGCTCAGGACCACAGCGCCATGCTTGATCGTCTCCCTCCCATGAATGGCAACTCCGGGAGGCATCCCTGGCGGCGGTCCGGTAGTCATCGACTACTCGCCTTCCCCACGCGACGCCGCCGCCGGGCGCCCGACCTCTGCTCGAACATGGCCTCGTGCTCCTGGCGAACGAGCTGCCGGACGATGTCGCTCATCGCCAGGCCGGAAGCCTCAGACAACTCCTCAAGCATCCGAACCTCGGTCGGCGACGCGCGCAGGTTGAGCCGCTCGGACCGCGGTTCGCGCATGGAGGCCAGTGTACATACATGCCCGGTTCGGGTCAATCCAGATTGGAAGGAAGATGCTCGATCCCCTCTCCCCCGTATCAGAGCGCACGGGATCGGCGGAGACACCTAGGGGGGCACCCGAAGCCGTCGGAATCACGTCGATAGTCGGGTCCAATTCCCCGGGAGACACCGACGAGCCAGCGATGGGTCATTCGAGCGCCCGTGGCGCGTGCCAGGATTCGATCGGACGGAGCCCACTTAATCTTTCGATTATGGACACGATCTTCGAGCGTTATGGATTCGGCCGATGGGAGTGCAGCCCGTCGAGGCCACTTCATTTTTCGATTATGGGCCGATGCGGGTCGCCTTCGCGTGGTACCGACGGCCCGAGCCGACTGATTTTCGTCGGTCCCTGCAGAGCTGAATGCTGTTCCGAGTCGTTATGTGCCGATTCTTGCCGTTATGAGCAAAGGTGCGATCGGCCCGGCGTCACGTTCACGCGGTTTTCTGCCGTATCGATCAACTTTCGGAGGTTTCTCACAGTTTCGATGTGGATCGAGCGGTTTCTGTCCTTTTCGCTCACCGACGGACCTCGCGCCCAAACTACGCGAAATCCAGGCTGTTATGAGCTGACCCATGAGCTGCGGGCCCCCCTAAAGCCGATCCTATTCGGTTCCGTATCCCTTCCGATCCGGCCATGTAACGGCGAAATATGGGGTGACCCTGATCAATTCGGGAGCGGCGCGCGGCGCGCACTGCACGATATCGACCGTCGAGCGGCGGTCACCATTGTGGGTTCCGGAAAAACATGGCCAGTCTATTTCCAGAAATATGGCCTCGCCACCGAGCTCAGGGCTGGCCGATGACGAAGGCAGTCGCCTACGCCCGCGTCAGCACTACCGAACAAGCCGAGGGGCTGTCCATGGACTCCCAGTTGGACCGCATCCGTGAATACTCCGCGCAACGCGGACTGAAACTTGTTGGCGAGTACGTCGAGTTCCGACGCGTGCTCAAAGGGCTGCTCGGGCCGAAGAACGACGTCGAGGCTGTGGTCTTTCTACACAACTTCCCGCTTCATGCGGGAGGTCGAGCTGGCACGACGATACAAGCGCACCCTCAAACGCCGGGGTATTCGCGTCCTGGCCGTTCAACAAGCGGTCTCCGACGACGCCGACGGCGAGTTGATGGATCTACGAGCTGTTCGACCAGCACGAGTCCTGGATCATCGGCATGCGCGCCCGCGCCGGCATGAAGGAGAATGTCCGTCAGGGCTAACTTCATCGGAAGCGTTGCGCCGTTTGGGTTCAAGATCGTCAAAGTCGCGGGGCCGAACGGCAAGCGCCAGAAGTCGAAACTCGCGCCCGACGACCCCAAGCGCGAAAACCGTGCGTCACATCCTCGACGGCTACCTCGGCGGCGCCGGCGTGAAGACGATATCGCGGCGAAGCTGAACCAGCGCGGCACCGACTACCGGGGCAGACGCTAGAATCGCGATCTTCTCCTCGGTGTGATCGGCAACCCGGCGGTCGCCGGTCCATACGAGTGGGGTCGGAAGGATGGCAACAAGACCGAAGTGCCCGGTGACTACGAAGGTCCCGGCGATCGTCACGTCGGCCGTCTCGAACAGGCCCAAGGCGCTCCGAGAGAAGCGCGACGCCGCGCGGAGCAAGGGCGGGTGCACGCACACGACCCCGTTGTGTCCCAGAACACGATCGCCCGGAGATCACGCCGCGTCGCGGTAGTAGTAGCGGAGCGTGCCGCCGAGCCTCTCGC
>JAJDAH010000045.1 GCA_029261965.1 Polyangiaceae bacterium
CGTCGAGTTGCTCCGGGCCGAGCGAGCGCGCTGTCATGCGCGACTCGGTTTTGGAAGCGTCATCGAGTACGCGGATCGGCTGTTTGGCTATTCGCCGCACACCACCGAGGAACGGTTGCGCGTCGCCCGATCGTTGGAAAATCTCGTCAACCGAGCAGCGCTCGTCTCCACTTGGCTCGAGCCATTCGCTCCGCTCGAGCTGCACGCCGCGACGTCGGTACCGAACTCGCCCTGCAAAAAGCCGAACCTGGCGTGACACGAACCTGGCGTGACACCGATGGACTCGTGTGTGCGTCTCTAGAGTCGTCAACAAAGGGGCTCTGCTTTTTGACTTCTGTGCGCGAAGTTGCTTGTCTCAGTCTCCACCCCTAGCAACCGAGCAGGGGTCACAAGAGACTTGCCCTCCCACAAATTGGAGATCGTCGACATGTTCCATTCTTGGAAGTTCTTGGCAGTGACCTCGCTCGTGGCAACGGCAGGTCTAGCGACGGTCGGGTGCGGCGGGTCCGGAAGCAGCAGCGACTCCGATGGGAGCAGTGGCGGATCCAGTGGATCCAGTGCGACCGGAGGCACGGGGGGAACGGGGGGAACTAGCGGCACCGGGGGGACTAGCGGCACCGGAGGAACCGGCGGCTCGGGCGGCAGCGGCGGGTCAGGCGGAACGTCGGGTAGCGCGGGTGCCGGTGGAGTAGGCGGGCAAGCGGGGAGCAGTGGCGCAGGTCAGGGTGGCGCGAGCGGGAGCGGCCAAGGCGGCGCAAGCGGTTCGAGCGGTTCGAGCGGTTCGAGCGGTGCGGGTCAGGGCGGCGCGAGCGGCAGCGCGGGAGCAGCCGGGATGTCCGGCGGCGGCATGGGCGGTGCAGGCGGCGCCGGCGGGAATGACACGGTCTACGATGCCGCCGGAAACGTGCCGCCACACTTGGCGTGCCCGCTATGGACTCTCGTCGACACCGCCAACCCGGAAGATCCGACAGTGACTGGCGGCGTCCTCACGCTCGCCACCTCGGACGATTCGGAGATCCAGTACTATTTCCAAAGCGGCGCGGCGGTGATCACACCACCAACGCTAATCATCGAAGCCGAGGTGAAGCTGATTTCCGGATCGAGCAGCAATGCGACGCGAGCGCCGATCGGGATCGGGTTCACCATCGACACGGATTTCGAGAAGAACGTGCTCTACATCGCGGACGGCGAGATTTTCATTCTGACCGGAGAAAACACCAAGGGTGCCTCGGCGAATGTGGCGACCACCGATGATTTTCACATCTATCGGATCGAGGTCAACACCACCAGCGGGGTGGTCACCGTCTTCCGCGACAATGTGCAAGTACTGACGGGCGCCACGTTCACCGATCCCTCCAACACGGAAAATCGTGTCCGCTTCGGACCGAGCTCGACTCTGGCCAACGGTGTTTCCGAGTGGAAAATGGTGCGGCACAACGCCCGCGGCATCGTCGCCTGCCCCTGACCGCTCAGATCCATACTCGCGAGTCACGACGGACGCGCCCCGCCGCGAAACCGGCGACGCCCGGGTTCTCCGTCGCTGGCTAGCTTGGCTATAGCTAGACCCAGGCGATTTCACGCCTCGTTCGGTTTCTGATCTTTTTCGTGAACCAGGCGGCGCCGAGCGTCACTTGACCAGTGAGCGGGGCCGGAGCGGCCCCCAGCAAGGAGAAACCGAATGCGTCACATCACCTCATTGGCTGCTGGGTTCATTGCCGTCGCGGGGCTCTCGGGCTGCGCCGGCGAAGTCGCCGCGACCGACTACGACGAAGCGACCGAGGCGGTGAAGACCGCGCCGGCCGAGCATTGCGCGCGGCCCGGTATCTACGAGATCGATCGCGACACGGTGGTCGTCTGTTCGATCGGGGGCTACGCGAAGATCGGCGACATCAAGGGCAACGCGGTGTCGGTCGAGATTGGGAGCCTGACCGACGGCGCCTTGCCTCCGGTTCTCGCTCACGCCGAGGGCGGTGAGATCAAAGGCGACACGCGCACGCTCAACTTCACGGGGCTGGAGTTCATGAGCGTGGGTGATGCGTCGCAGGCGCTACCGGGTCCGAAGGACGTTTCGCCCGACTGCGATGGTTTCTGGATCGATCCGGCGTCGGGTGACGCTTGGATGTGTAGCGAGAATGTCGGGCTCTTGCTGCCCGCCGTGCAAAAAGTGCGAGACGCCGCGAGCAAACCCGCAAGCAAACCCGCAAGCGCGCCGAGCTTCGTGCTCGTGCCGCGACGCGGCACCCTGAGAATCAAGATGAAACCCATCTACATCACGTCGGCCACCGAAGCGCCGCAGCCGCAAGAAACGCCGCGTGGGTTCCTCTTCGTGGGAGTGAAAACGATGGCGGCGAAGGCGAAAGCGGACATCCTGATCGAGTCGCTGGAAGCCGATCCCGAACCGGCCGCCGCGAAGACCAAGGCGGACATTCTGGTGGAGTCGCTGCGTTGACCCGCGAATGCTGAACGAAGTGCGTCGCCCGGCCGAATCAGTTGGCCGGGCGGCCGCGTTTCATCGGTGGTGCAGATGTGGCAGCAACAGCTCCCGCCGCGACCGCGGTGTGCATCGGTTGCGCGGAGCACTACGCGGGGGTGTGCATGGCTTGCGCGGAATGCCGGCGATCGGCGCCCGAGGGCCCCGTAGAGGGATATTTTTCAGCGCGGCAGCTTGACAATGGCGCGCGCATGACCAACTTGCGCGGACTTCGTTTGTCAGAAAGCGCCGTTGACGAGTGCCAGCTCACTAACAGCCGGCCGGGCGCCACGTTTTCTGGGTCTGCACCGTGGGGCTCGAAGCACACAGGCTGAGGCGGTTCCACTTGTCCGCCAGGCCCGCACAGAGCTCCCGCACCAAAAAGAGAAGGATCGATCATCATGAAAATTCGACCATTGCAAGACCGCATCATCGTGAAGCGCGTCGCGGAAGACGAGACCACCAAGGGTGGAATCATCATCCCGGACACTGCGAAAGAGAAGCCTGTCGAGGGCAAAGTCATCGCCGTCGGCAACGGCAAGGTTTTGGAGAACGGTAAAGTTCGCGCGCTCGACATCAAGAAGGGCGACCGAATCTTGTTCGGCAAGTACGCCGGCACCGAGGTCAAGCTCGAAGGCGAAGAACATCTCATCTTGCGCGAGGACGACGTCCTCGGCGTCATCGAAAAATAGGTCAAGGAGCACAGAACATGACTGCCAAGGAAATTGCATACGACGAAGTCGCACGGTCGCTGATCCTCAACGGGGTCAACGCGCTCGCTGACGCCGTCAAGGTCACTCTCGGCCCCAAGGGTCGCAATGTCGTGCTCGAGAAGAGCTACGGCTCGCCAACGATTACCAAGGACGGCGTGACTGTCGCCAAGGAGATCGAGCTCGAAAACAAGTTCGAGAACATGGGCGCGCAAATGGTCAAAGAGGTCGCTAGCAAGACGAGCGACGTCGCGGGTGATGGAACTACGACGGCGACGGTGCTTGCGCAGGCGATCTTCCGCGAGGGAAGCAAGCTGGTTGCCGCCGGGCACAACCCCATGGAGGTCAAGCGCGGAATCGAGAAGGCGGTTGAGGCCTGTGTCGAATCGCTGAAGAAGATGAGCAAGTCGACGAAGGATCCCAACGAGATCGCTCAGGTCGGCACGATCAGCGCGAATGGTGATGAAACCATTGGTGGTCTCTTGAGCGAGGCGATGGACAAGGTCGGCAAAGAGGGCGTCATCACGGTCGAAGAGGCCAAGAGCGCTGAGACCACCCTCGAAGTCGTCGAGGGCATGCAGTTCGATCGCGGCTATCTCTCGCCGTACTTCGTCACCGATCCCGAGCGGATGGAGGTGACCCTCGAAGATCCGTACCTGCTGCTCTGCGAGAAGAAGATCAGCAACATGAAGGATCTTCTTCCGGTACTCGAGGCGATTGCGCGAGAGCAAAAGCCGCTACTCATCATCGCCGAAGACGTCGAAGGCGAAGCGCTGGCGACATTGGTCGTCAACAAGCTGCGCGGGACGCTCAACGCCGCTGCCGTCAAGGCGCCTGGTTTCGGTGATCGCCGCAAGGAGATGCTCAAGGACATCGCCACGCTCACTGGGGGTCAGGTAATCGCGGAGGAACTCGGGCTCAAGCTCGAGAACGTGACCGTAAACGATCTCGGCCGGGCGAAGACCGTCAAGATCGACAAGGACAACACCACAATCATCGATGGCGGTGGCAAGAAGGAGCAGATCAAGTCGCGACAGAACGAGATTCGTGGCCAGATCGAGTCCACGACGAGCGACTACGACCGCGAGAAGCTCCAAGAGCGACTCGCCAAGTTGGTGGGCGGCGTCGCGGTCATCAAGGTCGGTGCTGCCACCGAAACCGAGATGAAGGAGAAGAAGGCGCGCGTCGAAGACGCCCTGCATGCAACTCGCGCGGCGGTCGAAGAGGGCATCGTTCCTGGCGGCGGCGTGGCACTCCTGCGGGCACAGAAGGCCCTCGACAAACTCGAGGTGCCCGACGGTCAGCAGTTTGGCGTGAAAATCATTCGGCGCGCGCTCGAGGAGCCGATCCGTCAGATCTCGGCGAATGCAGGCGAAGAAGGGTCGATCATCGTGCAGAAGGTCCGGGAGGGCAAAGGAGCCTTCGGCTACAATGCCCAGACCGACGAGTACGGTGACCTGATCGAGCAGGGCGTCGTCGATCCCACCAAAGTGGTGCGGTCGGCTCTCCAGAACGCGGCCAGTGTCGCCGGGCTGCTGCTGACGACCGAAGCGCTGGTGGCCGAAAAACAAAAGGACGCGCAGGCCCCCGGCGGCCACTCGCACGGGCCGGAATTCTGAGTCGGGGCGGGAGCATGAGGGGACCTCGCGTGCACGCCACGCGGGGCCACTCAGAGCGCCGGCGGCCCGACGAGTCGTTTCACGTCGTCAGGTCGCACGAGTTCACCCGGCAGCGCCGTGAGCACGATCTGCGGCGGCGCGGACCCGGGCGGCTCGTCGATGGCGGTAGCTTGAACGAGCCCGTTGCCGCAGTTCTCCACCCAGATGAACCGGTCCGCAGTTTGCACGATTCCGACGCCGAGAACCCCCGCGCAGCTCCCTCCGAACGCTTCGAGAACGACCTCGCCGACGCCAAACACCCGTCCGTCCGAGTTCACGTCGTCGAGCACGAAGCCGTCCCACGTGCCGGTGGCGATCCGCCCCGTCGCGCCGAAGTGGTGGATCGGGCCGTGATTGACGGGGAAGCTGTAGAGGCCCTCGACGTCGCGATGCGCTTCGGGCTCGTAGTAGAGCTCGAGTGAATCGTCGCGCTTCACGTAGATCCGGCCGTCGTCGCCGTTCGCGATGTACAGCGAGTCGTCGGGGCCCGCCGCGAGCCACGCGCGCGCGTCGATGAACGACTCCGGATCGGGCGCGATCGTCGACGCGATAGATCACGAGGTCGGGGCTTTCGCGGGCCTGGGCGGCGAGAAAGAGCGGGAACCCCGTGGCGCCCGAGATCGGCCGCGGGCCGGCCGCGGGCGCTGCGGGACGCGCCGGAACACCTGGGCCATCGCCGTCGCCCTGGGCGGCGTCGGTGCTGACCGAGCCGCCACATGCGGCGACGCTCAACGTCACCATTCCGAACAACGTGTAAATCCGTAGCTTCGTCACCATCTGACCCTCACCGGGTAGGGCCGAGGCTCGAACGTACCGTCGCCATTCTCACCGTTGAAGTTGGGACCCCAGCACCACAGCGAACCGTCTTCGAGTCGCGCGCAACTGTGAGAGTTCGTGGTGCGCACTTCGGTGGCAGGTACGCGGAGCGACACTTCGGTGGGCGGCTGGTTCGCCTCGGTTTCGATGCCGATGCCGAGCTCGCCGAACGCATTTTGCCCCCAACACCGGACGGTCCCGAACAGGTCGAGAGCGCAGCCTTGAAAATGCCCCCACCCCACTTCCACCGTGTCCACCAGCTCGGTGATTTCAGAGATGCCTGCTTCGCTCCAGCAATCCACCCGTCCGCTTCGCAAAACCGCACACGTGCGCATGAAGCCGGCACCCACTTCTGTCACCTCGGCCACTTGCTCGACGCGAGTCGGAACGAGATCGCGGTGCGTCCCCGTGATGCTGTGACCCCAGCAGCTCACGGTTCCTCTCGTTTCGATGGCGCAGGTGTGAAACCGCCCCGCCGCTAGATGAGTGGCGTCGAGTCCCGACACTCGGCTTGGCAGTGCCCCGGCGTCGCTGAGATGCCCTCGACCCAGCTGAGCGTCGTCGTTCGCGCCCCAACACGACACAGCTCCGTCGGCGTGGAGCGCACACGTGTGCTCGAGTCCCGATACGAGCTGGACCACTTCGTCGACTCCGGCAACAGGAGCGATGGCGAACTCCATTCCCGTGGTCGAGCCGCGACCGAGCTGCCCCACGTCGTTTCCTCCCCAACACGAAACCGTTCGATCGGAATGAACGACGCAGCTGTGGTCCTGCGCGACAGAAACCTCGCTCACGTCGGCGGCGAAGCTCAGACGCGCGGTCGCCTCTTTCTCGGTGGCGAAGCCCAAACCCAGCTGACCGGAGCCGTTTGCGCCCCAGCAACGAAGAGAACCGTCTTCGAGGACGGCGCACGTGTGAAATGGACCGAGCGCCAACCCCACGATACAATCGTCCGAGTCGCAACGCTCGGGGCATTGCGCGCCGGATGGACAAGGTGGGTCCACCCGGGGGGGCTCGGGAGGCCGGGGCGGGGCGGTCGGCTCGGGTGATGGGGAAGCATCACCGGTTACCGGAGCGTCACGCGCGGGGTCGGGTCGCATGTCCGTTTCCGGCGCCGCGTTTTCGCCCTGCTCATCCCCATGGTGACCGCCGAAGTCGCCTCGGCCATCCGGATCCATCGCGACCTTGCCGCCGCACGAAACCAGAAGAGTGAGAGGAACTAGTGAAAGATAAGTCAGGGAGCGCTGCATTCGGCAGGATCACGAGCAAGCTCCGTGCCGCCCACCAAACGACAAGAACGCGGTAAAAAGCGATGTTCGGGGCGTGCCACTGGCACACCGGGCTACGACAGCGAGGGCGCTACGGACGCACCAGGTGGAGCACCCGGTGGTTCAGGACCTCGCCGATGTAGATGTTCTGGCCTGCCGCGTCGATGACGATGTCTTCGGGCTCGGACTGAAAACCTACGATCGCCCCGAGGTCCCACTGTTGAATGGGCGCCCCCGCCGTATCGAACACGAACACACGATCGGCGAGTGAATCGCAAACGTAGACGACGTCGTTCACGTCGACGAAGACGCCCGTGGGCTTGACGAACGAGGCGCCATCGAAGCCTCCCCACTCGAGCAGAAAGGCGCCGCTTCGATCGAGTTTTTGGATCCGTCGGTTGAAGGTATCGGCGATGTAGACGGCGCCAGCCGAGTCGGTGGAGATCCCCCACACTCCGTCGAACTGTCCCGGCCCGATCCCGGTGCCGCCGTACCGAGCGAGCTCGATACCGGTGCGGCTGAACTTTCGAATCGTGTCGAGCTCGTAGTCCCCCACGAAGAGCTCCCCGCTGGCTTGGTCGATGCCCACGTCGTGGATGTGCTGAAACTCCGCGTCGCCCCACAGTCGGATGAACGTGCCGTCGGTCGCGAAAACTTGGAGGCGATTGTTGTTCTGATCGCCGATGTAGATGAGATCGCCCCGCGAGCGATCGACCGCGAGACCATGAGGGTGGTTGAACTGACCGTCGCCGCTTCCGGGAGCGCCGTAAATCTCCAGGAGATCGCCCGTGGGAGTGAACTTCTGAAAGCGGTCCTCGTGCCCGGCGACGTAGACGAACCCCGCACTATCGAGCTCGACGCTGCTCGGCTCGATGAATTGTCCCGGCGCCGTCCCGCGGCCTCCCCAAAACCGCGCGAAGGTCGGAGCCGGCGGCGGTGATGGCGCGTCCCCCGTCGGGGCGACGTCCGCCGCGTCGTTCGAAGTGGCGTCGACAGCCGAGGGCGCCGCGTCGATGGGCGCCGAAGCGTCTGGCATGGCACCGCCGGCGTCCGGCGCGAGGGCTCCACCGTCAGTGGACCCGCCACTGTCTTGGTTGCCCGAGCTCGGCGTGGCGGAGCTGCCGCCGCACCCGACCGCACCGCCGATGGCCCCCACGGTCAGAGGCACCGCGGCCCAGAAAAATAAGAGTCCGCGCACGCTCTGCCGTTCCAACGACCCCACCGAGAGACTCTAGCCTGCCGGCGCGCTACCCGCACCGACAACCCCGCCGCCTCGAAAACGAACGCGCATAGAGCGATGGACGCGCGTTACGGCGTCTCGAGCATCCACATGTTCTGCAGGTTCAACCGGAGCTGCTCATCCTGGAGCTCGCCGCCTCGGCGGTACACGCCGCTTTCGGCGTCTCGAAACGGCGCGATGTAGAACGTGAGCCCCGTCAGGTTGATGGCGAGCTTGGGGGTGGGACCGCCCGACGCGATTTCGATGGCAGCGGTCAGAGGCACCGAGCCGCCGATGACGACTCCGCATTGCACGCGGACCTGTCCGAGATCGGCGTGTTCGAGCTGGGCGTCGAGAGCGTCGCGCCCCTCGGCGCGCAAGGTGACGCCAAGCCGGTCGTACAAACCGTCGGGGATGTCTTGGTCGAGCGGCACCGACGGCGTTGGCTCCATCAAGTCCAAAGTGGTGTCCGAAAGCCACAGGTGTCGAGAGTCGGGTCCCAGAAGCTCTACGGACTCGACGACGACGGTGCCTTCGAGGAGGGTGAGGCTGCCTTCCTCGGACACGATGCGATCTTGGGCGGCGACGCTGATGCTCGAGGTCTCGGTGGGGCCCGGCATCGCGCCCCCCGAGCCTGGCGAGTCGCTCGAGGAGTCGGAGCACGCCATGACGGGAAGAGCCGCGATCAGAGCGGTCAAGAGCGCTGTGTATCGAGTCATGGAAATCAAGATGGGCCGGATGGCTCGTTCGGACCAGCGTAATTTCATGATGACGATTGTTTAGGAGAGCTCGACAATCTCGGGATCGTGTGGCCGCTACGATCCATCGAGCGGTCGTGAGTGTGATATCCTCGCGTTGATGTCGGCGTCGCGATGGGTGTTGGCGGCTACGTTCGGTTCGGGTCTCTTCGCCTGCGGCGGTGAAGCCACGAACGAACGCGCGCCCTTCGAGCCGGCTCCCGCGCCGACCGAAACGGCCCAGCCGCCTCCGGCTCCGACCGAACCGGCGCCGCCGCCCGCTCCCACGCCGACCACTCCGCCGCCCCCTCCCCCGGACCCTGTGCCACCGCCGGTCCCACCGCCGCAAAAGATCATCCCGGTTCGTTGCAACGGCGACGCGAGCCGCACGGCGATGATCGGCGACTCGTATCTCGCGCTGAGTGGTGAGGTCACAGCGTTCCTCGAAGGGTTCTCCGGCCAGACGTACCGCAAGCACTACGTGAGCGGCACGCAGATGGTCGGTGGGATCCCGCCGGCGGTGCCGGACCAAGCGGCCATCGCGCTCGGCGAAGGTCCCGTACAGACCTTCATCATGGACGGCGGCGGCAACGACGTGCTCATCGGTGATTTGACCTGTCGTCTGACGGGGCCTGCGCCGGGAACGCCGTGCGAAGCCACGGTGCTGAACGTGCTGAACGCGGCCGGAGTGTTGCTGAACAACGCCGCGGCCGCGGGCGTGCAAGAGGTCATCTACTTCTTCTACCCGCACATCCCACCAGGGCTCATCGCGCTGAACCACGTGGCGCTCAACGACACGCTCGACTTCGCCGCGCCCCAGGCCCAAGCGCTCTGCGAAAACGCGACGGCGCTGGACTGCACGTTCATCGATCTGCGACCCGCGTTCGCCGGGCACCCGGAATACATCAGCCCCCTCGACGGCATCCACCCGACGACACCCGGCTCCGAGGTCATCGCGCGTTTGATCTGGGACGTGATGCAGCAGAACTGCGCGAACGGCCTCGACCTCTAACGACACGTCATCGGCAAACGCTCACGCCGGGGTAGCCCGGGTCCCAGACCTCGCAGGCCGTCGCGCACGACGGACAATCCGCCAGGGTGCGACACGTCTTGAAGCCGGGGCAGCTGCAATCGTCGATGCATGTCGTTGTGGTGGTGCAGTCTTGAAACACGCCTGTGCTTCCTTGGATGAAGGCGCAGGCACCTCCGGCGCAATCCTCGTCTCCGTCGCACGTCTGAATCAGCGGACCGAACCCGGGGAACGCCATGCAGTCGCCCGAATTGGGTGCGACGCGGCAGACCGCGGGTGGATCCCCTGGAAGCGGGTTGCAGACCAAACAAGCTTCGACGCCCGCTTCGCAGAGATCTCCATCGCAGTCGACTCCTACGGCCGGGGCCCCGGCGGCTCCGGCGGCGCCACCAGTCCCGGCGCCGCCGCCCGTGCCGCCCGTGCCGCCCGTGCCGCCCGAGCCGCCCGAACCGCCCGTACCCGGCGTGCCGGCTCCGCCCGCGGCGCCACTAGCACCGCCCGTAGCCGCTCCGGCCTGGCCTCCCGTCCCTCCGGTCGCGGCGCCCGCGGCACCGCCCGTCGCGTTTCCGCCCGCGCCGCCCGTCGCGGCGCCGCCCACGCCTCCAGTTCCCGCGCCGCCCGTGCCGCCCGTCGCCGCACCGCCGGTCCCGCCTCCGACACCGCCGGTGTCAGGCGAGCCGCCGGAACCGCTAGTTCCACCGCCGCCGGGTGATCCCGCCACACCGCCGACGCCGGCGTTGCGACCGCCCGTTTCTCCGCCGCACGCCACCGAGACGGCTGATAGGAGCGCGAGCAGAATCGAGAAACGTGATCGATGATGCGTTGCCAAACGAACCTCCCTACTGACAGGTCGTAAATGGATAGCCCAGCGGGTGCGCGGCGCACGAGGTCGCACACGTTGGGCAGTCGGCGATCGTCTGACAGAGGCGACCGCCCCAGAATGGATCCGTGCAGCTGCAGTCCTCGCTGCAGAACCCGGCGGGGTCGAAGCAGCCGGTGAACAGTGACTCGCCGCCGGTCGTCTCGCACGTCTCACCGGACGGGCAATCTTCGGGGCCATCGCACTTGATGACTGCCGGACCGGGGGGGAAGTTCCCGAAACCGCAGCCAGCGGGGTAGGAGAGAAACGGAGACGGCTCGCAGTTGAAGCTGAAGGGGCCGCCGCTTGGCCAACACGCCATGCAGAACTGCGTGGTCGCGGCGCAGGTGTTCCCGCCGCAGTCGATGCCAACGGTACCCGCGCCGGCAGCTCCAGCAGCGCCGCCGGTTCCCGCAGCGCCGCCGGTTCCCGCAGCACCGCCGGTTCCCGCGCCAGCGGCTCCCGCCGCGCCAGCGGCTCCCGCCGCACCGCCGACACCAGCCGCACCGCCACCGGATCCTCCGGCGCCGCCAGTCGCCGCACCTCCGATACCCGCCGCGCCGCCGGTTCCGGGGGCACCTCCCGTAGCAGCGCCACCAGTGGCCGGCATGCCTCCGGTCCCAGACGTGCCACCGGTTCCAGCTCCACCAGTTCCAGACGTGCCGCCGGATGCCGCGGCGCCGGCGCCGTTTCCGCCAGATCCGGCGGGAGCACCGCCCGTGGCTCCACCGGAGCCCGAGCTCTCGCCGCTAGCACCGGCCGATCCGGAGCTGCCGCCATCGGTGGCCCCGCCACACGCCGCAATGAGAACAGCCCCGGCGAAGCTCGCGACGGCTTGCTGCAAACGCCGACGACTCGATCGATTCGCTGGCCCACTCTTCGTTTGCCCCGTCATGCCATTCCTACTTCCCGAGCTAACTCTACCCGCACGCACTCTCAGCTCGAACGAGCCGCGCAAGAGCAAGATGCGGGCCGCGCGGAACAGGATATAAACGTCGGCGAAAACCGCCGCAGGGCCGGCGGGGCTTGTGCCGGTATGTGCCAAGCTCTGGCGTTCCGGGTGGTAACCAGGCTGCCGCGTGGCAGTGCGCGTCACCTCGGCTTTCGGGCGACGAGTGAAAACATGAGTGGGATCTCGCCCGAGTCGTCCGGCAGCGCGTAGCGTCGCCCATCGAGCAAACGCATGTCCGACCAGAATCGGCAGCCGTTGCTGTAGGGATATTCTCGTAGCGCTTCGAGCACGAGGCCGGCGTCGAGCACAGCCTGCACGGTCTCTCCGACGCTCCAGGCGAACTCGTAGCAAGCGTGACCGTTCTCGAAGCGAGAGTCGCCAGGCTCGAAGCCCATCGGCGCGAGGCCTTCGCCACTCTCGGCGACGTAGTCGGAAACCCCTTCCTTCCATTCGAGCTTTTTTCCGCCCGAGTAGCGGTGGGCGAGACGACGCTCGTCGTCGAACGCCATGGCCACGGGGTGAAACTCGACGAGTACGAGTCGCCCCCCGGCCGAGAGCGCGTCGGCGACACCCCGCGCCCACGTCGGAAGATCCGACAACCAGCAGAGCGCCCCATAAGAGCAGTACACGACGTCGAAGCACTCTTCGGTCGGGCGCGACCGCGCCAACCAATCGTAAACGTCGGCTCGTTCGAAGGACGCGTCTATCCCCGAGTCGCGCGACAGGTTCTGGGCAAAAACGACGGCCTCGTCCGAGATGTCGACGCCAGTGACCCGAGCGCCGCGTCGGGCCAGCTCGAGCGAGTCCTGCCCCGAGTTGCACTGCAGGTGCACGAGCTTCTGCTCGGAGAGCGCCCCGAGCAGCGCGAGCTCTTCAGGGAAGAGCACGCTACCGCCGCCGCGCAAGAAGCCCGCTTGATCGCGTTTGTGGCTGTTGTGGGCGCGCGTGGCCGAGTTCCAGCTTTTGCGATTCTTCTCGTGGAGCTGCCGGTTCGGCATTGCGCGAGCTTAGCTCGGGCGTCGACCGGCCCGCGGGGATAAGCTCGGCCGCGATGAAACGCCCCTTCTCGGTTCCCGAATCGCTCTACCCGTTCGAATCCCGGTGGTGCGAAGTCGACCAGCTCCCGGTTCACTACATCGACGAAGGAAAGGGGCCGCCGATACTCTTTCTGCATGGCAACCCGACGTGGAGCTTTCTTTATCGGGACATCATCAAAGAGCTCCGTTCCGATTTCCGCTGCCTCGCCCTCGACTACCCGGGCATGGGCATGAGTGGCAAACCGCGCGACCACGGTCACCCGGACTACGGCTTCAGTCCCGCCGAGCACAGCCGCGTCGTCGAGGGTGTCGTCGAGAAGCTGGATCTCAGCGAGGTCACGCTCATGGTGCAGGACTGGGGGGGACCCATCGGAATCGGCGTTGCGACGCGCCTACCCGAACGTTTCTCACGGCTGGTCATCGGCAACACGTGGGCGTGGCCGATGACCGGGCTGCCGGTGAAGCTGTTTTCGAACGGGCTCGGTCGCGGGCTCGGACGTTGGCTCATCCTCGAAAAAAACCTCTTCGTCGAGAAGTTGCTGCCGGCTGGCATCAACAAGAAAGAACGCCTGACGCCGGAGGTCATGGCGGCTTACCGAGCGCCGTATCCGACGCCCCTCGATCGCGAGCCGACAGCGGTCTTCCCTCGGGCCATCCTCGAGTCGCGAGATTACCTCGCCGAGGTGCAGGCGGGACTCGGCAAGCTCGAGGAAAAACCGGTGCAGCTCGTGTGGGGAACCGACGACAAGGCTTTCCGAAAGCGCGAGCTTCGACGTTGGCAAGAGATCTATCCGCACGCCCGAACGCGCCTTCTTCGGGGCGCGAATCACTTCATCCAAGAGGACGCCGCCGAAGAGATAGCGACGTGCATCCGCGAGTTCTTCGAAGACGGTTGAGGGAGTTGATCACGCGGCTTCGGTGAGCATTTTCTTGGCGGTCCGGGCCCACCGCCGGTCCTCGCGCTTGACGTGCCGCGGCGCGTCTTCGTGTCGCTCGAGCGCGCGGCGGAGCTCGCGATGGGCGGAATGCGTCTGACCGGCTTTGACGAGATATTGGGCCAAGAGCACGACGTGGGGCAGACGGGAGTTGCGCTTGGCGTGGCCGCGCAACAGATCGAGGCAGTCGTCCACTTGGCCCGCCCGGTAGAGCGCGTCGGCGAGCTCCGGAAACGCGACGAAGTCGCGATAAATTGGGGAGAGCTCGATGAGCTTCTCGAGCGGAGCGATCGCCGCCGAGGCATTGCCGAGCTCGAGCTCGGTGACGCCTAGGCCGAAAAGGGCGTCGGCATCTTCCGGGCGGTCTTCGAGCACGGCGAGGAAGTGCGGCTTCGACTCTGCCCAGCGCCCCGCATCCCCGAGCCCCTGCGCCAACGCGAGTCGGTTGACGACGCTCGCCGATTCCTCGTAGCGGCGCCGAAGCACGGACACCGACGGCGGTCGCTCGAGCGAGCTCAGCACGCGGTTTCGGATCCGTTGTGCGTCCGGATCGCGGAGCCGCACCATGAACAAGTAGAGCAAGGAGCCTCCGGGCACGCCGATGATGATCCACAACCAGTAGGTGTCGGCTTTGCGGCGATAGGCGTCGACGAGCATCCACGCTTTGACGCCCATCATCAAGAACACGACGAGGCGGATCACCGGGCGCTGTGCTTTCGATCGGAACCCGCGCGTTCCGGCGCCCCGAGCAACCGAATCACTGGCTGGTCAGGAGCGCCACGAAATCCCGCGCGGCTCGTTCCCCTGCTGGTGTCTCGACCCCGTCACTCATCGACACTCGAGATTGCATTTGGCCCCACTACCGGGGCCCTGCGTGGCGCCGGTAGGTGCCGCGCATTATATTCGCTGCGCTCGGCGCGCTTCAACGACGACATCGGGGGGTTGCTTGGCGCTCAGCGCGAAATCGCCGCTGAAATGGCCACGTCCCTCCGCCGAGCCGATCGGCGACATCGAGCAGTTCTCGCCGATCCCGCCGCGATGAAGCGACGCTGACTCGCTCGAGCGTCTACTTCCCGGTCAACGAGTCGAGCAGCTTCTTCGACGCCGTCGGGTTCTTCCAGATGGTGACGCCGAAGGCAACTTCGTCGTTGACCTGTAGGAACGCGCCGCCCTTTTTCTCGACGCCCTCGCGCAGCCAGCGGTCCTGACCTTTGAACCAGATGATGTCGGCTTTGGTCTTTCCCTTCTTGGCTTCGACGCGAATCGACACGAACCTCTTGTTGTCCGCGGGTGAGGAAACCGAGATGCCGTCGACGGACCAGCCGCCTTTTTCGAGCGCGGCCTTGATGTCGTCGTCTTTGGCCTGGTCGAGAGGCACGGCGATCTTGCTCGCCGTGACGTCGCCGACGTCCTCGGTGCCCACGCTGCCAGCGGTTTTTGGGGGCTTCGCCGCAGCCGGAGCCGCGGCCTTGAGCGGGGCGACCGCTGGGACCGCTTCCTTTTCCGACCCGCCTTTTTTTTCCGTTCCACCTTTGCACGCCAATAGGGCCGCTGCGCAGAGCAAGACGGCGCCCGGTATTTCGAATCGACTCATTTTTAGGCCTTCTCCATTCGGTCCCGAGCGATGCGAGCGTCGAGATGGCCGTAGACTGGGTCAGGTCGAGCCGCGGCAGGTGCTCGAAGGCTGCTCGAACGCCGCTCGCCTGCTCGAAAATTGCTCGCCGATCCACTAGGGCAAGAAACAGCTCAGGCGTCGCACTGCCCGCCGGAGCACGAGCTGCTGCAGCAGCTTTCCCTCGCCGTGCACGGCAAACCCGCCGCGCCGCACTCGACGAATACGCAGGCTTGGCCCAAGCACACGCCGGAGCAACAGTCGCCGTCCGTCGAGCACGACGCGCCCGTTCGCCGGCACGCGGGCTCGCACAGCGTGCGGCAGTTGCCGCTGCAGCACTCGTTAGCGTCGTCGCACGGTCGAAAGTTCGTTTCGCACACGTAGGGAGAGCACCCCATCGCGCCAAAGCACAGGTTCGTGCAGCAGTCCTCGGGCGAGCTGCACGGCGCGAAGCTACCGAGGCACGGGGGACGGCACGTGCCGGCAAGGCAGAAACCCTCGCAGCACTGCGCGCTGCCGCCACACGGCGCTCCGGTCTGCCGGCACGCGGCAAACACGCACCTCTGGTCGACGCAGGAGCCGCTACAGCACTCGGCGGTCGCCGAGCAACCCGAAGAGCCGAGTGGCAGACAGGCATCCGGCCCGTCGGCGACAGAATCCATGGCCGTAGCGTCCGCGGGCGCATCCCCCGACGAATCCACGAGGGAAGAATCGACGGGCGCACCGTCGGCCGTTGGCGCATCGACGTTCGCCTCGCGTGATCCGTCGCTTGGGCTCGCGTCGGGCCCATTTCCATCCGCGGGCGCATCGACCACGGCACGCGCATCCATCCCGCCTGCCTCGGCGCCGACACCGATCCCTCGCCGGTCGATACCGCCAATGACTTGGCATCCGCCGACGAGCGCCACCAGGAGCAGATGTTTCAGTCGCATGCGCCCTGACTGCAGCTTCCGGAGCAGCACTGCTGCATCGCCGTGCAGCTCGCGCCGACGTCGAGGCACCCACCGTACACGCAACCTCCACCGAGGCATCTGAGCGAGCAGCATTCGACGTCGCCCGTGCAGAGCTGGCCGGTTTCGAAGCACGCCGCGCGGCAAAGTCCGCCGACGCAGTTCAGGCTGTCGCACTCTGAGCTCGTCGAGCACGCCACGCCGATGCTTCTGCCAATGGGAGCGGCGCAAGTCTTGACCGAGCCAAACTGCAGGCAGCTCCCTGAGCAACAGTCGCTCGCTTGCTGGCAGATCACCTGAGGCAAGCGACAGGCCGAGCAAGTTCCCGACTCGCACGGCACGTCACAGCATTGCGCGCGACCCGCGCACGAGGTTCCCTCCGCTCCACAGAGAGGAAAAACGCAGACCTGCTCGACGCATTCGGCCTCGCAGCAATCCCCCGACGAGGTGCAGCCGAATCGTCCAAGGGCGATGCAGGCAGGCGCGTCGACGTTCGGCGCGTCCGTCGCGTCCGCGAGACCGGAATCGGACGGATCCCCCGCGTCGGCTGAGTCGCTCGCGTCGTTCGCAGTGCTGGCATCGCTCGCATCCGCGGAAAGCGCGTCGCCGCGTGCCTCGACCGGAGAATCCATCGACGCGTCCGTCACACCCGCGGCGCCCGAGGCCGAAGCCCCGTCCCCCGCGCCCGCAAAACCGCCGACACCCCCCGTCGTGACATCGCGCAACGAGCCTGCGTCCTCGGAGCCGGCCGCCACTTTTCGGGAGTCGATACCGCCGATCCATTGGCACGCGCTCGACCCGACGACGAGAGCGATCGAAAGGCGTCGGGCGAGCCGGCCCATCATTCGCCAGGTGTTAGCATGGAACCGTGAGCCGGACCGGGACCGACGAAGAAGCGATCCCGGTTCCCGAGGTGGGGCAGACCTTGGGCAACGGTTACCGAGTCGAACGAGTGATCGCGATCGGGGGCATGGGTGTCGTCTTGGAAGCGAGCCAACCCGCCCTCGGCCGCTCGGTCGCGTTGAAGCTGCTCAAAAAATCCGGTGAACAACGCGCCGCGCGTCTCGTGCGCGAGGCTCGCGCGGCGGCGGCGATTCAGTCAGAGCATGTCGCTCGCGTCTACGAGGTCGGCCAACTCGAAGACGGGCAACCTTTCATCGCGATGGAGCTGCTACGTGGGCGCACCCTCGCCGATCACCTCGAACACGAAGGACGTTTGCGGCTCGACGCCGCCGTCGACATCGTGCTCGAGGCGGCCATCGCCGTCGCCGAAGCCCACGAACGCGGCATCGTGCATCGAGATCTCAAACCCTCGAATCTGTTTTTGGCCAACCGCCCCGGGTCCGCACCAATCGTCAAAGTATTGGATTTCGGGATCTCCAAGGTCGAAGCCCTCGAGGAGCCCGCAATGACGGAAACGGGAACCCAACTCGGCACGCCGGTCTACATGGCGCCCGAGCAGGTTCGTGAATCCAGAAACGCCGACGCGCGGAGCGACATCTGGGCGCTCGGTGTCGTGTTGCACGAGCTAGTGGTCGGCAAGCGCCCGTTCGAAGCCGAGTCGCTCCCGGGGCTGGGTGCGGCCATCGTGACCGACTCTCCGCGAAACATGCGTGACGCGAGACCCGAGCTCGACTCGGGTTTCGAAGCGGTCGTGCTCCGCTGTTTGGAAAAAGACGCGGTGTCCCGCTACCAGAGTGTGGCCGATCTCGCCCGCGCTCTCGAGCCGTTCGCCTCGCCGTCGGGCAAGGCTCACGCCGAGCGGATCCACGAACTCGTGCGCACCGATCTCTGCCGAGATGAACCGGGGGATGGATCGATCGACGCACCCACGGCCACGACCGGATCGAAGCGCGACGTCGAAACGCTCGACGCCACCTCGACCCCGGCGAGCGGCAAACACACGACGGGGCTCGTCGGACTGGTCGCCGTGTCGGCCGTCGGCGTCGCGCTGTGGGTGTGGTGGCCAACACCGACGTCGCCCTCCCCGAGCTTCGCACCCTCGACGGCTCCAGCGAGGCCGGCAGCGGCGACGATCCCCGAGCTTGATCAGGAAACCCCGAAAGAGGCGGACGACGCGAACGACACGGGCGAGGCCGCCCCGCCCGTCGACGCCGCCACGATCACTTCGGCAAAACCTCGATCCCAACCCCGGGGGCCACGCGCTCCCATCCCGACTCGCGCCAAAGACGGCCGGGAGCTGGATCCTTTCGAGCATCGAAAGTAGGCGTCTAGCGATGGCCCAACGACTCCTCGTGGCACCGATGCTGCTCGTGTTGGCATTCGGCCGGGCGGCGGGAGCTCAACCGACGGATCAACGTGCCGCGCTCGCCGAGTCCCTCTTTCAAGACGCCAAGCGGCTCATGGAGGAAAACAAGCCCCACCAGGCTTGCCCCAAGCTGGCCGAGAGCCAGCGCCTCGATCCCGGAGGTGGAACGCTGCTCAACCTCGCCAAGTGTTACGAAGCCATCGGAAAGACGGCGAGCGCGTGGAGCTCGTACCAGCAGGCCATCGCCGCCGCGGCGGCTAGCGGTCGCGCCGATCGCGAAGAGCTGGCTCGCGCCCGCACCGCCGAGCTCGAAAAAATTCTCTCGAGGCTCTTCATCGAGGTTCACCCAGCAAGCGCCGATCTGGAACTGAGGGTCGAGGTCGATGGCGTACTCATTGGTCGCGCCGCCTGGGCCACACCGTTCCCGGTCGATCCCGGCAAGCACGTGATTCGCGCGGCGGCGCCGGGCGACGGCGACTTCACCCAGCGTGTGCTGGTCGCGAGCGGCGGCGGACGCCTGGTGCATGTGCCAAAGCTGGATGCCGAGGAGCCCCGTCCACTCGACCCCGGTCCCTTCGAGACGGCAGCGCCCGAAGTTGCTTCCGTGGCCGACCCGCAGCCGACAGGCGGGGACGAGCTCGGCAAGACGACCCCACCGGTGCTCGGTTGGACGGTCGGCGCCCTGGGAGTGGCATCGCTCGGCGTCGGGACCTTTCTCGGAGTCCGTGCGCTCGAGCTGCGGAGCGACAGTGACGGCGAGTGCCCCAGCGGGCAATGCACACGGAAGGGGAAAAACCTCAACGACCGCGCGCTCCGATACGCCAACGGCGCCAACGTCACCGTAGGCGTCGGTTTGGTGGGAATCGCCATTGGAACTTATTTGCTGGTGAAAAGTCGGCGTGAGCGCGCCCCACAGGCGCGGTGGTCCGAGGGGTTCGACGTCCGGCTGGGACGCCGATCGGGGAGCGCCAGCTACTCCGCGTTTTTCTAGTTTCGGCCACGGCCGTCGCCCCTTTGCGGCGCACGCCGATGCTCGTCGGAGCGTGCGGCGCACGCCTCGCGCACGGTTCCGCACGGTTCGAACGCCCACGAGATCCGGGTTCGCCGGACGAGCCACCGGGGCCGCGAGAACGAGCCCCAAAAATGACTACAGGGAAACGACCCCACCCGACGGAACCCGTAGCGTGGAGGCGTGACCAAGTGGGAAAACAAGCTCAGCGACGCTCGGCGGGCGCACTTCGTCGGGCGGCACACCGAGCTCGAACGCCTCGACGCACTTTGCGGTGACGACGAGCACGCGCTCTTGCACGTCTGGGGACCGCGAGGCATCGGCAAGACCATGTTGCTGCTCGAGTGGGCCCGCCGTGCCCGCCAGCGCGGCCACGCGGTGCTCTACATCGTCGGCACCGCCGTGAGCAGTGCCCGCCGCGACTGGATCGAATCGATCACGGCCACCAAGCAGGGAACCGTCATCGTCGACGACTTCGACGACCTCGGCGAGCTTCGCGAACTCTTGCGCACGGTAGTCCTGCCAGAGCTCTCGACGAAGGTGCACGTCATCACCGCGGGCCGCACGCCACTTCCCGGGCCCTGGCTCGCCGACGACGGGTGGCGATCGCTGTCACGAATGCTGCGGCTCGACGTGCTCGGCACCGAAGAGAGCGCCGACTATTTGTCCGCCCGCGGCATCGTCGACGACACCGACGACATTCTCGGATCCGCGGCGGGGCACCCGTTGGCGCTGTGCGCGGCGGCGAATTCGCGGCTCGGAAACGACATCCCCCGCCAGAACGAAACCGCCGGCCGCCCGGAACCGCCCGGCCTCGAACGGCCGTCCGACGCTGAAACGCCGCGCGACTCCAACGAGTCGCGGAACTCGGCACCGGGGGGACCACGCCTCGAGCGCGAGGCGCTTGCGTCGGCGGTCAAGGACGCTCTCCGTCACTTCCAGGACGCGCCGATGCTCGCCGAGGGTGCTCTCAGTCGCTGTCGCTTCGTGCAGGCCGTGCACGAAGGCGCCCACGGTCGCAACGGTGTCGACGCGCTTCGTCACGCGCTCCGCACCGCCATCGCCGCGCTCGAACCGCGCGACGCGAAGCTGCTGACTGCCACGTACTTGCAAGGCCGAACCAAGCAGTTCGCGGTGGCTTGCGATCTCGGCATGGCCTACAGCACCTACCGTCGGCATCTAGCGCGCGCGACGAACCGTCTCGGTCAACTGTGCTGGCGCCGAGAGGCTGAAGCGGACCTCGAGGGAAAGCTCATCCGCTTCCCCCTCCCCCCGAGCCGAAGCCGCGAGTTGCAGCTCAACGTGCACTGACTGCGCGACGTTTGCCCCCCGGCCGCGGATTTGATTGGCTGCGTGTCCGACAGCTCGACCGCGACGTCGGCGCCGCGAGCAGCCCGGTGGACACCACTCGAAATACCAGCGAATCGCGAGGCGTAGGCCCTGACGAAACCACGCCCGAGCTCCATCCCACCCTCGTCCTGCTCTGGACTAGGTCGGAGCCGGGCCGCGCCGGGGACGTCGCGGTCATCCCCGCCGACAGCGGGCCCCGACTCCTGGGTCGGGGATCGGACGCCGACCCGAAACAGGAGCGCGTGCGCTTCTTTCACCAGCGCCCGGGCAGCTGGACGCCTTCAGGACCGCTCAGAGGCGCACGCGTCTCCCGGCAACAGCTTCGGGTGCACGGCGAAGCGGGAAAGCTGGCGATCGAAAACCTCGGGAGATTGCCGGTGTTCGTCAACGGCGGGCGGGTGACCAAACGGGGGCTTGCCGTCGGCGACCTGCTGCGCATCGACGACGAGATGCTCTTTCTCTCGACGATGCGACCAGTTCGGTTGCCGCGACTGCGCGCCTTGCCCTCGTCGTCGATCGGTGAGTTCGGCGCCCCCGACTCGTTCGGCCTCGTTGGCGAAAGCCCCGCCATGTGGGCGTTGCGCGACCGCTTGGCGCTGGCGGCGACCTCGAAACATTCTGTGCTGCTGTCGGGACCCGCCGGCACCGGAAAAGAGCATGGAGCTCGAGCGCTGCACGAGCTCGGCAACAAACGTCGGCGCTGGGTCACCTGCAACACCGCGCTCCTTCGCGCCGAGACGAGCGAGGTCGAACTTTTCGGCAACGCGAAGGACTTTCCCACTCCAGGCACTCCAGAGCGCGGCGGCCTCGTCGGCGAAGCCCACCACTCGACGCTCTTCCTCGACCAACTACAGCGGCTCAACCCGACGTCTCAGGGGCAGCTGCTCCGCGTGCTCGAGCGAGACGGCACGTATCAACGACCGGGCGAATCCTCGGACACGCGTTCCACCGCTCGGTTCGTCGGCGCGCTGAGCGAAACCGGCGAGCTCTCGGCGGATTTCCTCGCCCGTTTCGCCGCGCGGATCGAGGTCCCGGGCCTCGACGCTCGGCCCGAGGATATTCCGCTGTTGCTGGTCTCGTTGGTTGCCCGTGTGCGAGAGGACAGCCCGACGACGGCCAACCGGTTCTTCGATGACGAAAGTTCGCCGGCACCGCGCCTGTCGCTCGGTCTGCTCGAGGCGCTCGTCCGCCACGACTACCGCGACCACGTGCGCGAGCTCGATCGACTCCTGTGGCTCGCCATGAGTTCGTCCACCTCCGACATCGTCGACCTCACCCCAGAAGTGACCGATGCCCTGGCCGAGCCGAGCCCCGAGCCTGAAGCGGATCAACCACCGAGCGAATCGGAGATCCGCACAGCTCTCACGCGGCATCGAGGCAACCAAGCCGCGGCCGCTCGTGACCTCGGTCTCAAGAACCGCTTCGCCCTAATCCGCATGATGAAGCGCTTTGGCGTGGATCCGAGCGAATTCCGGAGCTGAGCCGAGCCGTGGCCGAGGGCCACCGAGCGTTCGGTGAGCAATTTTCGAGCAACTTTCGAGCCGACGTTGGAGGGGAGCTTCTCCGTCGAATCGAGCACAACGAAATACGGCCGCGGAATCGATCGCCGCCGCTCGAGAAAGGACTCCCCCACATGTCACTACTTCGCTGGACGCTCCCTCTGACGGTTTGTTTCGGTCTCTTCGCGGGCTCGCTGACTGTGAGCCACTCCGCTGCCGCGGCGCCGGACGGCAGGGTCGCCCCGAAGACCAAGGTCGCCCCAAAGACTAAGGTCGCTTCGAAGAAAGTCGCTTCGAAGAAGGTCGCCAAGAAGAGCCCCGCCAAGAAGAGCCCCGGCAAGAAGATGGAACGCTCTGACGACGGAAGCGACGAAAAGGGCGCCCCCAAAACCAAGGTCGCCTCCAAGAAGGAGGCGAAGAAGAGCCCTGGCAAGAAGATGGAACGCGCGGACGATGGCAGCGACGAAAAAGGCGCCCCCAAAACCAAGGTCGCCACCAAAAAGGACCGCAAAAAAAGCACCCGTAGAAAGAGCCCTCCCAGCAAGGGATCGAAGCGCATCTACAAGGAGAAGCCCGACACCGGGAAGAGCGCCCCGAAAAAGGGCTCCAAGCGCATCTACAAGAAGAAGCCCGACACCGGGAAGAGCGCCCCGAAAAAGGGCTCCAAGCGCATCTACAAGAAGCGCAAGTAACGGCTAGCTACTTCCTCGTCAAAAGACCGGGAACACGCAGCGGCCGTCTGTGCAGGGCACGTTGTTGCAGCAATCCCCGGCCGTCGAGCACTCCTGACCGTAGAGCGAACACGCGCCCCCGCCGTCAGGAATGTCCGCGTCGGGGGTGCTGCCATCCACCGGCACACCACCGTCGGGGGTCGGCATGTCGGTCCCGCAGACGCCCTGCGTGGATCCGGGCGGAGAGACGCACGGCAACCCCGAGCAACAATCCGACGAACTCGTGCACGTGCCTCCGGAGGTGACGCAGCTCGGACCGCAGATGAACGCATCGCCGCCGCCGCCGAGGTTCGGCAAGCACGGCAGTCCGCAACAATCAGCGCTCGAAGCGCACGCTTCACCAACCCGCGAGCCCGCTTCACTGCAGTCGCCCACTGCGGTGCACCGAGGGATCCCGAGCAAGTCTTGCTGGCACACCATCGGGTTCTGGTTGACGTTTCCGGCGCAGCAGTTGTTCTCGGCGTTGCAAGACGTCGTCGCGAGCTTGCAGATCGCGCCGGACGGCCGACACGCATTGCCGTTGTCGCAGCGGCCGACCGGCTCACCGGCGCTCTTGCTGCACCGAACCGAGCCGTTGCCGCCGGTCAGACCCGGCGAGCCGCAGCAGTCCATGTCGTCGACACAGAGTTCGCCGGTGGGTCGGCACCCGCTCGGCGGTTGGCAGACGAATACGCCGGTCGGCCCATAGGGCGCGCAAGCGCGGCTACAACACGAGCCGCCACAAGCGGGAATGCCCGCATCGGTCACGCCGCCGTCGTTTGCGCTATCACCACACACTTCGCCGGCTACCTGGCAGCCAGGCACTCCGGGCGTGTCGGGTCGGGTGCAGACGCCAATGGATGCGGTTCCCTGCTTCGTGCACAGGCCGGTGCAGCACTCGCCGTCGTCGGCGCAGGCGTCGTCGGTCTGTTTGCAGAACGAAGGTTGGTTCGAGCAACGGCCATTGGTGCAGAGGCTCGAGCAACAGTCGGAATGATCCGTGCACTCGTTGCCAGCAGTGCTGCAGCCGGAGCTCAGCGGCGTGCACGTGCCACCGGCGTCGCCGTTCGAGCACGTGCCACCGCAGCACTCGGCGTCGTCTGCGCACGGCTGGTTGTCGGAGATGCAGAGGTCGGCGCCACAAGTGCCACCGTCGCAAACGAACGTGCAACACTCGGTCGCGTTCGAGCAAGATTCCCCAGCGCCGAGACACATGCCCACGGGCGACGTGCACGCGTTGAGCAGCGGATCGCAATTGGCCGAGCAGCACTGGGCATTGGAGCTGCAAGTCGCCCCGAGCATCGAACATTGACCACCGCCGCCCGTGCCGGCCGCCCCGCCTCCGGTGCCGCCTCCACCGCTGCCCGCGGATCCACCCGTGCTCGTGCTGCCCGCACTCCCGGCGCTGCCCCCGGCCGAGGCATCGGCCCCCGCGTCTTGGCCGGAGCTGTTGCCCTTGGAGCTGCTTCCGCAACCCTGGAAAACGAACCCCAGAGCGAGCGCGCCCCCAAGGAGAGAAGCCAATTTCGCCGTCTTCGAGTAGCTCGACATGGTCGTAGTCCTTCCGACTTGGGGTCGGTCTCCGGGTCAGTGGGGGCTCGTTTCGCTTTTTATGACGGCCGCGAACCGCCCGGCCGGGCAGCGGAGAGCGAAATCGGGCCTAGGGTTTCGGCTCCTCGGCCTTCGGCGCTTCGGTTTTCGGCGCTTCGGCCTTCGGATCGGCCTTCGCTTTCGGATCGATCACCTCTTCGACGACCTTGTCCTGTTCGAGGATGTGGAACTCCACGCGACGATTGTTCTGGCGCCCTTCATCGGTGTCGTTGCTGTCGATCGGGCTCTCTTCGCCGAGACCACGCGACGTCAGCCGCTTTCGGTCAATGCCGTGCAGCACGAGCCAGTTGAAAACCGATCGAGCGCGACGGTTGCTGAGGGCCTTGTTGTAGTTGTTGCTGCCCTTGCTGTCGGTGTGACCCTGAATTTCCACGCGCTTGATCTGCGGGTTGTCCTTGAAGATCTTCGCTACGGCTTCGAGGATGAAGTCGCTCGCCTTCAGGATGCGCGAGCTGTTGTAGGCAAACTGCACCTGCTCGCGGATCTTGATCTGCCCCTTCTCGATTCGCGCGACGGGGCAACCGTGTTTCTTCGGGTCGTCGTTGGCGGGCCCCGGGGAGTCGGGACACGCGTCCTTTTCGTCGAGGATGCCGTCGCCGTCGCGGTCCTTCGGCGGCGGGCAACCGTTCGTCTTGGGATCGTCGGTGGCGACGCCGGGCTCGTCCGGACACGCGTCGACCTCGTCGAGAATGCCATCGCCGTCACGATCCGGCGGCGGGCAGCCGTGTTTGGCCGGGTCTTCGTTCGAGATCCCGGGAACGTCGGGACAAGCGTCGACGTCGTCGAGAATTCCATCGCCGTCGCGATCACCGGGCGGTGGACATCCGTGTTTCTTCGGGTCGTCGTTCGGGACGCCAGGCTCGTCGGGGCAAGCATCGACGTCGTCGAAAATTCCGTCGCCATCGCGGTCGCTCGGGCCTTCGACGGGTGGTGGTTTGTCCGCGGGAGGCGGGGCTTCGGTTTCGAGCGGCTGCACCCACGCCACGCTCGCGACTACGCGCAGCTTCGGCGTGCCGAATGCACGGGTGAGCCCCGGCCCGATTGCCGCGCCGACGATCCACTCTTGGTTGGCCCAGTAGTGAGTGCCAAAGAGAATCTCGAACGGCGTCGCCCGCGTGGAAAAGAACGCGTCGGAGTCCGTGACGACCGTGTTGCCGAAAATTTCCGGGCCGGCAATCAGACGACCATCGAGCGTACGGATGCCCGCGGAGCCCGCGAACGAAACTTCGCTCCCGCGGGCAGCTCCACCAAAAGGATCGTCATTGGCGCGAAAGTTGAACCCCATTTGCGCGGCGTACACGAACCAGTCGATGTCTCCGGCGACCATGAGGCGCGGAAGCAGGCGCACGTTCCCGTCGCCGGTGAACGAGTCCTGCGATCCGGTCGGCAGGAACAACTGCACTCCACCAGCAAACGTGATCGGATCGCCGTACACGCCGATGAAACGCACGTCGCCGCCGACACGGAGATCGCCAATCGTCGTCGCGTTGCCCGAGCGAAACGACGAAGTGCTCGTTTGTCCGGGCTCTCCGTCCTGAAAAAGTGCAATCGGTTGGCTGATCGCGAACCTCGCCCGGTCCCACAGCGTGATGGTTCCACCCACGTGCGCGAAAAACTGGTGCTTGACGACGTTGGCGTCAGTCCCGCCCTCGGGCAGGTAGAGCACGAGCGGGCGGTTCGCGTAGTCGATGACCATGCCGGCGGCGAACCGTTTGTGCCCGCGAAGATCGAGAGACTCGAGCGCGAACCACTCGCTCGGTCTCTCGGCGGGCTCGAAACGGTTGAGTGCGAATCCATCGGCGCGCGGTTGCGCGTGGGTGGTGGCCGCGGCGAAAAAGAGCGCGCAAGCCCCGAGGGATCGCGCCAGGTGGCGTGTCATGGTCGTCATGGGCGAAGTCTCGAGCGCGCTTTAGGGATTTCGATGATTAACGACGGCGGCGCCGCGCAATACCGACGCCAAGTCCGGCGAGCAACAACAACCCCGCGCTACCGCCTCGGGAATTCATGTGCCCGACGGTGGTGCACTCGCAGCCGCCGCCGGCGATGATTCCGTCGGCTTGCAGGTTGTTGGTGCCAGAATCCACGTTGGCGCCACCGAAGGCGGCACCACCAGCGAAGCCGCCGGCGCCCACGCTTCCGGATGAGCCCCCGGTCGCGCCGCCGGCGCCTTGATTGTTTCCGCCCGATCCCGAGGCACCCGCGGCGCCAGCCGACGCTGCCGACCCACCTTGGCCCGCGGTACCACCGGCGGCCACGCCGCCAGCGCCGGCACTCGCCGCCGAGCCGCCCGCTCCGGCTGCGCCACCGGCGTTGGTTCCGCCGGCGCCCGCGCCACCGAGACCGCCGGCGCCGCTTGCGCCACCGGTTGCCGCGCCGCCGGCGCCGAGTCCACCGGCCCCACCTGTCGCTGCGCCGCCGGCTCCGATCCCGCCAGCGCCACTCGCGCCGCCGGTCGCTGCGCCGCCAGCTCCGATCCCGCCAGCGCCGCTCGCGCCGCCAGTTGCTGCACCACCGGTTCCTGCGCCACCAGCACCGCCAATGCCACCGGTTCCGGCTCCTCCGGTTCCGCCGGTTCCCGCTCCGCCAGTACCTGCGCCGCCGGTTCCCGCGCCGCCGGTGCCTGCGCCGCCGGT
>JAJDAH010000441.1 GCA_029261965.1 Polyangiaceae bacterium
GCTCGAGTCGACGTCGTATGCTTCGCTTCATCTGAAAAGCCCTTCATGGTGTTTTTGGTTGGTGTTGGAACCCCAAGAACACCGGGCTTTTCAGATAAATTCCCCCCGCGCATCACGCACTCGCTTGATTAGGGTCTAGTGGTCTGCCTCGAGAACCAAAAAGAGTCACATCCAGCGGCCCCCGTTTCTCGCCCCTCATGAGCTTGCTCGCGTCAACCCCGGAAGAATTCGCCCAAACCCTGAGCCGTCGACGGGCGTGGCTCATCCGCGACCCCGACACGGGTCGACTCGAGGCGAGCGAAACAGCGCTCGACGGCATGGCACGAGAAATCGCGGCTGACGAGCGCGACTTCGCCGAGCACGAAGCCTTGTTCTTCGCCGTTGGCGAGGATACCGGCAGCCTAATGACGGCCTTCTTACACAACACCGTGCGCGGTCAAGGCGCCGGCGGCGTTCGCTATTGGCGGTACGACTCGATGCGAGCTCTCGTCAGCGACGGTCTGCGGTTGAGCCAAGGCATGGGACGCAAGAACGCGTTGGCCGGTCTTTGGTGGGGTGGCGGCAAGGGCGTCGTGGCCAAGGACGACGGTGAGCTCTGGCGCGACCCAGCACACCGGAGTGCGGTCTATCGTGAATACGGCCGATTCATCACCTCACTTCGCGGCGCCTACGTGACCGCTGAAGACGCCGGTACGAACGCCGCCGACATGGCGGAAATTTTTCGCGAGACCCGGTTCACGACGTGTGTGCCTACGAGCGTGGGTGGCTCGGGCAACCCCTCCTTTGCGACGGCCCGTGGCGTAGTTTCGGCGATGGAGGGAGCGCTCGACTTCCTCGACCTCGGGTCACTCGCCGAAAAACGAGTGGCGATGCAGGGAACCGGCAACGTCGGTGCCGCCATGATCGGTGACTTGCTCGACCGCGGAGCCAGCGTCGTCGCGACCGAGTTATCCCGTGAGCGCGCCGACGAGCTTCGGTCACTTCACGCCGGCAAACCGGTGGAAATCCGTCTCGTCGAGCCGCACGACGCGAGCATCTTCTCCGAAGAGTGCGACATCTTCGCCCCCAACGCGCTCGGCGGAGTGCTCGGCCCGGACACGATTCCAGCCCTGCGCACCAAAGTCGTCTGCGGCGCCGCAAACAATCAGCTGCTCGATGACCGACGCGACGACGAAATGCTCGAGCGCCGCGGAATCGTCTACGTGCCCGACTTTCTCGCGAACCGAATGGGCATCGTGAATTGCGCCAACGAGCAGTACGGCACGCTCCAAAACGACCCGGACATCACCCGCCACCTCGGCCGCGACTGGGACAGGAGCGTTTATCGAACCACCCGAAGGGTGCTCGAGCGGGCGAAGACCGACGGGGTCACACCGGCGCGAGCCGCCAACGCGCTGGCCGACGAGCTCGGCGCTGAACCCCATCCAATTTGGGGACATCGGACTCGGAAGATCATCGATGGCATTCGAGCCGGCGACTGGGGCTGAACGGCGACGAGCGACGCCGCCCGCCACTTTGCGCTACCCTCAGTCGCGGAGCGAGCCCAACCACCGATGCGAACGTCACAAATCGGCACCCTCACCGCCGCATTCTTCGGTGCGGGCATCGGTGTCGTTTTTGCACTGTCGCAAATGTCCCGCCAGCCAGCGGTGCCACCTGCCGCCGAGCCTCCCTATCGTCCAGTCTCTCAGCAGGTTGCGGCGCCGACGACGGCGCCCTCGGTGGTCGCCGACCCGACCCCTGACCCCGAAGCTCCCCCATCGCCGGCCGACCTCGCTCTCGGAGTCGACACGGCGCCGACCACCGCTCCCCACGAGCCCACCGCCGCCCTCGAGGACTTGGAGCCCACGACCGCGCTACCGGACCCGCTCGATCCGGCGAACCGCGCGCTCGCGCCCACGCGCGCGCTGATCATGAAGGACGCTCAGTGGTGCGCTCGCGGCATGCCCGATCGATGTGTGCGAGTGGCTCGGTTCTACGAAGAAGGGACCGGCGTGCGCCGCGATCCCGACCGGGCGCTCAAATTTCTCAAACTCGCTGTGGAAATGTACGCGACCCGGTGTCGCCAGCGAGATGCGCGCTCCTGCTACAAGCTCTCGCGGTTGTACGACCGGGGACGCGGAGTTCCACGCAACCCGAAGGTCGGCGCCGCTCTCGTCGAACGCACACGGGAGCTCTGCCGTTCGAATCAGAGCGCGTTTTGCGACGCCCCGGACGCCCCGGACGCCGTGAGGATTCGCTGAGGCGCCGCCGAAGCGAACCGGCGCACCCGCCATGCAGATCCATCCAACTCGCGCCGCAGTGGACGTGGCGATCACCGGCATCGGCGTCGTCGCCGTCGGCGTGGCCACACAGCAAGCCGCGATCGCGTCCTGGGGCGGCGCGCTGATTCTCGGCCTCGCCATCGCCCGCGCCGTCACGATGTTGAACGTCGCGCGTGTTAGGGCCGCCGGGTTCGAGATGCTCTGGCGACACGACCGCCGCGTTCGCCAAGCGGCCCGCGGCGAAACCCTGGAAATCGAAGCCGAGGTTCGAAACCGCGACACACGAGCGGCCCGATACGTCGAGCTCAGAGCCGTGTCGTCGCCGAACTTGAGCATCGAAATCGAGCCGCGCGAGGGAGAAGTCCCCGCCGCCGGCCGCCTCGAAGTGACTGTTCGAGTCACCGCGCCGAGGGTGGGCCGCCACGGCATCCACGGCCTCTCGCTCGAAGTGCAGGGGAATCCCGGACTCTTCGAGGTACCGCTGACCTTCGCCAATCCGTACGGCATCGAAGTCTTGCCGCACGCCTACGTGCACGGAATCCGAACGGCGCAGGGGGGGCGCAGCCGCATGACGGCCAACGCTGGGCGTCCGGGACCATTTTCGGGTGACGGCTACGAGCTGCGGGAGCTTCGTGAGCACCAACCCGGCGATCCGTTCAAGAGAATCGCATGGAAAGCATCGGCTCGGCGCGGCCAGCTCATGGTGCGAGATTATGAACGCGAAGAGCGCGACGTAGTGTGGTTGCTACTCGACGCGTCGGTGGAGCTCTGGGCAGGCGCGCTCGGTAACGCGCCGCTGGACGCTGCCATCGATCAGGTGGCCGCCGTGGCCCAGCGCCATCTCGCGCGCGGCGATCGCGTGGGCCTGGCCGTGGCGGGCGCACGGCCACTCGCGTACCTGTCGCCGGAGCGGGGCGCCAAACACGGGTTTTCCATCGTCGCGGCGCTCATCGCCGCGTCCGACACGCTCGACATGGACCGAAGTGACCTCGATGAAGCCGATGTCGCCGCACGCGTTCTCGAGCACATGAGACCCCTGGATCCGGAAGCGGCACGACGCGTTCGGGCGACGGACATGGACCGTCTCGCCCGGCGGGCCGACAAGGTGCGGCGTCGTGCGCCATTCGCTGCCGGCGAAGTGTACGTCGCGAGCAAAAGAGAGCGTTCACTGCGCCGGTACCTCGCGGCGTTCGGCATAGGCTCGCCTGCACGGCTCGAGCCCGAGCGGGTGAAAACCGACCGAACTCTGTGCAAGTTCTTGTCGCGTGTCATCGCCGAGCGGCCTCGGGCGAGTGTGCTCTACGTTTGGTCACCAGCTCCGGACTCGAGCACGCGGCCCGAACTCGAACAGGCGCTCAACCTCATCCCGCGAAGGCGCGTCGATGTTCGATGGGTTGCGATGGACCACATTCCGAGCGTGCCACGAGACGCTTCACCCATCGGCGGGGCGGTAGCGGACGCCGTGAGCGAGCGGATCCGCGTAGCTCAAGAGCGAGGCGAACGAGAGCTCCGTCGGCTCGGTATCCGCGTCGAGAGGCTGAGGCGTCGCAGCCCGTCCAACTTTCGCGATGGCACCGAGCCCCGAAGCGGCGACGAAAACGACATCCCCCGTCGAACGAACGCCGCGTGAGCTCCGGCGCTTCAGAAACACCGACCGCACGCGCCCTGCTGCAGCGTCACGGCTTGCACCCGAAGAAGCACCTCGGACAGAACTTTCTGACCGACCGGGCGATGGCGACGCGCATCGCCGAACTCGCGGTGCCTGCGAGCGGAGGCACCGTGATAGAAATCGGCGCTGGCGTCGGGGCTCTGACGAGACCGCTGCTCGACCGCTGCACCCGAGTGATCGCCATCGAGAGGGATCCCGACCTGTTACCGATCCTCGCCGAACAGTTCGACACCCAAATTCGATCCGGCACGCTCGAGCTCTGCGACGAAGATGCCCGGAGACTTTCTTTCGTCGACGCTCTCGAAGGCGCCCCCACACCCCACGTGCTCGCCGGCAACTTGCCGTACTACATCACCGGGCCGCTGCTCGAACGAGCCACCGGAATTTCCGAACGGGTCAGCCGCGTCGTCTTCCTCGTTCAGCTCGAGGTCGCCGCGCGATTGACGGCGGCTCCCAGCACTCCGGAATACGGCGCCCTGACGGTGTTCGTGCGTGCCGCCTTCCGCGCCAAGAGGCGCTTCATCATCCGTTCGGGCGCGTTCTTCCCGAAGCCACGAGTCGACTCGGCGGTCGTTCTGTTGGAACCCCACGACGTTCCCCTCGCCAGGGAGACCCACGAATTTCGAGCAGTCGTTCGGGCTGCCTTCGGACAGCGTCGAAAGAAACTCAAGAATGCCTGGCGCGGGCTGCTCGCCCGAAGCGACGAGGAAGTTGCCGCCGCCGCCAAACGTGCGGAAATCTCCTTGGACCTTCGGGGAGAGACCCTCGACGTGACCGACTTTGCTCGAATGACCGCGGAGATGACGAAGTGACCACGTTCCAGCGCGCCGTTCTCGCTCTACTGCTACCAGCAGCACTGTCTGGCTGCCGGCCCGACGCCAAACAAACCGGCCTGGTGGCCACGGCCGAGTTCGGCGTGTTTTTCGGCGGCCAGATCCAGGAGCGGAGCTCCATCCCGTTCCAACTGTCGAAGCAGAAACATGGATTTCGCCTCGTCTTCAACCGACCTCTCCCTCGCGACGTGCCGGTGAACTGGGAGCTCGACATTCCCGGGTCGGCGGCTGGCGTGCGCGACAAGCGCGGGACGGTCGGTCGAGGACGGATCACCAAGCTCGGCGAAGGCTTGGCGAAAGCACAGACGACGCAGTTCGACCACACCATGAGCTTCGAGCCGGGCGCACCTCTCGGCGCGTGGAACATCCGTGTCCTCGTCCATCCGAACGAGCTGGTGATCGACCGAACGTTCGAAGTCTACGACGCTCGGGCGCGGCAAGCGGCCATCAAGAAACTTCAGGACGGTGGGTGAGGCGAACGGGCGGCTCTATCCATCGAAGTTGTAGTCGAATCGTCGCACGTCGTCGTGGAACCATTTTCCGACGATGTCCGTCGTCTCCGACGAGTACAGCTTCCGTTAGTCGCCGCGCGACGATTTCAAGAGGTGCGGCAAAGATGCCCTGCGCCCGATGCGGCGGCAGATCTCCGAAAAATCGTCGTCGAGGGATTCAAATCGGCCGATGAAGTCGACGAGGATGCGCCCCTCTGCGTCGGACATCCACTTCACCTGAGGCATGAACATCTTCGGGTTGTCGTCGAACTTCGGATCGCAATCTCCGTAGGCGAGTCGCACCCACTCGTTGAACGGCACCGACCGGTCACCCAGCCCCGTCTGGTTGGTCTTGACCCGGTAGTGATAGTGAGACGCCACCTTGTCCCATGGATTTCGGACGAAGGTGAACTTGAACCGAGACTGCCATCGTTTCTGTCCGAGATCCTCGATATGCTCGAGAGCAGTCAGGTGTCGCGAGGGAATGCCGAGCGCGTTGGCGACACTCGTTCCCGCGGTCTTGTTGATGTGGACGAACACCACATCCGAAAGATACTTCTCGGAGAAGCGAGCTTGCGCGCGACGCAAGCGCCCTGGCAATTTTCTGAGGGACAGCGTGGGCGCGAACGTATCGGTCTCGACGGCGGCGATCAACCGCCGCTGGCTAGTTTCCGACCTCGGGAGCGACTCCCAAAGCCGCCATCGCCAAGAAGCGCGCGACGTCGGCGTTCGCCGAGGCCACGTCGAAAGCCACGAAATGACCGTCGCTCGACCCGCGGTACTGACGGAGTGCAACGGTGTAGCTCGTAGCGTTGACGTCTACGTTGGCCGACAAGGGCACGGCTTGCTCGGTGAAACCACCAATCGAGTCGGGCGTGACGACGGTCGCGTCGCTGGCGGCCACACCGAAGTTCCCCGCGACAGCGTAGGTCTGCATGGTGACCGGTGGGCTGTAGCTGTCGTCGTGACCGTAGGGCTGGAAAATGTGCAATGGGCTTTGGCCCATTTCGGGAACGCGGGCGATGGGCGCCGCGAAGCTCAACGGATCGGCAGGGTCGATCCATTGTTGCACGAGAGATAGTGCGGGGTGCATGTCGGTTCCCGGCAGCTGGCCCATGCTGTCAACATCCTGAAGCGCGAACGGCAAGAGAGCGGAGATGTTG
>JAJDAH010000442.1 GCA_029261965.1 Polyangiaceae bacterium
AGCGTCGACTTTCCGCCGGCGGGCGGCACGATCGCCTCGAACAGGTTGAGCGCAAACTGCGGGAGCAGCACGGCGAGGATCGCCGTGAAGCGTGCCCAGACATCCGCCTGGACGAAATGATAAAGCCACTGCGCGAGGTACCAGAGTCCGATATCCGCCGCGAAGGCCGCGAACAGGAGCTGGCCACGGCGTGTACGTCCGCGCAGCAGAATCGAAACCGCGATCGCCAAAGCGAGGGCGCCGCAGAACAGTGAAGTGCGGGTCCGGAGATCCACAGCGGAATGATGTTAGCAGGCCGCGACGAATACCGGCCCGGGCGCGGTCAGTCGGCGGGTTCAGCGCCTTCGGATTCGGAACCCATCGAGGGCTCTTCTTCCTCTTCTTCGGGGTCCATCGGGTCATCCGGCTGCCACGGATCCGGCGTGGGTCTCGCAGTCTGGTCCGAGCTACTGGGGGGCTTCCAGGGATCGGGGGTCGGTCGGGCCGTCGGTGACTCCTGCAAGACCGGGGTCATCCGGTAGTGCATGGCTGGCTCGCCCGTCCCGACGAGGCTCTCCTGAACGACGGGCTCGTCCGTCGACGTCCCGTCCTCGGGGTTTTGCTCGTCAGTGGCCTCAAAAGCGCAGGCCGTGCCGAGGAAAAGCGCTGCTGTCGCCCACAGCCGCGCGATGTTTCGAGTGGTCACTACTCTGCCTCCCTGTCCGTAAGAAGCCCGTACTGCTTCACTAGCTGGCTCAAGCGCGGTCGCTTCATCCCCAAGACGGCGGCCGCACGCGTAATATTCCCTTTGGTTTCGCTGAGCGCCCGACTGATGCACTCGCGCTCGATCTGACGCTTGACGTCGGCAAGGCTCACGTTGCCCTCACGGATCTCCCGGTAGGCCGCTCCGGAGGCGGGCTCGACGGGTGTCGGCGGCGGAATCGTCGGGATGCCGAGCGACGAGTTTGGCGACCCTTGGGCGTTCGAGGATGCCGGAGCCGATACGTCCATGTGCAGTAGCGAGGGGATGCTCGAAGGCTCGGCGGCGAGCTTCTTCAGGGCCTCGACGTGCTCGAGCAGATCCTGCACGCCAATGATGTCGCTGTCCGCGAAGAGCGAAGCGGCGCGCAACGCGTTCTCGAGCTCGCGCACGTTGCCGGGCCACGAATGTCGGACCAGGATTTCCATGGCGTCTTTGCTGAGACGCTTGGGCTTTTCGCCACGATCCCCGGCGACGCGATCGAGCAGCGCCGTGCACAAGAGCGGTAGGTCCCCGAGGCGCTCGCGCAGCGGCGGGACCTCGAGACCGATACCGGACAAGCGATAGTAGAGGTCCTCTCGGAACTCGCCGCGATCGACCATGCCGCGGAGATCACGGTTCGTCGCGCAGACGATCCTGACGTCCACCTTGATGGAGCCGCTTCCGCCCACTCGTTCGATCGTTCGCTCTTCGAGCACCCGAAGTAGCGCTACCTGAGTCCGCTCGGAGATGTCCCCGATTTCGTCGAGGAACAGCGTTCCTCCGTTGGCACGCTCGAACCGACCACGCTTGCGTGTCTGCGCACCCGTGAACGCCCCTTTTTCGTGACCAAACAGCTCGCTCAACAGCAAGGTCTCGACGAGAGCGGCGCAGTTGACTTTGACGAGCGGGCCGCTCGAGCGCGGACTATCGGCGTGAATGCCTTCGGCGATGAGCTCTTTGCCCGTACCGCTCTCGCCGTGAATGAGAACGGTCGCATCGGTGCGGCCGACCTTTTTGACCTGACCGATGAGCGCTTGCACGAGCGGGTGACGACCGACGTACATCGCCCGGATGTCGCCCGAGCGTTTGCCCCGGGGGGTGACGCTGTCCGGGGCTTCTTCCTCTACCGGACGAGTGCGCTCGAAACTCGCTAGGTGAACGAGATCGCGGCGCCCGAGATAAAATTCGCTCAACTCGGGTCCGACGTTTCGAAGAACATCGTCACGAAGCATGCAAGCAGCCTCGACATGGCTCGCAGCGCGCTCTCGATCCCCCGCGCCCAAGGCGATCTCAGCGGCGAGGGTATGCGCCTCGCGGGCGAGCTCCTCGTCGCCGCTCTCGCGCGCGGCGATCACCGCACGGTTTCCGAGCTCTGGCTCCAAGACGCCATTGGCCCGGGCCACGAGCGCTCGCAGAATCGCCAGCTCGCCCGCCTCGTAGGGCGTCGTCGAGTACGACTCAGCTGCCTCGAGCTCGGCCTCGGCCCGTGCCAAGACGCCGTCATCGAGGGCAATGCGTGAAGCCAGCCGGTGGCACTCACCGAGCTTCTCGCCGTCGGTCGATTGAGTCGCCGTGCGCAACGCCGCTCGGGCCTCACGATCGGCATCGAGGGATCGGCCGCAAGCGAGGTGTACTCGTGCGGCCGCGAGTGCAAGCTCGGTGAGTCGAGAAGACGGTGCCCCAGGGCCGAGGGATTGCCGAGCAAACCGCAACGCCTCCTCGGCAGGACCGACGAGCCCGAGCCGAAGCCGGAGCTCGACCAGGTTGATGACGTCGCGCGCGTATCCCAGTCGCTCGCCGAGCCGCCGACGGACCGTAATCGTGCGCTCGGACAACTCGAGGGCGGTGCGATAGTCGTGTCGTTCGGTGGCGAGCACCGCCAAGTTCGACAGCGCAAAACCCACGGCGCGCAACTCGGCACGGTCTTCGGCGTCGTCGAGCACTTCGAGCAGCATTGGGCGCGCCTCGTCGTAGCTCCCCGAGCTCATCAAGGCGATCGCGCGGTTCACCCGCGCTCGAAGCTCGTTGACGACCTCGCCGGTCATCGACGCGTCGCAAGCATCCGCCGCGAAGTGCTCGCCGGCCTCTTTCCAAGCGCCGCGGGCGAGCAGCACCTTACCCACGAGATTCCTCGCGCCCAGCCGGACGCTCGAATCCGCGGATTCACCGATCACGGACTCGGCGAGCTCGAGCGCCCGATCGAAATCTCCATTCGCGAAATGCAGCTCGCCGACCGCCACGCGAACCCGCAGCTTCGCCGACCCGTCCGGCGCCAGAGCCGCGGCTCGAGCGAGCGCCGCTTTCGCCGAGACCAGGTCGCCCCGCGCCAAGGTTGCCCGGCCGAGCACAAACGCCGCGTCGAACGAGGGCTCGGCTCCCGACGCCCCCTCGGCCCAATCGAGCGCCACATCGACGTCCCCCAGCTCGAGAGCGAGCTCGGCGGCACGGATGCGCTGGCGAGCGCGGCTTTCCGGCCCAAGCGTTCCGACCGCCTCGGTCCAACGTCGCCAGAGCTCGGAGCGACTCGAAGCGTCGGCGGCGAGCTCGAGGGATCGCCGCATACTGCCCTCCGCTTGGTCCGCTTCATCCGCGGCGGCGAGCAGCTCGGCAGCGCGGGCAAGCCCCCACGCATCATCCGGGTACGTCCTGGTGAGCGCTTCGGCGACGGTGCCGAGCGTCTCGGGCGAAATGCTCTGCACGTCGACTGGCGCCGCCCCAGCGCCGCAGGGCACCACCAATCCGTCACGCACCTCGACGAGAGCGTCGTTTGCGAGTCGGTCGAGCGCGCGCTCGTCACCTAGCTCGTTCAAAGAGTCGACGGGCCAGGCGCGACCAGCCACCCGCACGTGCAGCAGGAGCTCTAGCGCCAGGCCCGGGAGCGCGTCGACCCGCGCCGCCTGAGAAGGAGTCGTCGCCACGGCCGCGACTCTCCAAGCATCCAGCGCCGCGAGATCGTCCGATTCGTGTTTGCTGCGAGCCTCGGCGGCAACACCCTCCCACCACCGATCGAGAGAGGCACCATCGAGACGCGAGTCGATGTCGAACCAATTCGCCCCGGTCGCTCGGATCTGCACGTTGGACGGAACGACGATGACGAACAGCGCTTCGCTAGTCGCGACACTCTGACCGACGCAATCGCAAACGGCGTCGTCCCACGGCGAGGCGTGCAACATCGGAATCACCACGAGTGTGCGGCGCGCGGCCGCACGAGAAACGATGGCGCGTGCGGCATCGAGAGGGTCGTGCGGTACGGCCTGCAGCCCGAGGCGAGTGGCGACGTCCCGCCACGCACTTTCTACGCGCGCGCTGGCACCGCGAACGACCTCACGCCCGGTCTGGGCACCGCGCCGTTCGATGTGCCCCGCCACCGCCACCGTTTCCGCCCCACGAGGGACGCGCACCGCAAGCAGTCCTCGGGTGTCGGCGAGGCGCACGACGTCATCGAGCACATCGAAGGATGGGGATGCACCGCTGGTGTCACCGGCCGGTTGGAACACCACGGCGCCGCGGACGGCGGGACTGGCCACGGGTAAGGAAATGTAGCCAATTGCAGGCCATTCGACAAACGACGGCCCGGCGGCCAGCGGGCCGCTTCGAGGGATTCCAGGGTGTTACGGCTTGGTTCGAGCTTCAAAGGAGCGAATGACGTTCGCCACGTCGCGAAGGTCCCGTGGACTGGCGTCTCCAATCTCGCGAGCCAGGCTGAGCTGGGCCTTGGCCAACGCGAGGTAGAGCGCTCGCGACGCGCGCGGCAGGACGGTCAGATGCTTCTCGATGGCGCGGGCATCTCCGCGTCGCACAGGGCCCGTGAGCGCGGTGGGCAACCCGAGACTTTCAATGTTTTCCGCCACGCTGCGTAGCAACGGGCCGAGCACCTTGTTGACGTCTTTCGCTGGGACTCCGCCTCTCCGGAGCAGCTCCGCCCCCTGGGCGGCCAAGGCGGCCGCGCCGTTGGCTACGACGCCGCCCGCGGCATGATAGAGGGCTCGATCCAAAGACGGCCACTGCCGCGGAACGGCACCGATGGCGACGACCAGCGCTTTCGCCCGCCGAACAGCGAGGCGATCCCCGGACACCAAAACATGACCGCCGAGCAAATTCGGGCTCCGGGACCGCGATGCAAACGAGATCATCGGATGCATTTGGCCGATCCCGGCGGCGACGTCTCTCAGCGGTGCGAGCACTTCGGGATCGAGCGCGCCTGCGACGTGCACGACGACCGCGCCGGGATCGACCGAGCCACCTTCCGCGAGCTCCTGGGCCCAACGCGAAAGCGCGCCGTCTCGCACGGCGAGTACGACGATGTCGGCCTCGAGGAGCTTCGGGCGTCTCCGGCTTCGCGCGGCAAAGAGGCGCACCGAGTGTGTCGTCGCTTCGAGGGCGCGATTGAGGGCGCGTCCGACGTTGCCCGCTCCGATGATCGCAACTTTCACGGGTAGAGGTCGTGATCGAAGATGTGTGCGAGCACCGCCCTCGGCACCAGCCGAGCGAGCTCGTCGCGTGAAGCGGAGTCGCGCACACTCAAGAGTTCGCGGATCCGAGTCGACGAGATCTCCGGCAAGACGGGGCTCGGGACGTCGGGGCGCGCGACTCCGGCACGGCCGAGCAGGATCGGCGGGGCTTTGGAGACCACGCTCTCCCACGCGTGCCAATTGTGCGAGTCGTCGAGAACGTCGGCGCCCACGACGAGCCGCATCGACCATTCCGGGTGTGCCGCTTCGAGCCCTTCGAGGGTTCGCAGGGTCAGACTCGGCGGTTCGAGCGACTGCTCGATTCGGGAGATTTCGACGGCCGGAATCCATCCCATCGCGAGCTCGCACATCGCCACCCGTTCGTCGTAGCTCGCCAGCTCCTTGACGAAGGGATGCGCAAAAACCGGAACGACGACCACTCGCTCCACCTCCGCCACGCTGAGCACATAGGTCACCGCCAACACGTGTGAAACGTGCGGGGGATTGAAGCTGCCGCCGAAGACTGCGACCCGCATTGCGGGCATCGTACGCTAACCCGACGCGCCGGCGACACGCATCTTGGCCGCTCGTGACACGACCAGCTTCTCCGACCGAAGCTCCTCGCACTTCGCATCGAAAATCCGCATGGCGATCCCGTCTTCCACATCCTCCAGCACCATGATCCCGCCACGGTCGAACGTGCCCGGCGATAGAAACCAGCGGGTGCCAATCTGCTTCACGATGGGGCCCTTGCTCTTTCCGAACACGAGCAAAGTCGCCGGAAGAATGTCCTCTTCGTCTAGTAAAGCCTTGTCGTAGATCATGACGACGACACGACCGTCGAGTAGCTCCACCGCACGTGTATCGTCGCCGGCTAGGGATTCGAAGACCTTGAGCTCGTTGCGTGCCTTTTCCGCTCGAACGAACGCGTCGATCTCGGCGGGGGTCGCATGACTGCACCGCTCTGCGGATCGAGCAATGAGCCCGTCCGCGCTCGCGTCCTCGCCGACCAGCTCTTTGGCGCGCCGCTCGATCACCGCGTCCAAAGCGCCGTCGAACCCCAGGTAGATGGCTCGATCGACCTTTTCCTTCTCCCCGAGGAAACGCACGGCGCTCTCGAGCGACGCCGGTTGCGCACCAACTGGGCCAAGCAAGCCGAGGCGCATGGTCTTGAACCCAGAGTAGCATAGGCGGGGCCGAGCCGACGCAGTCATGGCCAACCGCTTCATCGAGCCGCGCAATCCCGTCGAGATCGAGCACGACGGGTCTCGGGTCGTCGCCGAACGCGGCGAGCCCATCGCGGTGGCGCTCGTCGCCGCGGACCGACTCGTGCTCGGGCGAAGCGCCAAACTTCATCGGCCCCGGGGTCCTTACTGCCTCGCTGGAGTGTGCGACGGGTGCCTCGCGCGTGTCGACGGCGTCGCCAACGTGATGACGTGCCTCGAACCCGCACGAGGGGGCGAGCGCATCGAAACCCAAAACGTGCTCGGAACGCGAAAAACCGACTTGCTCCGAGCAGCCGACTTCTTGTTCCCAAACGGTATCGACCACCATCGATTGCTCGCAGGGGTGCCCGGCGCATCGGCGCTCATGCAACGTGTCGCCCGCCGCGTCGCGGGCCTCGGTCGACTGCCCGACGTCGCGACCGACGTTCGGCCTGCAGAAAAGCGCGCGGTCGAAGTGCTGGTGGTCGGCGCTGGCGCGACCGGCCTCGAGGCAGCGGCGGCGCTCGGTTCGCGGTGCGTGGTCGTCGAGCAAGCGATTCGCCCAGGTGGCGGCGCGCGATTGCTCGAACCCGAGCGAGCCGAAGAGCTGTTGCAGCGAGCGCTCGACGCTCGAGCGGAGGTTCGTTCCAGCACCACGGCGCTAGCGATGTTCGACGCGCAATGTGGCGGCGCCGGGCGAGTCCTCGTCGGCGGTCCTCATGGCGCCGAGCTACTCGAGCCCGGCGCGATCCTGCTCGCGCCGGGGACTCGGGCTCCAACGGCTGGTTTCCCTGGCGGGGACGTTCCGGGCGTGTTTTCCGCCCGCGCGGGGTTGGCACTTCTTCGCTCTGGAATCTTGGTGGACAGCCGCGTCGCCATCGTCGGCGCGGACGCTTTCTCCCGCGCGTTCGTAAAAGAGGCTTCCGACGAGCCACCGCCATCGGAAGTCGCCGCGGACCGCGTGGTACGCGCGATCGGTCGAAGCCGCGTGAGCGGCCTCGTCGTTCGAGACGACGAGGGTCGCGAGCACGACGTCCACGCGGGCGCCGTACTCGTGGGCGGCACTGGGACGCGAGCACACGAGCTCGCTTTGCAGGCCGGAGCGACGGTTCGATTCGATGCCGCCCGCGGCTACGTGCCGGAGCACGAAAACGGGCAAATTTCTTCTCGCGTGTTCATCGCTGGCGGAGCGGCGGACCACCCGGAGCTCGCCGCCATCCTCGGCGCACTCCACTGACAGCCACCTCCGTCAATCCTCGATCAAGGCTCCAAACATCGCCAGGCCGCCGGCCACGAGGGTCACGTCGAAAACCAACATCAACTTGAAGTAGTCGAGCAGCTCGCCGCTCGACGCGCCGTCGAGAAGCGCGCGCGACGCGGCGACCGCGGTGAGCAGGGTCGGGGCGAGCAACGGAAGAAGCACGATGGCCAAGACTAGATCCCGCGCCCGCGTACGCACCGTCATCGCGCCGAACAGAGTGCCCGCGGCGGCGATGCCCGGCGTGGCGACGATACAAATGAGCGCGAGATTGCCACCGAAGCTCAGCAGATCGATGGCCAGCAACAACGCCGTGAGCGGAACGACGCAGAGCTCGAGCACGAAGAGGAACAAGAGCAGTCCCAACGCCTTGCCCGCGAAGATGGCGCTCCGGGCCACCGGGGCGACGAGCAGGCCCGAAAGCGCTCTCTCCTCGCGCTCACGCTGCCAACTTCTGCCGAGGGCCAGCACGGTCGCAAACGCCAGCGCGAGCCAGATGACGCCTGGCGCCACCAGACGCCGGGTCTCGGGGCCGCCGTAGAAGGCCATCGAGCAAACGACGACGACGAGCACCGCGAAGAACCCGCTCGTGGCCGCCAGCTCGCCACTTCTCATCTCGATGGCGACGTCCTTGGACAGCACGAGCCCGACTTGTCGGAGCCAGCCAGGAGGCCGTGCCTCCTCGACGTCGGGCCGGGCGCGCTCCTCGGTGGCTGACGCCGCCATGCGCGGCATCCTACGAGCGTTCTACGCGGCGAGCAAAAAGCCGTCGTGAGCCCGCGAGCACCCCCACATCGGTGTCGACATTCCCAACTGCTCGACTACGATGCCGCGCATGGCGGACTTCCGTATCGAGCACGTTTTCAACTGCAGCCAAGAAACCTATTGGGACAAGGTCTTCTACGACGAAGAGTACAACCGAAGAATGTTCTTCGATGCTCTCGGCTTCAACGACTTCAAAGTCGTGACGGAAGAAGACACCCCCAAGGGCAAGCGACGCATCATCGACGCCGTGCCGGACATGAGTGATCTCCCTGGCGCCATCAAGAAGGTCGTCGGCGACGGCATCGGTTATCGCGAAGAGGGCGACTTTGACCGCAGCGCGTTCAAGGTGGCGACGAAAGTCACCCCCAACAAGCTCGCCGACAAGATCTCGATCGAGGGCGAACTCTCGACGGAGCCCGCCGGCGACGACAAGTGCAAACGTGTGTTCACCGCCAAGGTGAAAGTCAAAATGTTCGGAATCGGCGGAATGATGGAGAAGCGGATTCTCGAGGACTTGAAGGACAGCTACACCAAAGCCGCCAAGTTCACGAACGACTTCCTCGCCGAGAAAAATCTGAAGTAGCGGCTACTTGCTCGCGGCCTTGGCGCGAGCCTTCTTGGTCCGCACCTTCTTTTTCTTCTTCGCCGTCTTTTTCGGCGCCGCTTTGGCGCGCGCGGCGCGACGCTCGGCGGACTGATGGGCGTCGAGCAGACGAGCGAGAGGGTAACGCTCGACGCGAGCCTTGTAGCCTTCGTCCTTCGTGCGCTTCTCGAGGCCGAGGATGGCGTCGATCAACTTGTCGCGACTACCGAAGTCTTTCTTCGCGCGAGTCAGCGTGGCGTGCAGCTTGAGCAGCTTCGCGTTCGATACGCGTTCGAGCCCTTTGACGGCGTTGACTCGGTCGACGAATAGATCCTTCGTCGCCAGCTTCTTCACCGCGGCCACGAGCTTCTGCTTGTCGCCGAAGCTCTCGCGGACGGTCTGCACGGGCGTAGTTTTCATGTGACCTCTTAGCTCCGCCGTTCCGAGGACGAAGGGGGCGCTTAGTAGCAATCCGCACTGGACGGCGCAACCGCGGGGCCGAAAAATCACGCGATTTGGGCGAGTTGGGGGCATCGGGGCCACCGAGGCAGCGTGACGCCGCTCGGGCTGCGTGCTAACCGCCGACCGCCATGGTCGGCCCTCGAGTGCGATTCGCCCCGTCGCCGAGCGGCTACCTGCACATTGGTGGGGCCCGAACGGCGCTCTTCAATTGGCTGTGGGCACGCCGCCACGGTGGCAAGTTCATCATCCGGATCGAAGACACCGACCAGGACCGGAGCAGCATCGAGAGCGTGCGCGCGATTCTGGACGCGCTCGAATGGCTCGGCCTCGACTGGGACGAGGGACCCGAAGTCGGCGGACCGCACGAACCCTATTTCCAAAGCGAACGTCGGGACGCCTACGCCCGAGCGGTCGAAACGCTCATCGGATCCGGCCACGCCTATCGCTGCTACTGCAGCAAAGAAGAGCTCGATGCCGCTCGAGCCGCGCTCAAGGCAAAAGACGCGAAAGCGCAGTTCCGCTACCCGGGAACTTGCCGCGACCGAACCGACCGACCCGACAAGCCGTTCGTGGTGAGGTTCAAGAGCCCGACCGAGGGGGCCACGGATTTCAGCGACTTGGTCTTCGGTACCGTGAGCACGCCGAACGCGTCCCAACAGGACTTCGTGCTCGTCCGCCCGAACGGCTACCCCCTCTACAACCTCAGCTGCGTCGTCGACGACCACGAGATGGGTATCACCACCGTGGCTCGGGGTCGCGACCACATCGGCAACACCCCGCAACAGGTGATGCTCTATCGGGCGTTCGGGTGGGACGTGCCGGAGCTGGCGCACTTGCCGATGATGTTGTCGGCCAAGGGCGACAAGCTGAGCAAACGGCACGCCGCCGTGAGTGTTCGTGAATACCGGGAGCGGGGTTACACCCCGAACGCCGTGCTCAACTACCTGGCTCGTTTCGGATGGTCGTACGGCGATCAAGAGATCTTCGAGAAGGCAGAGCTCGTGGAGCTCTTCGACTGGAAACGAGTAGGCAAGTCCGACGGCAAGTTCGACGAAAACAAATTCGCCGACGTGGCCTTCGAGCACCTGAAAGAAGAGCGCCTCACCTCGGCTGAACACTACGCGGCGTGGATCGCGCCTTTTCTCGAGGGCGCCGGCATCCGCCCCGACCGCGAGCTCCTCGAAAAAGCTCTCCCGCTCGTTCGTCCCAGAGCGCGAACCCTCGCCGAGGCGGCCAACGCCCTCGACTTCTTCTTCCGCGAAACGCCCGAGCTCGACGACAAAGCGAAAAAGAAGTTTCTCACGCCCGAGGCCGTCCCATATCTCCAAGCTCTGCGGACCGTGCTGGGCGACAGCCCGGCCTGGGAGGAGGAGCCGCTCGAGCGCCGATTCCGCGAATGGGTCGAGTCCGAAGGACTCAAGATGAAGCAGGTGGCGCAGCCTCTTCGGGTCGCCCTCACGGGTCGCACGGCGAGCCCCGGGCTCTTCGAGGTCATGCTCGTGCTCGGTCGCGACAAGACTCTCGAGCGCCTCGAAGGCGCGATCCGTGTGGCGAGCGGCGGCTGAGAGATGCTGCTCGAGCTAGCGACCTGGCTGGAGCCGCCTCACGTTCTCGACGGACTCGAGCTGCCGGTCACACGGCTCGAGGAGATTTCTTGGTTCGAAGCGATTCGCAGCCACCCGGTCGTCAAGGCTCTCATCCCGATTCCGGTCTTCCTCGTTGCCGCGCCAATAATCTGGTGGCTTTTTCGGGGATGGTGGCGGGAAGCCGACGAAGAAGCGACACGATTTCGTTCTCAATTGTCGGCTGAGGGGCGCGTCGACAATCGGCCGCTCGCGTGCCTGCTCATCACGGCGATCATTCTGACGCTTCAGGAATACTACGGCGGTCGCCAGTTCTACGATTCGCTCATCCGACCCGCATTGTCGGAGTATCAGGCGGAGGGGCACACCTGGATCAAGTTCAAGAAATGGGACGAGTTCTACGGCTACGTGTGGTGGTCGGGCACTCGCATCGCCGGCTACACGATCATCCCATTCGGGATCTGGAAGCTCTTGTTTCCGAAGGACAGCTTGCTGGACATGGGACTGCGCGTGCGCGGATTCATCAGCCACATCTGGATCTACGGCGTTTGCTTTCTCATCGTCGTCGCCGCGATGGGTCTCGTGGCGACGCAGCCGGAGTTCCTCCGTTACTACCCGTTCTACAAACACTCGTCTCGCAGCTGGCACGACCTGATGGCCTGGCAGAGTATCTACTGGCTTCAGTTCCTCGGGCTCGAGGCGTTCTTCCGCGGGTGGATGGTCGGCGCCATGCGGCACTCGCTCGGGTCGGCCTCCGTGCTCGCCATGGCCGTTCCCTACTGCATGATTCACTACGGAAAGCCCTACGAAGAAGCCCAAGGCGCCATCATCGCCGGCGTTTTTCTCGGGTCGCTCGCGCTCAAGACCCGATCGATTTGGGGGGGGCTGCTCGTGCATATCGCGGTGGCCGTCTCGATGGATCTGCTCTCGCTCTGGAGCCGAGGTGCCATTCCGAAGGTGTTTTGGGCCCCCGGATGACCGAGAGGGAATAGACCCGACCCCCGAAAGCGTTTACTTGCTCTGGGCGATCTACCCCCGCTACGATTTTGAATCTGATGTCCCGCGATACTCGATGGATCGGCGTCACCGCAGCCCTGTTGGCGGCGGCTTTGGTCACGTGCGCAACGACCGCCGACGCGGACATCTACAAGTACGTCGACAAAGACGGCGTCATCCACTTCCGAAGCAAACCCGGCAAGGGCAAGCGCGTGGTGAAGTCCCGCGCGAAAGCTGCCCCCAAGATGCCGGCATTCATGCCGGCGGATCGCTCGCCCGAGCGGTTCACCAGGTACGACTCCTACATCCGCCAAGCCGCCACGCTCTACCAGATCCCGGAAGAGCTCATCCGTGCGGTCATCAAGGTCGAAAGCGATTACGACCCGCGGGCCGTGTCTCGAGCCAACGCGCGCGGGCTGATGCAGCTCATCCCGCCAACGGCCGAGCGCATGATGGTCACCGACATGTTCGATCCTCGACAGAACATCTTCGGTGGAACGCGGTACCTGCGTGTGCTGGCCAACACGTTCAATGGAAACCTCGAGCTCACGATCGCCGGCTACAATGCTGGCGAGAACGCCGTGATCCGCCATGGCGGCATTCCCCCGTACGAAGAAACGCAGAACTACGTCGTGAAGGTCCTCTCGTACTACCGTTACTACCGGTCCGTGACCGCGACCTTCGGTCGCTAGCCCCCGAAGGCCGACACCGAGCGCTAGCGTCCCTTTTTCGGCGACTTCTTCTTGGCGGAGTACTGCTCGAGCGCCTCGCCCAGCTCGCCCTGGACGGCATCGGCAAGCTCTTCGGGGGAAACGACCCGGGCACGAGCGCCCCACCCCAGCACCCAGCTGGTCACCTCTTTGAGGTCGCCGAGAGTCATCGTCAGACGGATCCCACCGCCGGCGATGTTCGCCAGCTTCTGAGACGGATGGACCCGCCGCATGCGCACGTACTCCGCCGCGCGACTGTCGAACTCGATGACGACCTTGTGCTGCCGGGCACCACGCCACACGCCGAACTCGCCCTGAAAGTAGTGGTCGATCGCGAACCCCTCGGGAAGCTCGAACCGTTCTGTGGTGGCCGCCATCGTGTCGCGCATGCGGTCGAGCACGAAGGTGCGGATCTCGTCACGATCGACGTGGTAGCCAACGCAGTAGATGGAATCCCGATAAAGCACCATCGCGTACGGGTGAATCGTGATGCGTTCTTCTTTCGCTCCCGGCCGGCCGCTTCGGTACATGCAAGTCAGCGGGCGGAGATCCGAAACCGCTTGAAACAGATCGTCGAGCTCTTCGGTTTTCTGCGCGTAGTTCTTCGGCGTGTAGGGCAGATAGAGAAAACGCTGGTCGAGCTGCGCGTCGGCGAGTCCTGCGTTGGGACCACGGCCGGGACGCTTGGCGACGACCAAGAGCTTGTTGATGGCCATGTCGATCTCGTCGAACAGGGCGGAGCCGCGCATGGGCTCGAACAGGCGGCGCGCCGCAAGGAGCGCGTAGGCCTGAGTGCGCCGAATTTCCACCTTGCGCGGGATCTCGCCGGCTCGCAGTCGCCACAGCATCCTCGAGCCCCCGCGCTCGGGCACGGTCTCGAGCTCGTACTCGCGAGAAATCTCGTCGAGATAGCGGCGCACGGTTCGCTCGGTGACGTCGAGCTGATGAGCGAGATCGTACAGGGACATGCCGCGCGGACGCGTGGTCAAGAGCTCGCGAAGATGGTCGACGCGTCGATGCTGAGTGAAATTGCCGAGGGGCCTACCGAGGGCAGCGTTCTTTCGAGGTCGGGCCACGCGAGCTAGAACCGCCCCGTCGCGAGGAAACCTCCCGGGCCCAGCCCGACGGACACCTCTTGGCCTTTGCCCCAGTCGACCGCGAACAATCCGATGGCTCCGGTAGCCAACGCTCCGAGAGCGGTCACGCCGATGAGAGCGTTCGTGCGCTTTTCCTTCGAGTGACCATCATCGAGGAGCTTTTGCGCTTCGTCCTGCGGGAGTGTCGGTGAGAGCCTGTCGAAGTCGTCTTTCGCGCCGAGAGTGTCGACACCGCTCCAAATGGTCACGGCTCCGAGTCCGACGGTCACGCCAGCCGACACGTAGAACCAGGCCGGACTCATCCCGCCGCTCGGACCGCCGTCGACCGGGGCCGTCTGCTGCGGTCGGTCGCCTTCCTGCACCACGACCTCCCGAGAATGATCGACGGTCAGCGTCACGCGTTCGCCTGGTCGCAAGTCGAGAGCCTTTTTCAACACGACGCGGCCGTCGGCGATGACCACGACTTCGTGCTTGCTCGGGTTGAGGTTGAACACCAAGTCGTCGGAGCTGACATCCACGCCGTCGATCTCGACCTCGATCAACTTGGCTCCAGCAACCTCGACTGACACCCGTGACAGCTTCGCTTCGAATCGCCGGGCGTCGTCGTTGGCGCGTTTCTTGAGCTTGTCATCGGCACTCGGGTCGTCGGCCACGTCGCGCACGTGCTGAATGGCCTCGTGAACGAGCCCCACTTCGGCTTCAGCGAGCGCCAGGTTGTAGGTGACGATGGGGTGGCGCTGGATACCGTGGGCTTCGCGGAATTTCGCGAGGGCTTTCTTGAACTTGCCGGCCTCGTAGGCTTTGACGCCGTCGTCGAACGCTCTTCTTCCGCAAACTCGAGGCTCATCCTGGCACGCGGCATGCGCCAGCGATGGGGCCGAAGTCCAAACGAGTGCTGCACACGCGAGCGCTCGCCAGCCGTTTCGGGTCGCCATCGGCGTCGATGATCCCGGCTAGGGGCGAAATTGCAAACCGTGGCCTCTACCGAAACCGCTTAGAAGGGATTTTCCGTGATCACGCCTGGTTTGTTGGGGGGCGTGGGCGAGGCCGGGGGCGCCGGAGGTTTCATCGGCCGGAAGCCCGCCGGCTTGGGCGAAGCCGCGGCGCGGCCCGCGGCGGCGGGTTCCTCTTTCGGCGCCGGCGCGGGCTCCGGCACGCTGACCAGCTGAACCAAGACAGCGCGGTTTCGATCGGGAACGATCTTCAAGCGGGACTCGACGTAGCCCTCGGCGCTGACGACCACTTCGACCGGGTCGTCGCTTCTCTCGAGTGTCAGCTTGGGCGGTCGTGCTTCGACGAGCTGGCCGCCCACCGTTACGATTCCCGGCACCTCGGGTTGAAGCTGGATGTCGATGACGACATCGGCGGACAGCGACGGAGCCGGCGCTGGCGGTGGGGGTGCCGCGACGACCGCGTCGTCTTTGCCGAACCAGCTGACGCTCAGCGCCACGAGCAAGGCCACCGCCAGCGCCGCGGCCACGAGAGGCAATGCGCGCCTAGGCGACTCCGTCGGGGGCTGGACGTCGAAAATCTGGGTCTCGACGGACTCGGAGCCGCGGACCCCCTCGGAATCGACGCGAACGGCCTGTTCCCGAAGCTCACCGATGGCGCGCTCCTGGTTGGCCCGCTCCTCGGCGAAAAGCTCGGTGATGATCGTGGACAAGGTCTGTTTGTGGTCACGCGTGCCGCTCGCCTCGATCACCTCGCCCAGGTCGCGCGCAATTTCCGCGCTGCTCGAGTATCGCTGCTCGGGGTCCGGATCGAGGGCGCGGTGCAATACGCGTTCGAGATCCTCGGGAAAATCCGGCTGGAGCTCGCGCGCCGGTGGAACGTTCGATTCGACGACCAACCGCAGTGTGTCGACCTCGTCTTCGCCCTTGAACAACCGAGCCCCCAACGCGACCTCCCACAGCGTGGCACCGAGCGCAAAGAGGTCAGCGCGGTGGTCGAACGGATGGCCGAGCGCTTGCTCGGGCGACATGTAGCCGAACTTTCCCTTCAGCTGGCCGAGGGCCGTCTTCGCTATTCTGCCCTCCGCCCGGGCGATGCCGAAGTCCACGACTTTGACGATGCCGTCGTAGGTCACAAAAATGTTGTGCGGGCTGATGTCGCGATGGACGAGGCCAACCGGCTTGCCATCGGCATCGGTGAGCTCGTGCGCGTGCGACAACCCTTCAGCCGCCCGGACACCGATCCAGGCCACGAGGTCTGGAGGCAAGCTGATCCCGAGCGACGCGGCTCGCTCCGAAAGCTGCGACAAGGGTTGACCATGCAGGTACTCCATGGCCAGAAAAAGCTCGCCCTCTTCCTTGGCGAGCTCGTAAAGGTGAACGATGTTCGGATGATTCAAGCGAGCGGCCAGATTCGCCTCGTCGAGGAACATGTTGACGAACTCCTGCTCGTCCGACAGGTGCTCGTGGATGATCTTCAACGCGACAAGACGCTCGAAGTTGTGCGGACCCGCTAGCCGGGCGAGGTAGACCGACGCGGTCCCCCCCGCAGCCAGACGAGCGCCGACGAAGTACTTGCCGAGCTTCGACCCGACAAAACGGGCGCGCGGGCGCGTGTCGGAATGGCGGTCCTGTTCTTGGGCGACGGCAGCCAAAACGTCCTCGGCCTCGCGGGGGCTCACCCCGAGAGCGCCTCGAAAAGCTATAGCACTCCACGCCTCGGGGCCCGTTCGCACGCCACGGGTCACTTTTCGTCCTTCGATTTCCGCTCGGGCTGGACTAACCGAGCCGCCGCGAGTGACAAGGCGCGGGGGCCTCGTGTAAATTAGAGGATTGTCGGACCACTCCGACATGTCGATGGACGCCTCCCCCGCGAGGGGCGTTGGCGAGGAGTCCCGGACAAATGATTGCTTCCCTTACTCAGCCTGAACTCAGCGCCGCTCTGTTGAGCGGCCGGAGGTTCCGATGATTCGTTCGTCACGTTGGCTCGCACTCACCACCGGCGCCGTCGCGTTCAGCGCCGCCATCCTGGCCGCGCCCCCGGCCGCGGCCCAAGAACCGGCGGAGTGTCGCTCCCCGGATCCGGCGGACTGGCCCGACTCATCCAAGCCGTACTTCATGCTCCTGGTCGACACCTCCGGCAGCATGATCGGCTGTACCAACCCGGTCGTCGCGAACTTCCCGGACTCGTGCCCGGGCGGAGCAACCCCCAACAGCTGCGGACTCGAACCAACGCGCGTCAACGACGCAAAGTGCGCTTTGCGAAAAACCGTGCAGACATTTGCCGGGGACGTGAACTTCGGCCTCGCGACCTTCGCCGTAAACATCGGAAACTGCCCTGCGGGCACCTGCGGCGACAGCTGTGCCGGACAGAACTGCAACCCGCCGAACGCCCTCGGCACGGAAGGGGAGTTCTACGGATGCACGGTCACCGGTTTCCAAGATTCGACGCCGGCCGCAACCTGCGGAAACCGGCCCGACTGCGCCGGGGCGAACTATCCGATTTTCGGAGACGACTGGCGTAACGGCGGCAACGTCGTGGCGGACATGTTGCAGCAGCCGACTTGGGGCCCGCCACAACCGGCTTCCAACGTGGCCCAGCTACTCGACTGGTTCGACAACGACTGCGGCGACAACCGAGAGCTTTTCGCGCTCGGCAGTACACCCATCGAGGGCGGCCTCCGCTCGGTCCACCAGTACCTGGCCAACGGTTGGTACTCGGGCTGGCAAAACGGCAACTACTGCCCGACCTCGACGCCCGGAACTTTCCACGCGAGCCCGCTCGACGCGGCGAACGACCGGACGTGTCGAAGCCTCAACGTCATCCTCGTCACTGACGGCGGCGAGACTTGCAGCGGCACCGCGACCAACGCCGCGACGGCGCTCTTCAACACGGGCGTGACCGTCCAGGGTCAGCAGATCCCCGTTCGAACCTTCGTCATCGGGTTCGCTGGTGTTGCCGCCGGGACCGTCAATCCCATCGCCGACCGCGGCGACGACGGGCTGGCAAACGGCAGCGCGACGGCGTTGACTGCCAACAACGAGGTCGAGCTCGCTCTCGCCTTGTCGCAGATCATCAGTGGGTCGATCTCGCCAGAGACCTGCAACAACACCGACGACAACTGCAACGGCTGCACCGACGAGGGCTCCAAAGTCTATTGCCACCGGAACAAGACGGCGGTGGCGAGTCCGTCGCAGCCGGGTCAGTGCTGCAACTGGACGAACCAGACTCAGCGCAATGCGTGTCTGGCCACGTTCCAGGCGACGGTGACGCCCGGTAACCCGACCGGTGACCAGTTCGAGCTGCCGTGCTGGGATCCGGCGGCAGACCCCACGAGCCCAGAAACCAAGTGGCTCTGCAACAACCCGGGCGAGCTCTGCGACGACCTCGACCAGAACTGCGACGTGCAATTCACGGCGCCGCTGAGCGCGAACACGGTCGACGAAGGATTCAACAAGTGCGGATCGCCGCTCGCTTGTCCGA
>JAJDAH010000443.1 GCA_029261965.1 Polyangiaceae bacterium
CTACCTTCACCGCGCCTGTGCTGATGCACTCTACGCAACACCACCGCCGTCATTGCTCCCTCTGACTGGGTCGACGCGGTCAAACGCGTGAACGGTTACCCTCCCGGTACCGACTTTCAGCCAAGAATGGCTCACATCCGAGTGTTCGAGCTCCGTGCTCGACACCGTCCTCGAACACGTCGTCTTCAAATGCGTGGAGCGTGTTGTGGTGAATGAAGACACTGATGGGTCCCTGCGCCGGGAGGAGGTGGCCTACTCGGCCCACCACCTCCTCGAGGCTCGAAGCTGGAGCACCGTTTCTGCTCGATGGACCGGTGGGCTGCATTGGGGCGCGCAATAGGACGTGTAGCGCACCCGGACGTCAAAAATTGAAAAACTCGCCGAGGGTCGCGATCGCTCGAGCGTCACGTTCGGCGAGGCGACTTGCGCTACACTTCGCCCATGACGGGTGGGAAACGCCTGGCCTTGCGGTTCTGGCCGATCCGTCGGCGGGAAAGTGTGCCCGCCGGCTCTCAGAACCTCGGTCCCCGTATCGGTCTGGGTCCAGGGCGCGACGGTGACGGCGCCAGTGAAGGTCGTGTCGGAGGCGAATGCGCTCGAGCTGGTTGTCGAGAAGGTCGAGTCGTTCTCGAGCGATGGGAGCTCTCGGCACATGGCGCGCGAGCGCGTCTCCTGCCGAACCGCACAACGCTCAGTCGGACTTCGGCTCTCCTATCTCGCTTTCGAGGTCATCGAGCATGCGCTCGAGCTCAGCCGGGGTGAGCTCGGCTTCGTCGGGTGCTGCGGCCGCGTCGCGGGTCGGCGCATGCCGCGGGTCAACGCGGTCACCACAGGCGCCCGCCGTGAGAGCTGCCACCAGAGCGACCATCGCCGTGACCCCAGCTCGATTCACCATCAGCCGGCCCGAAGGAAGCAGTGCGGGCCGACACTGGCCAGGAACGGAACGACGTAGGGGAGTTCGTGCATCCGACAAACATGCGGTGCGCCGGTCGAGGCGGTGTTGGCCGTGCGTTAGCGGTTGTTAGCGCGTAACAATCGCTAACAATCGATCAACCATGGGCTCACGCTGTCGCCTCATCGTGTAGGGGCGGTGCTATCGTCGACGGACATGAGCCGAGGCCAAAAAACCACGACTGTCGTGTACATCGAGGACGACGCCAAGCTCGCGCGGTTGACCGCCAAGTACCTCGAGGGTCACGGTCTGGCGGTCACACTCGTGTCCGATCCGCTTGAAGGAATCTCTTGCGTGCTGCGCGAGCGGCCCGATGTCGTGCTTCTCGACCTCATGCTGCCGGGCATCGACGGCTTCGAGGTGTGCCGACGACTGCGCGAACGTATCGACACGCCCATCATCATGGCCACCGCGCTCGGTGAGGAAGCGGACCGTGTGATGGGACTGGAAGGGGGCGCCGACGACTACCTCGCCAAGCCATTTTCGTCGCGAGAGCTCCTGGCGCGCATTCGCGCTCAGGCCCGCCGCGCCCGGGGCGAGGTCGGACCGGAGAAGCTGCTGATGAGTGCCGGTGCGTTGACCATCGACGCCACCGGGCGCCGCGCCACGCTCGACGGCGTGGCGCTCGAGCTCACGACCTACGAGTTCGATCTACTGCGCGTCTTCATCGAGCGCTCTGGGCGCGTCTTGTCCCGCGAGCAGCTCGTCGAGCTCGTGCGCGGCAGCGCCGAAGAAGCGTTCGACCGATCCATCGACGTGCACATCTCGCACCTGCGCAGGAAGCTCGGCGACGACCCGCGCAGCCCGCGTCTACTCAAGACCGTTCGTGGTGTGGGCTACCTGTTCACGGGCAAGGGTGACTGACGGGTGTTCGACCGCCTGAAGCGCTCGCCGCTTGCGCTTCGAATCTACCTCGTGGGCGTCGCGCAAATCGCGGTCGTCCTGTTTGGATTCGTGACGCTGTCCGAGCTCAATCGACCACCTCCCCCCCACGAGCTTCACGCCGAAGAACGGGCGCTCGCCGAAGCGGTGGAAGCGGAGCTGGCCGACGCTGCCAGCGTCGAGCGAACGCTGATGGCCGCACGCGAGCCGTCTGGACTCGAGGCGACTGTCGTCGATCCAAACGGATCGGTCGTGGCGTCGACGGTGCCCGACGATGCACCGCAATGCGTGCGCCATCCCCGTCCTCTACTCGGAAGCGCTCCATTCCTGCCTGGGCACGCGCGACCACCGCCGCCCGAGCACTCACCTCGCCCGCCCCGTGGCGCACGACCCTCACCACCGGACGGCAAGGCCGCCTGTTACACCATGGCGCTCGCGTTTCCGAGTGGAGAGACCGGCCACATCGAGTTTCGGCGCACCCGGCCCGCGCCGCTGTCGCCTTTCAATCCCATCCTCATCGGCTTCGTGCTCTTGGTCGTCACGGTCACGTCACTGCTTTTGGCGCGTTCTCTCGCCCGCCCGCTCGCGAAGCTCGCCACCGCCGCCCGCGACTTCGGCGAGGGCGACCTCTCGGCTCGCACCGAAATCGACCGCACCGACGAGCTCGGCGAGGTGGCGCGCGCGTTCGACGACATGGCGGCTCGCGTAGCGGATCTGGTGCACGCCGAGAAGGAGCTGGTCGCCAACGTTTCCCACGAACTGAGGACACCACTCGCACGGATCCGCGTCGCGCTCGACATCGCGTCGGAGGGGGACGCCTCGGCGATTCAAGAATCTCTCGTCGACATCACCGACGATCTCGCCGAGCTCGAGCGCCTCGTCAGTGACATCGTCACCGCGGCCCGGCTCGATCTCGCAGCGGACGCGCCCCGCGGCATACCGCCCCTTCGCAAGGAAAAGGTGAGCCTGAACGACCTGCTCGCGCAGGCCGCCAAGCGGTTCCGCAGGGCGTACCCCGACCGACCGCTCGAGATGAACAACGACGACGAGCTTCCACCACTGGAGGGCGATCCGGTGCTGCTGCATCGTGTCATCGACAATCTGCTCGACAACGCGCACAAGTATTCGGACGCGCCGACCCATCCGGTCCAGCTGACCACGACCCGGGACGGCGACGAGGTGCTCATCGAGGTGCGAGACCACGGCGTGGGCATCGCCGCGCGAGATCTCTCTGGCGTGTTTCACCCGTTCTTTCGCGTCGATCGAAGTCGCACGAGGGCGACGGGGGGTCTCGGCCTCGGCCTCGCGCTGGTCAAGCGCATCGTCGACGCTCACGGGGGCTCGATCTCGCTGGAAAGCGTGGTGGACGAGGGCACGGTCGTCTCGGTGCGGCTCCCATCAGCGCCTAGCGAAGGCTTGCCGTGAGCGAGTGGGTCGAACGGTGACGCAAACGATGGCCGGGTCTATGGCGGCGGCGGAGCACCGCCGGGTGGCGGTCCGCCGGGTGGGTGGCCTGCGCCGCGATTGCCTCTTCGTTGCGGGTTGTCGCTCGACCCGATCGCCCCTCTGAAACAGCGGATGAATGGTCGATAGGTCCGGCCGCCGTGGTCGGCGTCGACGGCACCTGTGGCGTGGTAGTGATACACGCCGCGCGGCCACTCGGCGGTTGCGGCAACATGCCCACCGCACGCGTCGAGGTCCTGCGGGACCGTTCCGTCTTGGCCGAAGCGTCCGTGCATGGGGTAGCCGTCCATCGCATAGGCGAAGAGAGGAGAGTGGCCATGCCCCGCCCGGTCGTTCACGAGGCACCTTGCGTTCGTCGCTCGCCCGTCAGGGCGGGTGGGGACGTAGTGGTAGTGGTAGTGGTAGTCGGAGCTTGGGTCAGAGTGTCTCGGGGAGCGCCAATGGTAATCACCAACCCGACGGTGCGAAGCGTGCTCACTTTGGACCCCCGCGTTGCGGACGGTGGGGAGGCGCACCCGGAGGTCCGCTCGGAGGTCTACGCGGCCGCACGTGGACACCTTCGACCAAGCCGAGCTCGCCGCGAAAGCAGCCCAGGAACGTGTTCTCTCCGGGACTGGCGGCGTGATAGTGGTAACCGCGCGTCTCGTCGGCGTGACCCCGGCATGCGTCAAGACCGTTTGCTGCGGCTCCCTTGGCGTCGAGCTCGGCGTAGATGGCGTAGCCGTCGAGCGCGTAGCCGATCTTGCTCGCGTGACCGTCTGCCTGCGCGATTCGGTGCGAGCAGTCCATGGCAGCGTGGTAGTGGTAGCCGCCGTGGGGGTTGACGTGACCGCCACAGTCGTCGAATGCGGCGATGGTTCGAGCACCGAGAATCGCGTGGACGGGTGCCGGCGGATCGAGCTCGACACCGTTCAGCGCGACGCCGATCTTGGCCGCGGAGCGCACGTCGTTGACAGTCGCCGCGGGGACCGGCTCGACGGGGATGAGGAACGTGAGCTCCTCGAGATGGGTGAAGTCCGCCGCGTCGCACTCGACGCAGTGGTTCTGATAGGCCTCCTCGACGTCGGGTCGCGCCGCTGCTTCGCAGGCTTCCTTCGTCTCAGTGACGTTGATCGCGCCAGTGGTCGCATCGAACAGCTGCCAGGCGCCCTCGCCGTACTTGCCGCCATAGAGGTCGTCGAGCCCGCGAATGAAGTCCCCATCGGCATCGTAGACGACGCCGGAGCCATCGAGCCACACGCCGACTGTCTCCTTGGTGTCGTCGACCGTGCGCGGGCAGAACGGTCCCGGCTCGTGGTCGGAAGGCGTGCCGCTGACGACGAGGCGATAACACGTGGTCACGGTCCCGCCGGACAGCCTGCAGGGCTCCTTGGCCATCAGCGTTTTCACGGCATCGCGGTGGAAGTCCGCGCGGGCGAGGCCCGTCGTCGCCGGCGCGGCCTCAGCGACCGAAGGCGTCTCGGATCGACAGCTCGCGGCCGTCCCGATCCCCACAGTCAGCCCTGCGGTAAGAACAAGGGCGCTTCGCGCGCTTTTCATGCCATCCATGTGGTCAGGCCATCTTAAACCAGCATGGCATCGACGTTGGCGATTGTTAGCTTCGGCGCCCTCGCGCTCGAGGGTCGGGTCGAAGCGGGGATTGTGGTGGGGGTCCGCATGCCGACGTCAGATCAGGTCGAACCCGAGGCGTAGCGTCAGAGTCGGGACGTAGCCGTATTGCTCGATCCGGTCGTCGACGGTCTGCACGATCTCGGGATCGGCTTCTGGCAGGCTGGAGCCGATGGCGGTGACCCGGGTCTTCGATTTAAACACCCCCATGACTCCGGCGCCGATTCCGAGAACCAAGTGCCGCCCGATGTGCGCGTGGTAACCGATCTCCACCAGCCAGAGGTCGAGCTCGCTGTTGACGGAGTAGCCCCCGTCGATGCCGAGAGCTGCGAGGTCGACCGACGGCAAAGCGAGCACGCTCGGGTCCGGGAGATCCCCCTGGTCGAGGGCTCCCTTCAGCGTGACGCGGGAGTAGCCGGCGTCGAGGTAGAGCCCGGCGTTCGCGAACGGTCGGAACCCGCCTTGCACCCGAAACGCGCGGCCGCTCTCGAGACCCCGATCGAGGATCGCCGCGACCGCCTGGCCTTCGACACCGCTGCTGGCTCCGCGCGCGATCCAGCCCAAGTAGGTCGATGGCACGAAGCCATACCCGGCGAACGCGTGGAAGCGAAATGGCGTCTCGAAGCCGGCCATGAAACCGACGTCGAGCGGCAAGTGGGTGACTCCCTCAATCGACAGCATCCACGACTCGGATACGCGGTCCCGAGATTCGTCCGAGGTGGATGGGTGATCTGCTGTCGGGTCGACGGGATGGAGATCATCGAACGGTTGAGCGGCGGCGCGGGTGCTCAGCAGAAAAAGAGCGAAATGGAACGTCGTTAGGGCGAGGGTCTTCGGCACGGGTGCTCCTGTTGGTCTTGCAGAGTCTGTTGAGCCGACGGGCCCGAAAATTCCCCTGCCAAACAATCGCTAACAATCGGAACGCCCCACGCTCACAGCGCGCCCCCATCCTCATCTTCGACGATGAGCTCACTTCACTCCGCGCCCACGCCCACCACCCCCACCGAGCCACCCACCGTGTTCGATTGCACCGAACACCACTCCGAGCCGGGCACCTACGAGACGCCCCGGCCTGGACCGCTCCGCGGCGCCGACCCACTCATCGGCTTCGTCGTTGCTGGGCGCTATCGGATCCTCGAACGCATCGGCCACGGCGGCATGGGGGTGGTCTACAAAGTCGAGCATGTCGACATTGGCAAGCTCCTCGCCATGAAGGTGCTGAGCGGCGACCTCAGCCGACAGCCCGCAATCATCCGTCGATTCAAGCGAGAGGCGTTGCTGGCGTCGAAGCTCGCGAGCCCGAACACGGTTCAGGTGTTCGACTACGGCACGACCCAAGGGCTGACCTGGCTAGTCATGAAGCTGGTCGACGGGGTGGACCTGTCGCGCTTGCTGCGCAAGGTAGGCCCTCTGTCGTTCGGTCGAATCGAGCGCATCGTTTCGGATGTCTGTCGATCGCTCACCGAGGCTCATGCCCAAGGCATCGTTCATCGCGACATCAAGCCGGGCAACATCATGCTCACGGGCATGGGCACTCGGTACGAAGCTGCCACGGTGCTCGACTTCGGTCTGGCGAAGCTCCGAAGCGCCCACGAACTCAACGACATCTCGGCCAAGGGGAGCGTCATGGGCACGCCCGGCTACATGGCCCCCGAGCAAGTGCGGAGCCGCGCCGTCGACTCGCGGACGGACGTCTACGGGGTCGGGGCGGTGGTCTACCGACTGCTCACCGGCCGCCCGCCCTTCGTCGGTCCGTCCTCCCCCGAGATCTGCGCACTCCAACTCCGGCAGCTGCCCGTCCCCCCGCACCTGCGCGCCCCGGACCGCGACATTCCCGTCGCGGTTTCCGCCGTGGTCATGCGCGCGCTGTCGATCGACCCGGACGATCGTTTCGAAACCCCCAACGCCCTGTACGGCGCCCTGCTCGACGCCATCGCCGATACCGAAACCGAGGTGGTCGAAGCCGAAGTCTTCGAGGGCGACGCGGAGAAGGCTTTCCCACTCGTCCGACGCTGCGCCACTCGCGACGAGGTGGACGCCTACGAGCGTCGGTTGCTTCGACAACGGGGGATCTCCCGCTCGCTCGGGGGCCTGGCGCTGGTCGCGCTCGTCGGAACTCTCGTGCTTGCAGGGTGGGCAACCTTCAAGGCGCTCGAAGCAGGAGCACTGGGCGCTACTGACGGCAAGCCCGGGACGATGATTTCCCGAGCACCGTAGCTCAGCGCACTCTCGTCAGCCGCGAAAACAGCCCGTCGGGCCGCGTTGAATGGGTATGATCGCGGCGTGAGACGGGAATTGGGCGCGGCGGCGGTGGTTCTTGGGCTGATGGGGTGCAGCCCGGAGGTGAACACGGTTCGGGAGCTCCAGCCTCTGACGAGCTACGGCGGCGTGATCGATGGGGAGGAAATCAACACCTTCGACATCATCGGCGAGCAGTTCGGTTCGGATCCCGGCTCGGCTTCGATCGCGGGAGTGCCCCTCGAGGTGCTGGTGTGGAAGCCGGCGCGCATCGGCGTCAAGCTCACGCCAGATTCGGTCTCCGGCGAGCTCGAGGTCGTCACCGCCGACGGGTCGTCGACAACCGGGCCGACGATTCTGATCAACCAAGGTCCGGTCACGCCGTTCGGTGCGCTCGTGACTCACCTGAACGACTACGCAGTGCAAAACTCGTTTCCGAGCGAGTGGATCGAGTGGTTCGAGTCGAGCAACGGCCACATCGGACACTACAATCGCGCTCACCAGCGCGCGGTCGTCGAGGATCACGTCTACACGGTCGCCTACTACTACCACGAGGACGTGCCCTACCCGCGGTTTCAGGACTTCCCGCTGCCGGATGGAATCGACCCCGACGCCCTCACGCCCGAAGAGTACGAGCAACTCCAAGAGTTCCAGCACATGGAGGCGCTCGAAGCATTTCACGAGTCGGTGTATCCCGGATACGACTTCACCTTCGTCTTCGAAGGCAGCGTTCTCTACAGCGACGCCGTCGTCTATGCGAACGTGCCCCCACCGGTCATCGACGGAATCTCCGGCAAGTTTCAGATCGGCTACGACGCGACGGAGGATCTCGAGTACCTGTATGTGCTTGCAACCCAAGAGGGAGTACTCCCCCACGAGCTCGGGCACACGTTGGGCATCGCCCACCATTACTCGGGTAGCGTCAACGGACTGCACATGCCCCCCGGGGAGTCGATCTGCATCATGAATCAAACGGGGAACACTTGGTGCTCGGCGTGCGCCGCAGCTCTTCGACTCGAAGGCGCCCAGGATGGGCTGCAGTCCCAAGCCTTGCTGGACGAGCTGCGCACCTACATCGACGACACCGGCGAGCCGGCCGCCGTGCAACCTTGAGGCGTGCCGGCACGAGTCCCAACATGGTGCGCCGCGAAGCAAGCAATGTAAGAATCGAGTAGTGGGGACGGGACACACGTCAGCGCTTGTAGGCGTGGTGCTGCTCACGGGCGCGGGCTGCGGCGGCAACACGCGTTTCTGCACGTAGACGCCGTCGAAGGGCCGCCGCATTGTGGCTTCGGCGCCACAGTGTTGCAATGGCGGCTCGGATCGCAGCGGGCAAGCGAGTTTCTTCGCGGATCTTTTTCGATGAGCTTGGCACGCTTGCTGCTCTTCGGTGGCCATGAGTCATCGACGAAAAGTGCTGGCGGCCGGTCTGCTTCTGCTCATCTGTTCGGCGGCTGAACGAGCTCCGGCAACGACGGGGAAGGTCGAAGCGGTGGGCTACGGCGGTTCCTCGACGGGCGGATGGATCTGCGGCCCCGTCGGTCGAGCAAAGTATGCGGGTGGTGCAGTGAACGCGCGGTTCTCCAAGCGAGAACCAACGGCAAGACAGATTGGGGCTGGGACCGGAGAGGTCGGCGTGGCGCTCGAGCAAGAAGAGGTGACCGTCGTTGCTTGCGACGAGGATCCTTGCACCGTGGGCGAGTCTCTTGGCGACGACGTGCACTTCGGTACGCACGCCGAGGGAGGCCACCAGTGGAAGAACACCGCCATCGAGGGCGGGATCATGGTCTGGTCGGGTACGACCGACGACGGCGAACGTGAGGCGCTCGCCTTGCCCGAGGCTTCCATTCGAATGGGCGTGCTTCACAAGGCGAACGCGGTCTTGGGTTTCGGTAGCTCGTCGGCAACGACGCTGCGCCGCCCCGGCGGCTATGTTGGCGCCGAGCTGAAGCCTGGCAGCTCAGTCGAGATCGACGCCTACCTCGGCCTGGTGCGCTCCGGCCCCGGCAGCTTCGACGACACGCACGCGCGAGGTGACCTGGTCATCCGTGTGCCGATCGCCGACGACGTGAAGCTTCGCGCTGGCGGGAGCGTCGGCGACTCGCCAGTCGATCTCAGTTGGGAAGCGTCCGGAGGCGTGGTCGCAGAATTCTGAGAGCTTGAACATCTGTTGCCATTCTGAACCAGAGCCACGATGTCGAGATCCTTGGTCGGGCCCTTCAGCAGCCCGAGAAGCAGAAGACTGCCTCCCCGCAGCAACGAGATCGGCGGACTGCCCACGATCCGCGAGGAGCTCGCCGAGTATTGCCGACGCCTCTTCGAGGGAGTTCGCGTAGAGGTCTTGCGAGAAGTTTGACTGCTCGATTAGGCTACCTGCGCCGTCCGCCGCTTACGCCGCTCGTTGGTGGTCGTGATGGAGCCCACCAAGCACGGGAAATGCGACCACTTCGCGCGCGCCGGCGGCGGCCGTTCAGCGGCCCGCCGGAACGAGCTGTCCGATGCCTGGCTGCTCTCTGAACGGCGCGGGCTTCCCCGGTTTCGTATAAGCTCAATCTCGTGACTAGCTCAGACGAAGCCCGCCAGCGCCAGGGTGCCACCGGTCGCAACGACCCATGTCCCTGCGGCTCGGGCAAGAAGTACAAGAAGTGCCACAGCGCCGAGGACGCCGCCGCCGTGCACGCCGAGCTGAAGGAGCGCGAAGAGGCCGCGAACGCTGCTCTCGCAGCCGAGAAGGCAAACGAGGACGAAAAGTCCAAGGAGCCCGGAGAGAAAGAGAAGTCACGACACCGACCAGATCGACCTGCGTCGCAGGCCTCGAACAAAGACCAGAACCACAACGTGCAACCGAAGAACATGCCGCGGCGCGGAGCGGTGTAGCTCCTCGACGTAGTCGACGTGTCCGCGATGGCCGGCGCCCTCGATCTCGAGGGCTCTTGCCCGGCGCTTCTTCAGCGACAGACTGGGCAGCGAGGAACGTCGGCGGTTCGACGGAGGTCTTGATGGACTCGGGCAGGTGAAGAAGCTCGTCGCTTTTTACGTCGCCGAGCACGACGAGTTCATGCCGCACGCGTGTTGCGCTGCCAAACTCGAGAGGTAGCTTGCGGGGCGTCTCAGAGGGTAATGCCGCTCAGTACGTAGCCAGCGTTACCCTCGCCGCCACCTTCACGCCTCTTGAAACTGAGCTCGAACGACTCGCCCTTGTACGTGTGGTGCGTGCTGGAACCATCGTAGAGCAAGTAGTCGTCCGCATCGCGCGCGCGCCGATGTTCGATCTTGCCCTTCAGGCCAAGCGCCCTGATGACAGCCTCCGCGCCGATGCGGGTCCGGCGAGTCCACACGTCGACGCCGGACCGCGTGCCGCTGATGGTCCGCTCAGACACGCGAAAGCGTTCGTTGTCGAAGCCGGCTGACTTGGCGAGGGTCGCCAAATCCTTGTTCTTCAACGACGGATCCTTGCCCACCGCTTCGATGCCAGCGGCCAGCATTCTCACGGCAGCTTCATCGTCTTGGATGGGCACAGTCGCTTCCATGTTCACGATGACGTGGTTGCCCAGATCCTCGTCCTTGATTGGAGTCACCATCTCCTTGCCCGGCATTTTCATGTAGTCGACGTCGACATCGAATAGAACTTTCCCTGGTCCCCACAAATCAAAGGCGCCGTCGTCCGCGTTCGAACCCAAAAACCAAATGCGTCGCTGCCAAGCGCCGCGAGTTGATTGACGGCCCATGGGCGTCTCGACTCCCAGCACCTTCGCAAACTCTGTTGCTTTCGGCGGATCCGAAAATTCGATGATCACCGACGCGGCGCCGTTGAACTCGAGCTTGAATCCTTCGGGAAGGGCAAGTTCTTTTCGAAGGGTGTCGACCGGTTCGTAGAAGAGGGCCGGCTCACACGCGAGCCGCCTCACTGCCACGGCGAGTTGCCGCCACTTCGAATCCGCACCCTTTGGCAGTTGAGCGCACTCGTCGTTTGCTGGGGGTGGGGTTTTCGACGCCAAGTGCGTGAGCCCCCCCGCAGCGGGCACGGCTGAACGCGACGAGGCCGCGACGCTCCCAGCCGCTGGCACGGCGACCGCTGCGGAACTCGAAGGTGCGCTGCTCGCGCCCGCTCCGGCTTCCTTTTTCGAGCAACCAGCGATGGCCGCAGCCGCACACGCCATGAGAGCGATTCGTTTCAGCATCGTTCCTAGTATACGCATGGCTGCGCTGTTCGATCTCGGTCCGGGCCGATGGATTCTCGGCTCCCATTTTGCGTCCTTAGGAGGAAACCGAAGCGGTCGCGTTTCCACGTACCAAGAAGTTCATGCGTGGCCTCGTTCAAAACCGTTCCCAATCTCTCGCCCCTCCGCCTCCCTCCTTCCTCCTCCCTCCTTCCTCCTTCCTCCTCCCTCCTTCCTCCTCCCTCCTCCCTCCTTCCTCCTCCCTC
>JAJDAH010000444.1 GCA_029261965.1 Polyangiaceae bacterium
CGCTCGCGCTCTCCGCCTCATCCTCCACGACTATCGTCAGGCCGTCATCGACCACATCGACGACGACATCCCCTTCTGAGTCTCGACGATCACCCTCGAATCACGTGAGCGTGACCCCATCAAATTGCGTGAGCACGCTCAATTCTATCAGCTCGACGACCGAGAAGCGCCGAGCTTGCGGGGATATCCGCTCCCTCGACTTCCCGGTCCGCTGCAAACCACTCTTAGGCGGCGCCCCACCTGCGGGACTGGGCGCTTTCAATCTGAGCGAGGAGCTGCACCGCCTCGTCTTTGTACCCCGTGTACGGCGAGGCAAAGTCTACCGATTCAAAATCTTGTTCATCCGTCAACTGTTTGCAGATTAGGAGATCGAAGCCGTCTTCAGAGATCGACGTCTGAGATACGAAGATGCGGAGCCTGCCTTCCTCGGCGGTGCCGCGCTTGTCCAACGGATGGCCGGTAGCCATGTTTCTGAGATCGCGTACTCGACGCCACTGGGGCAGCTCTGACGGGAGTTCCTCTTCCTGAAAAACTCGATGCAGTTCCTGGATCGAGTCCTGCTGGAGGATGAGCGCTTGGAAAACGCCGTAGAACCGTAGATACCGCTCTGAATCCGAGGCGCCGAGCCCGTATTCCTCGAAATGAGAGAGTGCGGAGGCGGAATCGTCGAGCGTGTCCATCGCGACGGTGACCCGGTTCCATTCGTCAAGCCGCGCTGAGAAGTGCTGATCGTACAGATGTTCCTCATTCACAAAGCTCCGAATGCGGTGACCGGCTTCAACGATCCTATCCATGGTTCCTCTGAGTGAGCGTCCGCCCAACGATCTTGGTTTCAGCTCCGGGGCTGAGGAGCAATTCTACCAACTCGACGACAGCGGAGCACCGAGCTTTGCCGCGATGCTTGCCATCGCCTGCGCGCGTCCGCCCCTCGATTCCTCGTCTGCTGCAAACGCATGATGGGCGCGATAAGATCAACGAGTGGCTTCACGGTGGAGATACGGCGTACTAGTAGCGATTGCGCTGGCGTGCAGCGAGTCGAGCAATGCGCCCGATTTGCCGGTCTGTGGCGACCGCTGTGCTTGCCCGCGCGAAAACTTCCAACAATGCACAATCGATTGCGATCTTCTTACGGGACACAGTGAAGCTGAGAAATGCCAAGACGAAACGACCGCCTACGTTGAATGCGCGGTGAACTGCCGCCCGTGTCCAGACCAAGTTGACGTGCTCAGTAGGTGCCTGGGCATGTGCCCACCCGGATTTAGGCGATGTTTGGTGGGGCACTGCTGCCCGAGTCAAGCGAGTTGCGACAACTCCTTTCCGGGCACCTGCCGTTTTGTAGGCGAGGGGACTGGCGGAGCCTCATGAGGTGCGCATAGTCAGAAGGAACGACGGGTTTGAGTTCAGGAAAGTCGTAGGTTACGCCCAGCGCTGCAAAGCGCCACTGACGTCTATCGCTCACCGATCAGCTCTTCCGAGGCCAACAGCTCTCAGGTCACCCCAGGCTAAAACGCCCTCAATCCGAGGAGGCGTTACTCCGCCTACGCTAGGTCAGCCACGGGGCGCGACGTGTACTCCGATTTTGCACGCGTCCGTTACCGCCGCGCCTTGGCGAACCGTGAAATCCTCTCGGGCCTGGTCCTCGCAGGTACGCGCATCGGTCAGGTCGGCGCATTCGCACACGTCGTCCCCATCGATGGCATACACGATGCAGCACTCTCCCGAGCATTCGACAGCGAACGTCGGGTGCGTGGGGTCAGAGTTCCTCTCGCAGAAGCAGCGCCCGGCCTCGGTGACGCATCCTTCGCCACTTACCTCCTCACCCCCCGAGCACGCGCTCGCGAGGAACAGCCCGCAGACCCCGAGGAGCACCAGTCGCGCGAGCATCCAACCTTCAGGAGCGAGCATGAGTCGACCTTGCCGAGATGCTCGCTCTCAGGCAAGCGTCCGCCCCTCGATTCCCCGTCTCCTGCAAACGCCGATCATGTGGCGCCACTCTTGTCGGAATCACCGGGAAGCAGCAGCTTGAGTTCCTCCTTGATCCGGCCCTGCATCGAACGGTTCTCCTCGTCCGTGAACTGACGTGCGCGAGTCGGATCGAGGTCGAGGTAACCGAACATCGGGATGAGATGGTAGTGAAAATGCGGAACGTCCCATCCCGCAATGACGGTGCCCACACGCTTGCAGGAGGTTGCAGAGTGAATGGCTCTCGCGAGCACCTTGGAGATCCGAAAAACCGCTGAGTAGTGCGGCTCCGGCACGTCGATGAAGTGGTCCACCTCAACAGTGGGAACGACAAGGGTGTGGCCGAGGTGAATCGCATCGCGACTGAGAAATGCGCAGGTGAGTTCGTCCTCGTACACCTTGAACGCGGGAGACGACCCGTCGACGATTGCGGTGAATACGGATGCCATGCTTGCCCCGCCTACCAACTTTGCGCTTCAGTTGCGGGATTGACGTTCAACTCTACCAGCACGGCGACCGCGAAGCACCGAACTTGCCGGGATATCCGCTTCCTCGACTTCCCCGTCTGCTGGAAACGCTCCGGGATGCGGCGCCCAGGACGAGATGGTAGCAATGGTAACAGTGAGACCCGCCGCGAAGCTCACCGCCTGGGGCGCATTGGCGCTAGGGGTCGCGTGCGGCAGCACGGCGGAAGACGGCGACGACGATGCGAATTCAATGGGCGGTGCCGGTGGCGGCGCTGCAGGTAGCGCGGGGATGGCGGGCAATGGCGCGGCTATCGGCGGATACGACCTACGTTCGTACTCGGGGGATGCGAGCGGCTTATGTCCCGCGGAGACGGCCTACTGCGGGACGGGAGGACAGGCCGTCACGTACGCTTGCCTCCCCGACGCGAGCACGTGCTGCCGAGTCGATGGGTGCCAGCGCTCGGTCACGAATTGCGGATGGACGGTGTGCCCCTCGGGGTCGTCGCCCGATTGCGAAGGAATTGAAACGCCGTCCAAATACCCGTGCGTATCCGACGACAACTGTGCCTGGCGCGACATGGTCTGCAACACGAGAATTGGTGACGTGATGTTCTGTGGAGCGTCATGATCGCGCTCGCGTCCGCCATATCAACGACTTCGCGCTTCAGCTCCGGGGCTGATGAGCAATTCTATCAACTCGACGCCCGTCAAGGCGCGTCGATGGACCAACTTCTGATGCGTGGGAGCGCCCGAAACCAACGCGCCCAGCCCCATGTCAGCAAGACCGTCACGAAGACGACGCCGACCCAAAAGAGTGAAGTCGCGGCAGCGTGCGCTTGAATGCCGGTGATCCAAACGGCGACAAGCGCGACGGGAACGATCACCAGCGTTGCTGTCCCTCGTAGGAGGTGGGATCGGCGCTGCCGCAGAACAAACGCGCGGGCGGCCTCGTCCGACCGAAGCGCATGGTTGGCGGCTCGAATGCGCACCACATTGTAGCCCACCAAGAACACGCCGATGCCAGCCACACCAATGAGAACTCCACCAGACGCGCCCATGCTAATTTCCCACGCGAGCACGAAGGCGTAGAGCACCACGCTCAGACCGAGGTGTCGCCACGAGCCCGCCGCCGTGCCAAGGGCAAACCTCTTGGGATCGATGACGTTGCCGGTAGCAGGCGGCATCCAGAGAAAGTGGCGGCTGCCCAGGCCGCCGTCAAGGTGTAAGCGATCATGCGTTGGCGCGGTTAGTTCTCGTCTTCGCGGCCTCGCCGGCCCCGAGCGATGCCTGCGTCCCCGGCAAGCGTCCGCTTCCTCGACTTCCCGTCTGCTGTAAATGCTTGATGGCGGCTCTTCGACCACGGAGAAGCGCGCCAAGCACGAGGAAGACGAGACTGACCACTGTCAACATCGTGCTCGTCGACGGCCGACGCGCTCACGGTGCCGCGGGTATCGGTCGGCGGTCACGCACGCGAGGTTGTGGCGTCCGATATTCCGGCGCCCTCGACGAGCTGCTGGCGGCGTGCGCGAGTGGACTGGCGGCTGGAAAACATCCCGGCTCCGATGGACAGCGAAAACACCCGTCGACTCAATGGAAACTGCGCACTAGCTTCGACTCGTGTTTCCGCCGAGCACAGTTCGGACCGAGCGTCTTCTGCTGCGTTGCCCGACGCTTGAAGACGCTGACTTCTTCTTCAAGTGGTCCCGAGATCCAGAGGTGATGCGATATCTCGCATGGCGCCCTAGCGCAAACGTTGGCGACGTCCGAGCTTTCATTGAAAGCAGGATTAGCAACTGGAAGGCCGGCGAAGGGCCGAGACCATGGATGATCACCCCCATCGAAGGAGGCGACCCGATGGGATACCTGTCATTCGTCCACGAGGGTCATCGTGTGGAATTGGCGTATGCATTGGCCACGTCCTTTCGGGGTCACGGCTACGTTGCCGAAGCGGTAAAGGCCGTCATCGACGCCGCGATGGACGATTCCCGTATCTTCCGCGTCTCCGCGGTGTGCGATGTGGAGCACCAAGCCTCGGCTAGGGTTTTGGAGAAGGCGGGGATGATGCAGGAAGGCATCGCTCGGCGATCCATCGTGGAGCCGAACCTGTCTCCTGAGCCACGGGACGCAGCCGTGTATTCCGTCGTCCGGCAATAGGTTGTGGCGCACGACATTGTTACGCCGTTGGCCTCTCGTCTTCGCGCCCTCGCCACGCACACCTCTGCCCTTGGTGACGATGAGCAGCGTTCGTCTTCGCGGCCTCGCGGCGCGGGTCGGTGCCCTCGGTGACCATCGGCATTGTCACCGTCTTCGCGGCCTCGCGGCGCGGGTCGAGACCCTCGGTGACCATCGGCATTGTCACCGTCTTCGCGGGTGCTTGGAGAAGCGCTCGCTCTTTCTGCCCGATCCACTTTCTACGGACGACGGTTCAGTCCCAGATATCGTAGGCAGACCCGAGCATCACGCTGAGGTAGCCGTGCTTCGTACCTTCGTGACCTGTGGCACGGCCACCGTAAACGCGCCAGGTAAACCCCTTGCGGGTTCTTCCCTCGATGGCACCGTCGATGTTGACCCAATTGACCCTTAAGAGACCTTATGCGACTTGGAACCCGGCGGGTTTGGGCGGAAGATTTGAGGGGCCCTGCCTTTCGCCCGTTGCGAGAACAAGAGTAGGGAGGCAGGATCTACCAATGTCTTCGGGCCCGTCCGAACGCTCGACCTCAAAGCATCGCCGCGTCGTGATTCTGCTGTCAGTCTTCGCCCTGGCGCAGGTCGGCTCGTGGTTGTTTTACGGACGGCAGCAGCTCCTTGAAGATAGCTCGGCACTCGTACGCCCCGTTTTTGAGAAGTATCCAGAGAACTTAGAGGACCCCTCGGAGTTTATCCTCCCGACTGCATTTGCCTCACAGCTTAGCCCCGATGCGGAGCGCGAGCTGCGCGCTACCTTCGCACAGCTAGGTCTTATGCTGCATGACGAACGGGATGTTCCGCCAGACCAGTACAAGACGGATGACGGACAACACGTCCTTCGAGAATTTTCTGTCACGGTTAGACTCAATACTCCAGTCCTGGCGTGCGCACGGACCCATTACGCGAGGCTCGGCGCGGGTGCGACCTTCAATCACTGGCGCGTGTGGCTGTTGATCGGCTGGATCCCGGTTTGGGACTATTTCTTCGCGTCGGGCTGACTTCCAGAACCGGCTCAAAACCCATTGCGGAAGGCCCTCCGTGGTGAAAACCTCATGTCGCGCGTAAATGCCGCTCATGCCGCTCGCCTCCAGCTCACAAAGGCGGACGCACGTCACCCACCACGAAACCTCAGCGCCCGCACCAGCGAGTCCGCACTACTACGTCGCCTAGCAACCTTGGACGCTCCCTCTGTGCCAACGTGCGTGAGACATCAGAAAACTTCGTAATTACTGACAAGGGCGAGAAGGTGTCTCTTGCATGTTGACGACAGAGAATGGGAAGGCGACTGCCGATCCCGAGGTTTTGGAGAAGGCCAAGCGACGGCGTTTCACCGCAGCGAAGAAGCTGCAGTTCCTTCGGGAGTACGAAGCGACCCCGAAGGGGGAGCGAGGAGCGTACCTTCGCCGACACGGCTTGTACTCCTCCCACATCGACACTTGGCGCAGGCAGGCGACGTCGGGTGAGCTGAACGCCCTCGAGCCGAAACAACGAGGCAGAAAGCGCAAACCTGGTCCTAACCCGGAGGTCGTTCGCCTTCGCAAGCAGGTCGCCCGACTCCAACAGAAGCTCGTGCAGGCGGGGAAGGTCATCGAAGTCCAAAAAAACGATCCGGCCGGCGCAGAGCGCCGACCACCTGTTGAGAGAGAAACTCGTGATGCGGTATGCCTTGAGATGTCCGGGAGGGAGAGGTCGCATACTTTTTGGTGCGCACGAAGCCCGTAAAAAAACCTGACCCAGGGACTGCTGCGGACTTGCAAGTGGTGACGCCTCTGGCGATCCCGTTTAGGAAATTGAACGATCCGCAATCCCGCTCTCTCGGACGCTTTCACCGAAGGAGAAGGTATGGCGCGAAAAAAGAGAGTGACCCCCGTCAAAGATCGAGGCCCTGGACTACCGACGGTCCACCGTCACGCTGCGGGTATCGATATCGGCTCGACGTTCCACGTTGTTGCCGTACCGCAGGAGTGTGACGAGCAACCAGTTCGATCATTCCAGAGCTTCACCGGTGATCTCCATCGACTCGCGGACTGGCTCGCGGAGCGCGCTATCACGACAATCGCGATGGAGTCCACTGGGATCTATTGGGTCCCAGTCTTCGAGATTTTGGAGTCCCGTGGATTCGAGGTGCTGCTGGTCAACGCTCGCACTGTAAAAAATGTACCGGGACGAAAGACGGACGTTAAGGACGCACAGTGGATTCAGCAGCTTCACGAGCACGGACTTCTTCGCGGCAGCTTTCGACCTCGTGAAGGCATCGCTGCACTCCGCGCTTACCTTCGTCATCGAGATAGGTTGGTCGAGTACGCGGCGTCGCACATCCAGCACATGCAAAAGGCGCTCATGCAGATGAACGTCCAGCTTCATCACGTCGTCAGCGACATCACGGGCGTTACGGGGATGCGGATTATCCGTGCGATCGTAAACGGAGAACAGCGCCCGGACGTCTTGGTGACTCATCGTGACGACCGCTGCAGAGCCTCGGTGGCGACAATCTGCCAGGCCCTTACCGGCAACTATCGTGCCGAGCATGTCTTCGCTTTGCAGCAAGCGCTAGAACTCTACGACGTCTACCAGGCAAAGATCACGAGTTGCGACGTTGTGATCGAACACGCGTTGGCTGACCTCAACACCGACACGCACGAGCCGGAAGAACCGTTGCCACGTTCACGGTCGAAGAAGCGCCAGAAGAACGAACCGAAGTTCGACGTGCGGACAGCCCTCTACGTGCTCGTTGGTCTGGACCTGACGCAAATCCACGGACTCGGACCGTACAGCGCGCTGAAGCTCATCGGCGAATGTGGTGACGACATGAGCCGCTGGCCGACCCCGAAGCACTTCACATCCTGGCTGACGCTTTCGCCAGGGAACAAGATTTCCGGCGGGAAGGTACTCAACTCAAGATCCCGGCGATCGTCGAATCGAGCGGCGAAGCTCTTTCGCATCTCCGCCGTGAGCGTGGGGAGGACAAGTACTGCTCTTGGCGCATTCTATCGCCGTCTCGCCGCGAGAGTCGGCAAGGGGAAGGTTTGGCCCGTCACCGAGACAAAGGTCGCAAATGCCGCAATTCGGTCCGGGAAGCGGAGCACCAAAGTGGGCGAGGATCTGGTTTCGCCGGCATTGATTGGATCTCCCGAACGATAGCATTTGGATCAGTCTGTCTTCTTCCCGGAGCCGCTTTTGCTTCAGGGCGGCGAAGTCGACTCCCAGGTCTTGCAGGCTCTGTTTCCTTTCGGGGAGGCGAATCGCTCGACCCCGAAAGGGAGGAGTGTAGT
>JAJDAH010000445.1 GCA_029261965.1 Polyangiaceae bacterium
TCTGCTCGTCTGCCACCACCCCGGCGAGCCTTCGCGTCCACGCCTCGACTCCTCGCTACCTCGGACCGGATTTCTGTTTCCCGCACCGCATGCGGCAATGGTGCAGGGGGCTGCCCTAGATTCGGAGGGGGCCTTTTTCCAAGGTTCGATTGCCCTTCGCGCCGCCCCGTCGTGCCAGGTGGTGCTCCGTTGGTCGGAGCACCGCGGGGAGTGCTCGATGCGTTCATTCAGCGAGGCCGAGCGGCTCTTTTTGGGCGCGACGTGGGACGTATCGTTCAAGGTCCGCAGATTGTCGCAGCCCTGGCGGAGTCCCCCGACCGGATGAGCATCGAGAGCACGCGATGCTACAACACGTGCCAAATGATTCATGATACGCGCGTGAAGAGCCCGGTCATGACTATCGGGCCGACGGGGCAACTCCTCGCTCTCGGCTTCCGCATCGGCGCTGTGCCCGGTGTTCCGAAGACGGATACGCTTGTCGCTCGCACCGTCAATGCACTCGCATTGGAACGCCCTGCGGACGGCTGCCGTCTGGACGCTCCCGAATGGGAGTCCGTCCTTAACTCATTGGGAAACGAACTGCATCGATCCCGCTACCACCGTCTGCGCCTTGATGAACTTATATCCGATATGCAACAGAGACGGGAACTGGTCGGCGGCCCCGTACTCGGTGACCGGCGTGCAGCACCGCCGGCCTACTACGAGGCGACCGCGTTCCTCAGCGCCGTGCGGACGGCCGTCGATCTGTCCCGCCTCAGTTGAAACGTGACTCCGCCACCTCTCCTATAATGGAGGGAAACGGAGTCGAAAATGAGCAAGGAATCACGACGCAGGTATACCGCCGAAAAAAAGGCATCCATTCTTCGCAAGCACTTCGTCGACAAGGTCCCGGTGTCGGACATCTGCGACGAGTTCAAGATCCAGCCGAGCCTGTTCTACTCGTGGCAGCGCCAGATGATGGAGAACCTCGAAGCCTCGCTTCAGGACGGGCGTAGTCGGAGCAACGGCGGCGTGGATCGGAAGTTCACCGAGCTCGAGGAGAAGATCGCGAAGAAGGACGCGGTGATCGCAAAGAAGGAAAGCGTGATCGCCGAGGTCACCGAAGAATACGTCGCTCTAAAAAAAAGCTTGGGGAGAGCTGAAGGGCTCCTGGGCACCGCACGATCTGAGAGACGAAGTGGTGGACTTCATCACAACGCTTTCCGAGAAGACGGAGCTGCCGGTCCGGCGCCTTTTGGGCTGGGCCGGCATTGCTCCACAGAAGTTCTATCGGTGGCGCGGCCGCTACGGCAAGGCCAACGAGCACAACGGTAAGGTCCCTCGAGACCATTGGCTGCTGCGCACCGAGGTGAAGGCGATCCTCGCGTATCACGCCCAACACCCGCTCGATGGGTACCGCCGTCTCGCGTTCATGATGCTCGACGAGGACGTCGTGGCGGCGAGCCCGTCGAGCGTCTACCGCGTTCTTCGCCGCGCCGGCCTGCTCGACCGGTGGAAGCACAAGCCGTCGAAAAAGGGCACCGGGTTTCATCAGCCGAAGGCACCGCACGAGCACTGGCACGTCGACATCACGTACATCAATCTCGCGGGCACGTTCTACTACTTCTGCGCGTTGCTCGATGGCTACAGCCGCTATATCGTGCACTGGGAAATCCGAGAGTCCATGAAGGAGAAGGACGTCGAGACGATCTTGCAACGCGCTCGCGAGAAGTTCCCGGACGCGAAGCCGCGCATCATCTCGGACAACGGCCCGCAGTTCATCTCGCGCGACTTTCGTTCGTTCGTCCGCATCTGCGGAATGACGCACGTGAGGACGTCGCCGTACTACCCGCAGTCCAACGGCAAGTTCGAGCGGTTCAACAAGACGCTGAAGGTCACGACGATTCGACCCAAGGCACCCGCAACGCTCAAGGAAGCACGCCGCCTCGTTGGCTCTTTTGTCGAGCACTACAACACCGCGCGCTTGCACAGCGCCATCGGTTTCGTGGCGCCCGCCGACAAGCTCGCCGGTCGTGAGAACGAGATTTGGGCGCGCCGCGACGAGCGACTCGAAGCTGCACGTGACCGCCGCGCCCTCGCTCGTCAGGCAGTACACTCAAGCACGCCGCCGGCTTCCCCTTCGCCTTCCTTGACGGCCTTAAACATCCAATGAACCATCAACCCAGGAGTCGCGTTCCCGCTGAACCGGTACAGGTGCACACTTGGCGCGACTCGAGGGGTGCGTCGCTATCGGCGCCCTTGCGCGTCGGAAACCCAATCTCGAGCTCGTGGATCGCGACGTCACCTGGAGTGGTTCTCTATTGCGGGTCCCCGAGCAGCTACGGCTTCGCACGCGCGTCTAGATCTGGGTCCACGTAGGTTCTTTGGCGGCTCCGCCACTCAAGTGGCGTCAGCGGCAGGAAAGGAAGCGCGTACCGTGGTCCCCTCATCGGGGGAGCTCTCGATCGTCAGGGTCCCGCCGACCTCCTCGATGTTCGGCGACGACTCGCTCGTCGTCGTGCGCCCATCTGCGCCGGCCGACACGCCACCCAACCCGCGTTCACTCCCCTCACGCTTCGCTGGCGACGCTCGCCAACGCTATGCCCTCCGGCTCCGCACCCGATGCTCCTCCCAACCCTCAACCCTCGCGCCAAACTGCGCCCTCAGGCCCACCAACTCTGCTACGAGATCCCCATAGGCGCCGCCGCGAACCGCTTCGTCCAACCGCTCGTTTGAGAACCGCTCGCTCGATCGCGCCACCCTGCGTGTCACGCCTCTGCTCGCTCGGGTTCCGCAAACGGCTACTACTTATGGGGCGACCCACCAACCGCGACGTCGTCTATTGGCGGGTGGAGGGACGGGGTCACAACCACGCGATCGGGTCAGGTAGAGTTCCGGACCATGACGAAGTGGGTGGACATCGTTGTTGCGGCCGCGATGGCTGCATTCCTATGCGTAGGCGCCGGCTGCGGCTCTTCCGATAAGCCAAAGGCGGAGCATCCCGTAAAAAAAAGGGCACCGTTTGACCTCGACTGCCCGCACGCGCAGATCCGATACCACAGGCTTGACAGGGCCACCGTGGGTGTCGAGGGATGCGGACAACGAGCCACCTACGTCAAGGTGTGCCGAGAGACGGTGGACGAAGCAGGCAGCTTCTTTCTCGGCAGTCCGGTGACCGACACCCGGTGCCAGTGGATCATGAACACCACGAGGCAGTAGTCGTCGTCAGTCGTGGTCCGCACAACGATCTCGGCTTCAGCTGCAGGGCTGACTTCCAAGCAAGCCGGGCGAGCGGATCAAGACGGATCGTCGCGACGCGGAGAAGCTCGCTCGCTCGCTCGTATCGCAGTGGCGATCTCGTCGCCGTGTGGGTTCCCGATGCGGCGCACGAAGCGTTGCGCGATCTGGTTCGCGCCCGCGAAGCCGCGAAGAAGGACGAGCTCCGAGCCAAGCATCGGTTGAGCAAGTA
>JAJDAH010000446.1 GCA_029261965.1 Polyangiaceae bacterium
TGCTCACTACCCACCGGGTACGAGCAAGTGGAACAAGATCGAGCATCGAATGTTCTCGCACATCACGCACAACTGGCGGGGACGTCCACTCATCAGTGTGCAAACCGTCGTGAACTTGATCGCCAACACCACGACGAGCACTGGGCTCAAGATTAAGGCAGCGCAACGGGATCGGCTTCGACGTGCTCTCCTTTTGGCGGTGGGCCTGCTCGGACATCTGTGGCAACGCGCTCCGCGGGCTCATCGCGGAGTATCTCGTCACGAGGGCCGTCGCCGGCGAAGGTGGAGTACGGACCGAGTGGGATGCGTGCGATGTTGTCACCGCGGGCGGGCTGAAAATCGAGGTGAAGACCTCGGCGTACCTTCAGAGCTGGAAGCAGCATCGGCTCTCGACCATTGCTTTCGACATCGCGCCGAAACGCGGCTGGGACGCGGCGACGAACGTTCTGGCCGACACGGTCGCGAGATCTGCGAACGTGTATGTGTTCGCGGTGCAGGCTCACCAGGACAAGGCCACGGTCGATCCGCTGGACGTCGACCAGTGGGAGTTTTTCGTGCTGCCGACGAGGGTTCTCGACGAACGGGCTCCGACGCAGAAGTCGATCACGTTGTCGTCGCTCGCCAAGCTGGGGCCGACGAAGACGGCGTTCGACGAGCTGAAGGCGGCGATCGAGGCGGCGGCCGAGCATCCGTGACGCGCGCGGGCTGCGTCGATCACGTCGACTGGGCCGACCGCACCGTGCGGTGGCCTTAGTCTTCGGCTCCGCGTTCCTATTGCGTCTGTCCACCAGCCTCGACCGGTAGAGCGCGGATCGCCGTACCGCTCGGCGTCAGCCGCACGAAGTGTTTTTCGAGCTCCTTCCGAAATCCCTTCACATTTACGACGCCCAGCAGCGCCCCGAGTCGCCCCGACGACGCCACACCGAAGTCCTTCGCTTGGCGTGAGCCCTCCGTCCGGATGCTCCAGCCTTCCTCTCGAGGAGCAATCCAGATGTGCAGAGCACGCGACTTCCAGCCCGTCTGGTACGTGTAGTAAGCGGCTTGAAATGCGACGAAGGAGGGGTCGCAAAGGCCGCGAACCTCATCGCGCGTACGACGGTTGTACGCGACGATGTTGTAGCCCCCCGTAGGCATCCCAACCAGCCGAACCGCCATGTCGTAGCGGAGTTGATCGCTGATGCGCTCCTCGAGCGTCTTCTCGGCGTCGCGTCGTTCCTCATCGCTCAATGAGAACTTCAGCGAGTCCTTCGTACGGACGGGCTGGACACGGCAGCTGCGCCGGAAGTGCAAACTTGCACTCCTTGTGTGGCAGTAGGTCGATGTCGTCCGACGTACACCGACCGGCGGTGCACGTCCCTGGAATGCCAGTTTGCCTGACGCATTCGGTTCCGTCAGCCGCTGGTTGGGAGGAGCAAGAGCCGCTTTCGCAGAATGCCGCCCGGCAGGGGTTCGCAGGCGCCGAGCAGTCGCCATCTGCGCAGGTGCCACTTCCGGATCGCTCACAGTAGCCGTGCAGACAGAGACCGTCCCCGTCGCTGTCGGCTGTGCACACGCCGCTCGCTTCCGAGATGAAGCAGCTCCCCTCGTCGCAGCGCTGATCCGTGCACGGCTCGTGATCGTCGCAGTCGGCATCGCGCGAGCAATGCGGCCCGTCGAGCACGCAGACTCCGCCGATACACGTGCCCTGTTTGCCGAACAGTGTGCAAGAGTCATTGCTCGCGCACTGCCGCACTGCATCGGCGCCCGCGGAGCCCGAAGGCGCGGGTAGCGCGGCTGTGCCCGATGATGCCGAAGGCGCCGTGGCGCGCCCAATGGCGAAAGCACCGACTGCCGTTCCGATGGCAGCAAGGCCCAGGCCGGCGTAAAGCGCCATGGCTCGCTGGGCAGAGCGAGCCGGACCGCTGTCCTCTCGACCCGCCCTCTCGCCGAACCCTGCGAGCGGCCCCCACTCCCGCTCGCCGACCCGCCGAATGAGCGCCTCGGCGGGGATTCGCCCGGTTTCGATACCGCGTCGAAGTGTGCCTTCGCTTACTGGACCGACGACGTTTCCGTCGGGGCCTCGAACGTACCACTCCGTCATCGTGCTCTGATTGGAATCACGCCCCCGACCCCGGTGCCATTGTACTTGGGAAACCGCCCGCCACGCCTGTTTCCGAGAGAGGAGCGACAACCGCCGCAGCGAGCACGAAGATGGGAACCGACAGCGCCATCCTTTGGGCGACCGCGGTATCGGGAGACGGACGAGCGCGTGCGCGACGTGGTGCCGAAGCAGCCGATCAGCGAGGCGGCGGATCGAATCGCGATGGGCACGCGCGCGTGGGTGGAGCTCGTGGCGCGCGAGGGACTCGGGGGAGGATAGATGCGCGAGGGAAGCCTCGGTCGACGGGGCCGACGATTATCGAGCCCGCTATGTGTCGACCATCACGGAAGGGAGCGAGAGCGTGGGAGAATGAGCGACAGAGTCCGGCTCCCCGAGCTTCCGCCCAAGCCATGCCCGTCCGGTGTATGCGCATCGATGAGAACGCGGGCGACACGGAGCGTGTCCGCGGAAAAGACGTTGTTTCGAGTGGCTATGCGGAATGTGAGCGTCACGCCGCCACGAACACCGAAAAACATCGAAGCGTCACGCCCGTTGTAGAGGGAAGGAGTTGTGTCGACCGTGGTGACCGACTCGATCAGCTGGCTCGCATCGAATGGTTGAGAAGTGCCCGGATCGATGAAGTTGCTGAAGGCGGGGTCGGGGACCCCATCGCCCGTACAGCCCGTACAGTCCACTCCTCCGGTACACGAGTAGCTAGTCGTGGTCGTCGTGACGGACCTCACGCCTGCGCTCTCGAGCAGACCCACAAGTCGAACGACTTCCGTTCCAATTGCGCCGGAGGCGGCTTCAGGCCCCACCAGCTCCACTTCCCCCGCGGCCACTGAGTCGAAATAGAGGGCCCCAGTATCGCGGGCAACTTGGACGAGATCATTTCGCGCTTGCCCGGGCGTTCCCGTGTTCACGGGCACGCCCAAGACCTTGGCTCCGATCGCGTTGACGTTGGCGAGAACTTCGACGTACGTCTTCGTGCCGTTCACGTTTCCTATCGGAGGCGGCTGATAGTCGAATGCTGGCGTGGGCCCATTGTGAGTCCCGGCGTCGGTGATGACGACGAAGACCGGCAGCACCGACGGACGAAAGCACGCGCGGCCGATGCGTGTGGGATCAGCACAGTTCTTTCTCCACTCCGAAGCATCGAAGATTCCGCTGCCTGGAGGATCGTTCGGTGGCCATGGCTCTCCGCCTCCGACTGCGCGGTAGTCTTGGTTCGTGGACGCAAGCCACAATGCCTGCGTCATGGCTTCGGGGGCGTCGCCGCCTCCTGAGGCACCGAGCGCTGCGAGAATGGAACTCACTGCCGACGGCGGCGTTGGGGTTCCTGCGTTGTCGACAGGCTCAGAGACGTTTCCGTACGTGAGGTTGCCAGTTCCGCCAAGGTCGAAACGAAAGCCATAGATGCGATCCCCCGCCGTTCCCCAAGGAGACCAGGGGACGTCGTTGAAATCGCCCAGTCCGAACCACGCGCGGGGAATGGAAGGGATTGCTGGTGTCGGGGCCGAGTCGCCGCGGACGATTCGCCTCACGATATTGCTCAGCTCAGCACGCAGATTGTCGATGGCTGGCTGCATCGATGTCGTCGTGTCCAAGAGCACGTAAACGTCCATCGCGTCGAACGCAGACGACAGCCTCAGGTCTGTTGTTTGCGATGGTTCTCCGAAAGGTACGACGACAAAGTCCTCCGGAGTCGCGGGCTCGCTCGATGCGCTCGTTGGATCGGAGCCGGCTGCCACTTCGATGATATCGGCCACCCCGCTGGCGTCACAGTCTCCGAGGAGGCGGCACCCACTCGATTCGTCCTCGTCGAGCACCCAGTCATCGTCACTGTCCAGATCACGGAGATCCGGTGCACCGTCGTTGTCGGAGTCGACGAGAGCGTCACAAGGCATCGACCTCCCGAGGCCTGCCTCCACGGAGTCGGGTATTCCGTCGTCGTCACTGTCCGGATCAGCGAAATCGACGAGTCCGTCGCCGTCGCTATCCGTTGTGAGCTCGAGCGTATCGGCAACTCCGTCGCCGTCTGTATCCGTGGAGGTGCAGGGAGTCGCGTCAGGGCTCCCATCGGTTTGGATTGCGCCGTCCCCACCCGCCCCGTCGCGTGAGCCGCCGTCCGGTGGGGCGCCAGCACCTCCATCGAACGGGCCGCCAGCGCCGCCGCCTCCCGACTCCCCACCTACGCCACCGCTGCCAGTCGAACCCGCGGCTCCGCCGCTGCCGCCGTCGGGGCCCGCGCACGTGCATTCGTTGAACGCCTTGCCCTCGGGGGTGCACGTCTGAAAGCCCTGACTGCCGTCCGGGCACCCGCAGCTTCGCTGCTCGTTGGCTACACAGCGGCCCCCGCTCGAGTTGCCACACCCGGAACCTATCCAGGCGCAGGCGGTTAGGAGCGCGCACCACTTAGCCACCCTCATGAGCGAACGGTGGCGGATCCACTCTGATTCGTCAACGTTACGGCCGATGGATGGGACTCACCGGACCTATGAATCCCGAGAAGCCAGATCGCCACGCTGCTTCGTCCAACAAAGGCTCACCGCCTCAAGCGGGCTGTCCCTCAGGGATTACCCGTGAACAACTTTCCCATGAAGATGTCCGTGCCTGCTCCCATGTTTTGCAGCGGACCGTCACCGAAGTCGAGCGACCATCGAAGTGCCCTGTGACGAACGGGTCGTCTCCTCGCGTTGCGATTCCCCGTGCTCGCTGATGTGCGCTGTCGCCGAAGACGGCGGCCCAGAGTGGATCGCCGCTAGCCGAGTCGAATGCTGCCAACAGTACGTCTTCATTCCCCGGCGAGGAGAGCATGTTTGTCCCGAAGTTCGTCACACCGCTTACGTGTCCGCCGACCATGAGCCTGGTGCCTTCGAGGACTAGGGTACCGGGGTCAGTCGTGCCAGCCGAATCCGCGTGCGGGAACCCACGGGTCCACTCGTGCCCGCCAGTCGGCGAAAGTTTCGCGATGCACGCTCCGTTGCCGGTGGATGTGGGCAACGCACCGCCTCCGAAGTCGATCGTGCCGGTGTAGCCGCAGCTGATGTAGACGTTGCCGGCGCTGTCTGTCGCGATGCTACCGGCGACTTGGTCGTTCGCGTCGCCGAACGAGTTGCTCCACTGGTGGTTGCCGCCCGAGTCGAGTTTAACGACGTCGAAGTCGAGGTCTCCTGCCCCCGTTGTGGAAAAGGGCGATCCTCCGTAGTTGGCGGTGCCGGAGTGCAACGACGCAAGGAACACGTCGTTCCGCAGGACCAACGGCGACGGTGGACCCAGCCCCGTCCGTCTGGAAGTCGGTACTCCAAAGGTGCGTGCCGTTGGAAGCGCTGAGCTTGGCGATCCAGATGAACCGCGTGGCATCGGGTGACAGTACCCCCCACCGAAGTCGATGGGCCCGCCTCTGCCGGTACGGTGGATGTTCTTTCCGACGAAGCGGTAGTGCGCACCGCGCGTGCCTCGAGCGTAGAATGCGAGGCCGATGACGAACAGCGCGGGAACCCTCTCGACTCGGACCAGATTCGATCGCGTTGATTGGGCGAGCGTTCCCGACCGGCCCGGCGTCTACGTCATCTATGATCTCGACGAGGTCATTTACGTCGGTATGGCGGGCCGAAATGGCAAAGGTTCTCTGCGCAGGCGACTCGCGGATCACGCTTCCGGTCAGATCGTCAACATGTTCGCGCAGTATCTGTTCCTTGACCGGGTTCAGTTCGTCCCGAAGGAGCGAATCACTCACCCCCGCGACGCGAAGGCGGCGTGTCGCCAGTACATGCTCGACCGATGCTCTTTCTGCTACCGAACTGCCTCGGATGGTGCCGATGCACGCGAGCTGGAACAGCACTACAAGAGCACCCTGACGCCGACACTCAACCCGTAGCCGCGTATTTTGGGGCGCGGCGGTCGGGGGGGGGGTCGGGGGTGGAAGGCGAAGATGAGGACGGTAGTGAATCGGTGTTGCCGTTGGCGCCAGGGAGGGTGAAGACGTTGTGGGCGGTTTCTGGGGAAAGGTAGATCGCGGGGCGTGGTCGACGTGGTGGCGTATACGGACGGGGGATGTCGGATGAAGAACGGCGACGTTGGGGCGTGGGCGTTCGTGCTGATTCACACTTCGAGTCGGCGGGCGCTGGCTCGCGCGGATGCCGTTTCGGCGACGACGAGTCAGCGCATGGAGTTGATGGCGGCCATCGAGGCACTCAGGGCAGTCAAGGGCAACCCCTCGGTCCTCATCCGCAGCGACAGCCGCTACGTCATCAAGGCCTGCACCGCATGGATGGACGATTGGCGTGCGCGTGGCTACCGGCGCAAGGGCGGCGAGTTGATGAACGTCGATCTCATCAAAGAGCTCGACGAGCTCAATCAGAGGTACCGGCCGAGCTGGCAGCACGTGAAGGGCCACTCGGGGGAGCCGGGTAACGACTTTGTCGACGGGCTCGTGAACGATGCGATGGATCGATTGGCCGAGGCACAGGACGCGGCGCATGAGCGGCGGTTCGAGTGGTCGGAGATGCTACCGGGCCGCTATTTGGGCTCGAGATAGTCGGGGGGAGCGGGCGGAAATCGTCGGGTGGCGGCCGCCGGCGATGCCATGGCCGCCACCTGACGCTCGAGCACGGTTCGCCCATTTTTCCGAAGCACCATGACGGCACGAATCCTGCTGCTAGCTCGACTTCATCGAAGGCGTGCGCGTGCCCGCGCTGACGCTAAGCTCGAACGAGGCCACCCGTGACCGACAAGGACGACGAAAGACTGGAGCGCATCGAGGCGCGAATCGAAACGGGCTCGGCGCTGTTTCAGGATGTGTACGGCCAGCTCGACGGCGTGAACCAGCGACTCGACGAGCTGACTGCCCAGAGCAAGCAACACACTGCGGAGCAGGCTGCGACCAAGTACCAGCTCGAGCTACTGACCGACGTGACGAAGGGCCTCGCTGCAGGTCAGGTCGTGACGAACGAGCGGTTGGACCGGTTCGCCGAGGAGACGAACGCACGGCTGGACCGGCTCGCCGAGGCGACGACCGCACGGCTCGACCGGCTCATCGAGGTGACGACCCGGAGCTACACCGACTGGGCGGGGCGGTACGATAGCCACGAGGCGCGGATCGGGAGCGTGGAGCAGCGGCTCGACGAGCTCGAGAAGCGGACTTGAAAGAGAGCTCTGCCGCGTGCGCTCGGCGGAGCCTCCCGAACCGCACCGAAGCAAGCTGCCTCAGTTGGGCCACACGCTGAGGCGCCATGCAGAGACCTCTCGGCCGGTGAGCAGCGCTGCCCTCCCACCCTTGGACGCGAGTTAGCCCGAGCGACGCACCATGGGCATGTTTCGCATGACGCGCAAAGTCGAGGAAGCGACGATTCCCCTTGACCGTATTGCGACCCGCAACACACTGAAGGCATGACGCGCGAGGCTCCTACGGCAACCCTGATGGTTCGCCTTCCCCCGAAAGCGAAGGACTTGATCGTTCGCGCGGCGAAGCTGCGCGGCATCACGACCAGCGACTACGTGCGCTCCGTCATCGTCGCCCAAGCCCGTGAGCAGGTCGAGCAGGCCGAGAGCCACATCGTGGGGATGACGCCGCCGGAGCAGCTCGCCTTCTGGCAGGCGTTGCACGAGCCGGCGAAGCTCACCTCGCGTCAGAAGCGACTCGGGCGTTTGATGCAGAGCCTCGAGTGAACGAACCTCTGCCGGAGGGGCATCGCTTCGCGACACTGGCACGTCACCATCGTCGCCGGAAGTTCGAGTCGGGCGAAGCCTCCGTCGACACGTGGCTGCAGCGCTACGCGTTGCAGAATCAGAAGAAGCACCTTTCGACGACGAGGGTCGCTGTCGACGAACGACGGCACCATCGCCGGCTTTTACACGCTGGCGATCGGACAGATCGACTTCACCGATCTCCCGGACGACCTCGCGCGCAAGCTGCCCAAACGAGTGCTGCCCGCTGCCGTCCTGACGTGGCTTGGCGTCGATCGACGGTATCAAGGCGACGGTCTCGGCACTCTGTTACTCGCGCAAGCACTACGCGACTGCTACGAGGCAGGCAAAACGTTCTCGTTCGTGGCAGTCATCATCGATGCGGTGAACGAGGCGGCGAAGAGCTTCTACGGGCGTTGGTCCTTTCGACCCCTGCCCGGCCATCCGAACAGACTCTTCGTGAGCGCCGTGGAGCTCGAGGCGATGATGCGCTCGAAGTGAGGTCGCAAGACGGCGTGAACCAGCGGCTCGGCAAACTGGCCAGTGGCCAAACCGAGACGAACGTGCGGCTCGACCGGCTCGAGGGTGTGGATTCGGATGCGTCGGATAATTTGAGGAGTCCATGAGCGCGCGCGGATCGAGCTCTGGGCGGCGGCGGCTGAGTAGGCGTCGTGGTTGGGGACGACCCTGATCTCTGAACGGCAAATCAGCATCGAACGGGTTGGCTCGCGCGGACCGCTGGGTGGTAGCCGGCTCGGGCCGCGCCCCACCACGCTGGCTTGGGAACCGTCGAGGTGCGCGCTTGGTCGAGAGGGGTGGCGGCCGCCGGCGATGCCATGGCCGCCACCCGACGCTCGGGCACGGTTCGCCCATTTTTCCGAAGCGCCATGCCGGCACGAATCCTGCTGCTAGCCCGACTTCATCGAAGGCGTGCGCGCTCCGGCGACGACGCTAAGCTCGAAGGAGGCCACCGGTGACCGACAAGGACGACGAAAGACTGGAGCGCATCGAGGCGCGAATCGAAACGGGCTCGGCCCTGTTTCAGGATGTGTACGGCCAGCTCGACGGCGTGAACCAGCGGCTCGACAAGCTGGCCACTGGCCAAAACGAGACGAACGTGCGACTCGACCGGCTCGCCGAAACGGTGGAATCATCCAACGAGCGGCTCGACCGGCTCGAGCGGTTCGCTGGGGAGACGAATCACCGGCTCGATTTGCTCACCGACGTGACGAAGGGCCTCGCTGCAGGCCAGGTCGTGACGAACGAGCGGCTCGACCGGCTCGCCGAGGAGACGAACGCACGGCTGGACCGGCTCGCCGAGGCGACGACCGCACGGCTGGACCGGCTCATCGAGGTGACGACTCGGAGCTACACCGACTGGGTAGGGCGATACGAGAGTCACGAGGCGCGGATCGGGAGCGTGGAGCAGCGGCTCGACGAGCTCGAGAAGCGGACTTGAAAGAGCACTCTCCCGCGCGCGCTCTGGCGTCGGATAATTTGGATGCGTTGGTTGCGGCGGTGACTGCTGGTGTGTAGTGGCAGCTTCTGAGGCTGACATTGTTTGTCTGACCTGTGGTTGCGCTTTGTGCTGGGCGCATTACCAATAGAGCCTGCGCGCTGCGTGCTTTGGCGCGCTTGGGGTGGATCTTGATGTTGCGCGGTTTCGCGTTTGGTGTTGGTCCGATGAGCTTTCGCCGGCACCGGCTTCGGCTGGGCGCCACCGGAGGAAGAGCGCATGCAAGCAAGAGGAGCGGAAACAACGAGGGGATGGGGCGACTTGGCCAAACGTCTGCGTGTTGGACACCGGCCCGGCACGGTGGCCAAATGTCCGTGGGTCCGGTCGAGGGTTGGCATGGTGGCCAAATGTCCGCGGGTCGGATCGAGGGTTGGCATGGTGGCCAAACGTCCGCGCGTCGGTTCGAGGGTTGGCATGGTGGCCAAACGTCCGCGGGTCGGATCGAGGTTTGGCATGGTGGCCAAACGTCCGCGGGCGAGCCGGGGGTGGGGCCCAAAGCCGAATGTCTGCGCGCGGTCCCATGACTGACGCTGACGACCGCGACGCAAAGGCGCACCGTTTCGGTGGGGATTGGACGTCCGCGAAGCTCGAGGTTCTCTCCCGGCATCTTGCGGCGAACGACCGCGGTAAGGACATTGCGCTTCGCATCGCGAAGTACCTGCTCAGGGACATGCGCTAATGGCAAAGGGCTCCGGAATCGAATGGACCGAGTCCACGTGGAATCCGGTGACTGGCTGCACGAAGATCAGCCCCGGCTGCAAGCACTGTTACGCGGAGCGAATGGCCAAGCGCCTCCGGGCGATGGGCCAAGAGAACTACGTCAATGCCCAGGTTGCGTCCTTTTTGTCGATTCCAATCTTCAATCCGGTACCTACCAACACCTCGAATGCCTGCGCTGGAAGCTCCACCGACTCTCCGGCAAGCTTCCATTCGCCGAGCCGGTGCGACGTCGACTCGCGTTTCTCGAAAAGCCGCGCAGAAAGTTCGGAACGCGCGCCGTCGGGAACGAAGCGCGAGGACAGCGCCCACCTCATTCCCACCGTGCTCCGCAGTACCTCTGCTACCAGCTCGTCGCCGCGGTCGGGTACTTCGGTGGAGATCATGTCGGAGCCGTCGGGGCGCTTGAACTTCATCAAGGTCGACAGCGCTTGCCGCCCGAGTTTCGTGAATCGTTCGCACCACCAGAGCTGGAGGCCGAGCGCGATGTCGAGGTTTGCGCGCTTGGCGCAAGAGGGCTGAAGCACGCCGATGCTGCCGTCACCGATACTGCCGGCAATGCTCTGGTCCCCTTCCACGACGTTTTCCTCCCCGAGTCCTTCCGCCGCTACTACCGTAGCCGGAGCCGACATCCTGAGCGCGATGGTCGCAGGGTTCAAGAGCGGCAAAAGGCCACGAAAAATCGGTACCGAGTCGAAGTGGCAGATTGCCGAGGACCCAGAGGGCATCGACTTCTTCCCACTCGTCGCCGTCCCACCGGAAAGACGTACTCACCTAGCGCGTCCATTGCTTTCGCGGTCCTCGGGACACGGTGGCTGCCGTTCTCTATTCCAAGGGCGATATTTCGCGGCGCGAGCTCGCGGATGCTTTTGGCGTTCCTCCGACGGAGGACGTGGAGTCCGTGTTGGAGTTTTTTGCGGTTGAACGACCCGACGACTAGCCGTGGCCGGCACTCGTCGTCGCGCGCCCTTGCTCGATGCCGACGCGTTCCACTGCTCGAGATCTGGAAGAAGCGGGGCGCTCACCGCGGTGAAGCAGAAGCGATCGCGTGGCGTCGCTGGGGCAACGCGTGGGATGATCAGTCGTCCAGTGGACCCTCGTTCGTAATTGGCGTATTCGCGCAGGAATCCCGCGATGGCCAAGAGCGACATCGAACGACTTCTCCGCACCATCGATTCGCGGGGCACTTTCGCCGTGCGGCGCAAGGTGGCTGCCGACACGCTCGGGCTCGAAGTAAAGGGCTCGGGCAAGGTCGAGCTTCCCGTGTCGACGCAGACGGCGAAACGGTTGATCGCGGCGGCGCGGCCGGCCAAGCATGGATACAAGGAGCAGACGCGGCTCGACCGCCAGGTGCGGGATACGTGGGAAATACCGAAGAGCCGGGTCAAGCTCGACCAGCGGCGGTGGAAGCGAACGCTCGGGCCCGAGCTCGACGCGATC
>JAJDAH010000447.1 GCA_029261965.1 Polyangiaceae bacterium
TCGGCGCCGGCGAGCTCGAACGGTGTGGTGAGCGTGTCGCTCAACGAGTCGCCGGCGGCACCTTCGCCACGCCAAATCGTCTGCAAGTGTTTCCGTCCACCGAGCGTCTTCAACTCGAAGCCCGTGCCGTACTGATGATAGTGCGGCAACACCGTGAAGATCCGGTAGTGCGCCGGCTCGGCGAACCAGCAGTCTGCGCTGAAGCGCGACCGCGACCGTGGGGGCAGCGCCAGCAAACCCAGTAAACCCCCGCCAACGCTCAGGCGGATCTCCACGTCTTCTTCTCGCACCGTCTGGAATCGCGCCTCGATGGAGACATCGAGCGCCTCCGCGCTGGTGTTGAGCAAGTGATACGACACCAAGAGCTTCGATCGCGGTGCCACGGGAAACGCCGTTCGCGGAGCGAACGACACCGTTTCCCGTCGAGCTTGCGTCGACTGAGAGAACACCGGAGCCGTGAGACCTTCGCGGTCGAGGCTGAATCCAAAACCGAAGTGCTCGCAGTCACCGGTGCCCGTAGGTCCCGCAAATTCCTTCTCCGCGACCACGAACCAATCGGAGTGGTGCACGCCCGCGGTAGTCTCGAGCTCGACGCCGTCGATAAACAGCCAAGAATCGTTGTCGAGCACGAACGATTGGCACCAAGCGAGTACTTCTTCTCCCGCTGCCACACGAACCGCGTCGGTCGCGACCGCCAACTCTGCGCCCTCCGCTAGCGCGGGCCCCGCGGGCGAATGGTCGATACGCCCGTCGGAGCACGCCGCAGCATTCAACGCCGCCGACAGCGTGACCACCCCGAGATGCCCACGGGTGAAGCACGCATTGCACGTTCCGTCGTGCCCACGCCAGAGCAGAGTCATGAACGCATTCAACGCGCCGTCGGATCCCGTTTCTCGGCGAACCAGACACAGGCGTGACTGTCGATGATGCCCGCGCCCATCGCCAAAAACTCGTCCTCGGCCCACTGCCCTCGGTTGAGGATCACGTCGTGGTGCGCCGGACTGCTCTTCCAGAGATCCAGCGCCTTTCGAGAGTCGAGCACGTATCCGGTATTCACCCCCGGCTGCCCAATCGAAATCTCGTAGCCCGTCGCGTCGAACCGCGCGATCTCCCGTGGTTTGACCCACATGCACTTGGACTGCTTGTGATCCGGGGTGTAACAACACGGCGACCAGTTGCCCGTGCTGCTCCAGCTGTGACCGTTGCACTGCGGCGGCATGGGGTTGCTCGCCAGATCGCGCGCGTGCGTTTCTGCCACCAAGGTCAAGAGTGGCGACACGGGCACCGGCCGAAGCCCCATGTCGATGCGGTAGGCGTTTAACGTGTTCGCCAAATCGAGCGCGCGCGGCGAGATGCCCGAGGGCACGGGCTGCGGAGGCGCGGGTGCTGGTGGCGCGGCGGGTGGGGATGCGGCCGGCGGCGAAGCTGGAGGCGCGGTGGGAAACGGCAACCATGACGTCGGGATCGACGTCGGTATCGGAAACGGAAAAAACGGCGGAGACGTCGGTGCGGTTCCAGCGGGCGGTGCGGTTCCAGCGGGCGGCGCGGTTCCAGCGGGCGGCGCCGAGCCCGGAGAGGGTGGCCCCGTGCCCAGCACTTGCCCGAGCCACGTTCCCCAAGCTTGGAGAGGGTTACCACCCGCAGGCGGTGCCGCGGTCGCTGGCGGTGGAGGCAGAGCGGGCGTTGCCGGCGGATACTGCTGCGGCGGTGGGGCAGGGGGATAGCGATGCGGCTCCGGCTCCCGTGCGCACGCCCCCACCACCACGCCGCCGGTCAACGCCGCCAGCACGACGAGTGCACGCCGACCGCTCCGACTCTTCACGCCGGCGAGCACTTCGTTAGACCGACCCGCCCTCGTACAGCCACTTCATCGCCGCTTCATCGGTGAGGATCTTCGAGCCGAAAGCGCGCAAGTCCCGCGAAATCTCGGCGGTCATGCCGTCCTCCTTCGCCGCGCCGGCCTTGCCTTTGCGGATCATCGCCCCGGGCTCGAGCAGTCGCACCGAAACGTGCGGATGCGACTCGAACTTCGACTCGTTCGCTTTCATCCACTTGAAGGTCGAGTGCTCCAAGATCTTGCTCCACTCGTCGTCGCTCGGCTCGATGCCCAAAAAGCTGGCGATTTTCTTCGTGCCACCGGGCAAGTCCTTCACCATGTCAGCGAAGTGGAGCAGGAGCACGTTCGGCTCGTTGCGAAGCGCCCACCACGAAGCGAGGAACCCGAAGAACATGCCTTGCATCTCCTTCGCCTCCACGACCTCACGATAGAACGTCGGAAAATCCGGTCGCGTGAGCGCGCCCTTCGGCACCTGCCACATCTCTTGAAACTCGTCGGTGTGCCGTTCGAGAAAAACTTTGAACGAGACGAGCGCCTCCTCGGGGTTCCGGCACATCACCACGTACTTCACGTCCTTACCGGTGCCCGCTTTGATGAACGGTGCGTCCGGCGGCGCCGAGTGCGTCTTGAACGCCCGCCTTTTGTCCTTCGGCATCGCCTCGATGCGGTCGAGCACCTCGCTCACCGGCTGTCCCGGCCGCTCGGTGAGCTCTGGCCACGGGACTACTCCGTAAATCGTCTCGAAGCTGGCGTCACCACCGGTCAACAGCTGGTGCACGACATTCATCATCCAGTTCGTACCGCTCTTCACGGGTACTGAAATCCAGATGTCTCCATCCCGCGCGACGACACCCTTCTGCATCTCCGCGTTGATCCACGGAGGCATTCCTCCAGCCGGCGGTCCACCCATCGTCGTTTCCGTTTCGTGAGAAGGCGCAGCGTCGTGCCGAGCCAGAGTCGGACATCATCGGCCGCCGACCAGCCCGCCGCAAGCCCTGGATTCAGTCGCCGGAACCCTTTCGATAGGCGGCCACCGTTTCTTCGTAGGTGCTTGCGTCGATCTCCACCAGCCGAGAGGGTTTGCCGAATCGAACGCCGCAGCACGGGCAGTCCGCCAGGGCCGCGAGCCCGTGCAAGCGCCGGAGCCAACCCGTCCCGCAGTTTTCGATCGTCTTGTCGAACAGCTCGAGAGCGCGCGGCGTCGGGTAGAAGCCCGCTTTGCGTCGACGCACGAGACCAGCGGCGCCCAGCCGGGTAAACGCCCCTTCGAGCTCGCCGCGCGTGGGGATCGCGTGATTGATGTAGTCCGCCATCCCGATGACGGACTTCAAGTCTTGCGGCTTGCCGCCGCCCGCCGCGACGACGAGGAGAATCAACGGGTCCTCGCGCTCGAGCCTGCGGGTGCCTCTTCTTCGTGCCATGGCAAACGATCATACCGCCGGCCACGCAGACACTTCTGGGGGCGCGCCGGATGGTCCCGACGAGGAGACTTGGGCGTGCGTTTCGAGCGCTGCCACTCGTAAGACGCGTGTGAGGTGTCGTCTGCAGGCGACAACCGAGTGGTATCGTAGCCGACAGGGGTTTCGTCCCAAGCCCCGTACGGTCTGTGATCTGGTAATCGGCCGGCTTTTTTGGGGCCGTTCGGAGAGCCCCAATGTCGGCGCGCAACTTGCTCAGTAGCGCCTCATCTGTCGTGAAGCTGGTTGACCTTTCTCATCACTGTCCGCGCGATTCTGGGCTAAGCACCTGTCATGCTTCAAAACGCCTCAGCGATTGCTGCGGGCGAGGGTTTTTTGCCTCGGGATCCTCGCCCCTTGCGGCGTGCGCCGTGGCGATACGCTACGCTCCGGAGGGGCTGGGGGTGAAAAATTGGGTCTAAAACGCCTCGTTTTGCTGGGGATTGTGGCGTTTTGCCTCGTCGTGGCTCCTGTCGCTGCCGCTGGCGCCGATGCGGGGGTCCCTGGCGCAGCACCGACGGATGCTGGCGCGGCCGACAGCGAAGCTCCCCCGGCTGGGCAAGCCGCCGACCCGACCCTCGCCGAGCTCCGAAAGACGGCCGAGCAGGTTCGGGATTTGCTGGCTGGCAAGCTCGATACGGGCGTCGAGCCGTCGAGTCTTTTCGACGTCGACATCACGGACGAAAACGCCATGCGGGTCGAAGCCGAACGGCTTCGGGCGGTTGTCGAGTGGGCCGACCGCGCCGAGGGCGAGTCGACGGAGGACGCCGGCGCCTCGACGGCCGGCGCCCCGAAGGCCGGTGCCCCGAAGAAACCTGAGCCGAAGAAACCCGAACCCAAAGCACCCAAAAAGGGTGCGCCTACCGCGGTGGACGCGGGAGATGGCGGCGCCGACGCCGGGGTGGAACCCGACTACGACGAGCTCCGGGAGCTCGATCCGGAGCGCTGGAACGCGCGGGTCGAGCTCGATCGCGCCCGCCTCTCCTTCTATTCGCTCGGCAAGACGAAGCGCGCGCAGGTGCTCGACAAGCACGCGGAGCGGCAGAAAGCCGAGGCCGAAGCCGTCACGAAGCAAGCGCTCACCGCGGCGGAACAGAAGGCCGAGGCGGCTGACGACGCCCGTGACCGTGTGTTGGAAGAGGCGCGCCTCGCCAAAACCGAGGCGGCGCGGCTAGTGAAGATCGAGCACGCGCGGCTGCTGGATATCGAGAAGCAGCAAGCCGAGTACGAAGTGACCCTGGTCAAGGCCGAAGCCGAGCTGGCCAAGCGCGGGGAAACCCTGCTCAAGCTCCAACGCGAGGTTCGCGAGCTCATCGATGACCCGAAGAAGAAGCCCGCCGACGCCGACAAGCTCTACACGCGGATCCGCGACGCGCTGACTCAGTCGCGGAACGAGCTCGCGGAGGCTACCAGCGCGTACTCGAGCACGGACAGCGCAGTTCCACTGCCCGGAGAGGACCGCCTCAGCAGCGTCCCCGACGGTGTCGACCGGAGTGCTCCCGACAAGAAGCGTGAGGAGGTGAGCAAGGTCGGCGCAACACTCGTCGCGCGTGCGGACACTTTTCAAAAAGAGCGAGCCAAACACCTCTACGCCGAGACCGTAGCGCTCAACGACGACCGGCTCGAGCTCTTGACCCACCTATCGGTTGCCAAACGGAGCGCCGTGCTCGGCTTCGGCCCCGTCGGCCTCGATCAAGTGCTTCGCGAGGGGCGCCAAGTGACCCTCGTCTTGCACTATCACTTCGTCGCGACGTGGCACTGGGCGCTCGAGCTCGCGAAGCCCGGCGCCTCGCGCGGCCAGTCGGCCCTCGCTGCGACGCTGATCGCCGTTCGTTGGGTCCTGCCGATCGCCGTCTTCGTCTGGTGGCGCCGGCGCGCCGACCGCACCCTGAAGGCGCTCAAACAGAGCATTCAGGACCGCGACGGAGACAAGATGGTCCCGTCGAGGGAGACGCTAATCCTTCGACGCCTCGTCCAGTACCTGCACCGCGTTCGGAAGCCGCTCGAATGGCTGCTCGTATTGTGGGCGGTCATCTGGTTCCTCCCGAGCGAGGCAAAAACCGTGCTGGAGGTTCAACTCGTTCGCACGGTCTTTCTCTGGACGTTCGGAGGCGCGCTCGTCGTCTTGACCATCGATTTTCTGGCTGGTCAGGACGGTGACCGCCGACATCGGCGGAGCTTGCTACAGACCGCGCACATTCGGCTCCGCTCGCTTCGCCTGATCGGCCGAGTGGTCGTCGTGTTCGGGCTCATTCTTTCATTGAGCGCGCTCTTGGTGGGCAAAGGCACGACCCACAGTTGGGTCTGGAGCGTGTGTTGGTTGAGCGCCATCCCGGTGGTGCTCATCGTGGTTCGCTGGTGGCAGCCCGTCACCTTCGAGTTGCTCGATCAGAAGCGAAAGAAGACCGCAGTCGACACGTGGGCTCTAGCTCAGAAGGACGGTTGGCAGAGTTTCGTCGCGGCTGCGGTTGCAGGGACGACTTTGCTGGCGAGTGGCGCGTACCGAGTGGCGCGCAACTGGGTGAGCACGTTCGATCTCACGAGGAAGCTGCTCGCCTATCTGTTTCGGCGGGAAATCAGCAAGAAGGCCGAGGCGCAGTCGAAAAACGTTTTCACCGATCTCCCCGCCGATGTGAGGAAGACCCTCGGACCGCTCACGCCGTCTTCGAACATGGTGCCGAGTGTGGCCGACGGCCAAGTCGACGACATCATCGAGCGCATCAACGCTCCAGGTGGTGGGGTTTTCGCGATTGTCGGTGAGCGCGGCATGGGCAAGACCACGATGCTTCAACGCATCGTGAAGGAGGCCGATGACGTTTCTCTCATGCGGTGCCCTTTCGGTGGGATGGAGAAGTTCGCTCCGGCATTCTTGAAAGCAGTCGAGGCCGACGAAAAAGCGAAGCTCGAGGAGGCGGCGAGTGATTTCGACCGTGCTGGCCGCGACGAAGGAGCCATCGTCATCGACGACGCGCACCGGCTCGTGCTGCCGATGATGGGCGGGATGCGGTCGTTCGACCGTGTTTTGTCGCTCGCGAAGCGTCACAGCAAGAACGTCGCCTGGGTTTTTGCTTTCGACGAGGTCATCTGGCGCTTCTTCGAGCGCATGCGCGGCGCCAAGCCGCTCTTCGACGAAGTCATTCGACTCAAACCGTGGGAGGAGACGGCGATCGTGAGCCTGTTGGTCGAGCGCAGCCGCGAAGCCGCCATCGACCCCACGTTCGACCACCTCATCGGCGACTTGGCCGACGACGCCGACGAAATAGACCGGGAAGACGCGCTCGCTCGAACCGAGACGAGCTACTACCGACTCATCTGGGACTATGCCGCGGGCAATCCTGGAGTGGCGCTCCACACCTGGCGAAGCTCCCTCGGAATCGATCCCGACGACCGGCCGGCGGTGAAGATCTTCGGCGCACCCGAGCCCGAGGCGCTCGAGGGATTGCCGGACTCGGCGGTGTTCGTTTTGCGAGCGCTCATCCAACTCGAGCGCGCCAGCGTCGAGGATGTCTGTCGCTCGACCGGGATCCCCGCGCGCGAGGTGGAAGATGCCCTGCGATTCGGAATCGTGCGGGGCTTCTTCCTGCAATCCGGCGACGAGTACCACGTCACCTGGGAGTGGTTTCGCGCGATTACGCGCTTTCTGCAGCGTCGCCACTTGCTGTTTCGAGTCGCCGAATGAGGAGCACAGCCATGAATCGTCGGTTTCTTCAGCTCGCCACCATCAGCTCGACGGTCTTTTGTTCGACCTTGGCGCTCGCCCAGGATCCGGCCGACGTCGACGTCACCAAGCTCGCTGGAGTCATCCGATGGGGCGGCGTGTTCATTTCCATCTTCGTCATCATCGGCGCCATGGTGGTGCTCCGCCTGCTCGGTGGAGCCGCGGACCGCCTGGGAGAGCGCTTCGCCGAGCGGCGACTGTTCATCCAGAAGATCGAGTCGTTCCTTCGGTTCGGGTTGTACGTTGCCACGGCGGCAATCTGCGTCGGGCTCAGCCTTCAGCTCGACTCGACCGCGCTCGCGGTCATCGGCGGCGCGCTCGCGTTTGCCGTCGGTTTCGCGATGCGCGATCTCGTCGCGGCATTCATTGCCGGAGTGACAATCATGTTCGACCGCCCGTTCCAGGTCGGCGACCGTGTGGACTACGCCGGCCAGTACGGCGACATCCTGGAAATCGGGCTCCGTAGCGTGCGCATGAACACCCTCGACCACAACATCGTCACGATCCCGAACAACAAGGTTCTGACGGACGTTACTTCTTGCGGCAATTACGGCGCCCTCGAAATGCAGGTCGCCCTCGACTTCTACATCGGCGTCGACCAGGACGTGCGCATCGCGTGCGAGCTCGTGCGCGAGGCGTGCCTCACCAGTCGCTACGTGTACCTCGACCAACCGGTGCCTGTGCTCGCCAAGCAGGTCATCAAGGACGAGTACGTGGCCTTCCACATCAAGGCCCGCCCGTACGTGCTGGATACCAAGTACGAAAAACCCTTCGAGTCCGACGTCCATCTCCGGGTGCACGAAGCGTTTCGGCAGCACGGTGTCATGCCCCCCGCGATTTTGCACCGGCAGATCCAGAGCGCTCCGGTGGACGCCGGACTGACTTCGATCGCGCCACCGGTCGTGCCGCGCCACTGAGCAAACGAGAGGCCGTAGCCGACTGCCCACGGGGGTGTATGCTCTCGGGCCATGCTGAAGCACGTCACCAATTGGGTCTGTGTGCCTGTCGCTTTGGTGCTGTTGTGCGCGTGCGAAGAGCCTGCAACGGACGGCACCGTGCGCGACCAGCGGGAGCAGCAGCGAGAGGAGCAGCGAGAGGAGCAGCGAGAG
>JAJDAH010000448.1 GCA_029261965.1 Polyangiaceae bacterium
TCGACCGGCAAAGGCAAGTACGAATCCGATGCACGCCGCGGCGATCTGACCGTCGTCGCGACGAATGCGAAGCCGGCTCACTTCGAGGATGGTGACGACGACGGCGAAAATCACGACGGACAAGATCACGACGGCCGCAGCGCGCCCGACGACCCACGCCGCGCTCCGAGCTCGCGTCGGGAACCCGACCCACGTCGCCACGCCGATCGAAACCAGCGAGCCGACAATCCAGAGCACCGGCGCCAGGTCGCCGAGGTCTCGATCGAGCGCCTGGGCGATCGCGATCAGAATCAACGACCCGCCAGCGGCGATCATCGCCGCCCGAATCGGATCGAGTACAAACCGAAAAAACGGATTGTCCTGGTTCCGAGCTCCGGGCTCGGGCTGGGGGAAAGGCGGGTATGCGCCAGCCGGTGCGTGCGGCGCGGGGGCGCCGCCCGTTGCAACGGGAGCGCCGCCTCCGTCTTCCCCACTCGAACCCGTCACCGCTTTGAGGTTCTCCCGTCGACCGGGGTGTCGGTCAAGCTCGGCTCAGCTCATTCGCTGCATATGCCGAAAATGTCGGGCGCCGGCGGATAGCGAAACATCATCGCGTAGCACATCTCGTCGGTGGAGCTCTCGCCGTATCGGACCGTTTCGTCGTGCGGGTTGTCGTAGGTGCAGTCGACGAAGACCTCGTCACCACGGGCGAGCGCGACCTCGGGGAAAACGCGCAGGGTTTGCTGCTCGAAATCGAACGCCTCGTCGTGAATCGTCACCGTCCCGTCGATGCTGCTCTCGGCGACGACAGTCATGTGCGTACCGATCTGATGCATGTGCGGGATCATCGCGAACACCGTGTTGTCGCCGCTTTGGGTGCACACGCCTCGAACCGTCGTGACCTCGCGCGCCGGCGCCCGGATCCTGTCGGGCCCCATCAACACGGCTTCGGCCTTGTGCGCGATGTCCTCTTCGGCCGCTCCACGCACCAACGTCGATGTCGTTCCGCTGATCGTCTCGGCCGACGTGTTGAAAATGTGGATGTTCAAGTGCAACTGTGTGCCGGCTTCGAGCTTGGTCGCCACCCCTTCGGGGAACTCGACGGGGCCTGTACCGACACCGGTGGCATGCAGCATCTGGATGTGACCCTCGAAAGGATCGCGGCAACGCTTGACGCCGTCCTGGCCCGACGAGCGTCCGGTCGTCAGCACGGTGTGGTGGGTGCCGCTCGGTGCCCCGGTATCGAAGGCGTCGACCCAGGAGTCTTCCGTCACGGTGCGCCGAGCGCAGATGTAGTCTTCTTCTCCGGGCGCGAGCGTCCAGCCCGCTTCGAGCAGCGGCTGCCACTCGCCGATGACCAACCCGTCGAGCGGGTTTTGGGGTCCGGGGTTGGTGGGCTCGGCGCCGGGGGCCGAATCGCCGCAGCCCGCCAAGCCGAGGGCAGAGCCGAGCAGGAGCCACGAGAGGGGTCGAAGAGTGAGGTCCATGGGGCCTCCGAGAGTGTGCAAGCCGGGTGCCAGGATGCCAACCCGAGTTCACCTCGCGGTTTCCAGCGCCCAGGCGCACGAGCCGCGAACCCATGTTCACGACAGGTGTGGCCTCGGTGCCCCGTGCCGAACCATACTGCACCGGATGGTGGTCCGAGTTTTCTCAGCGGCGCTCCTGCTGGCCTCGGCGTGCGCTTCACCGCCGGTGCTTCCGCCAACGGCGCCGAGCGCCCTGCTCGAAAAGCCCGCCCCTAGCTTCGAACGCGAGGCGCTGGATGGATCGAAGGTCGACACCGTCGCGCTCGCCGGAAAAACCGTCGTCGTGAAATTTTTTGCCGAGTATTGCGAGCCTTGCAAGCGCACACTGCCGGCGGCCCAGCGGCTCCATCAAAAGCACCGCGACGTCGCGTTCATCGGGATCTCCGAAGACGACCGCGCTCAAACCGCAAGCGACATCAAGAACAGCTACGGCCTCTCGTTCCCGATCATTCACGACCGAGGGCAGGTGCTCTGGGGACGCTTCCGCGTCGCCGAGATGCCCATGACGTTCGTGCTGGACGACCAGGGCGTCGTGAAATGGGTCGGCGGCCCGGGACAAACCGAAAAAGAACTCGAGCAAGCCCTGCTCGCGCTCGAGCGCTGAAGTCCTCCGCGCTTTCTAGGCATGGCTAGCCTTAGCCTAGGGGGCCCGGCGCTAAAACGTCCCGTCGACGAACCCCGGGCCGATGCCGATCTGTACCCGCGGCTTGGAGCGCGCAGCCGCGGGCAGCTCCTCGAAGGTTTCCATCTTCTCTTCCCGACTGTAGGCGAACCAACCGTAGCTACCGCCTGCGAGCGCTAGCCACAGCACGCCGGTGCCAATCAGAAACCCCGGCGACGGAAAGCAATCGTCCTTCTGCCCGGTCATCGGATCCACGCCGCCGCAATCTCCCGCGGCGATGACGATACCCGCCGTCGTGAGGCCCACACCACCAATGCCGACGGGGATCCCACCGAAATAGAACGCGAACTTCGAAAGCGATGGGCTGCCTCGGCCGATTTGGTACTCGGCTTTGACGCGTGTTCCCGGCCGATGCGGAAACGCCTGCGGCAACCGGAGCTCCGCCCGAGGTTTCTCGCGCTGGAGATAGTAGCCACTCACCGGCTGCACCCAACTGCCGCACGGTAAGGTGCACACGACCGCGCCCCCTGGCTGACGCAAGGTCCAGGTTTCGTCTTCGTCCTCGGGGGCGGGAAACGAAATGTGAACTCCCGTCAGCCGCGCTTGCTCGTCCGTCACGGCCGGGCCCGGCGCGCCGGCGGTGGCCGGAGCGGCGGCGCTCCGCCGGAGCGGCTGCAGAAACACCTGTATCGGCGAAGCGCACTGACCGTGAGGCGCTTCGTCCGTCGACTCCGCACAGCTCGACTGAGTGCCGGCCTCGCGGAGCGTCACTTCCTTTTTCGACCCCTTGGCCCCGGCGCCAACCCCCGCCACACCCACGCGGCCACCCCCCGAGATGTCACTGCCGCTCAAGAGCTTGAACGCGCCGACACTGATCGCGCTGACGAAGTGCGTGGCTCCGGAGCATGCACCCCCCGGCGGATCGGTCGGCATTGCCGTGCTCCTCAGCTGACCGGCCACCGTCGTCCGCACGGCGAGGCGGCCACTTCGCTGAAGCTCCCCCTCCAGGCTCAGCGCGCCGAGAGGCAGCTTCGCGTAGAGCTCGTCGGAGCTGCCGATCTCGATGGTGTCGGTCGCCAGCGTGGTGCGACTCCAGGTGTAGCTCCCACTCAACCGGCAAGCGTCGATGATTCTGAGCTCGCATCCGGAGTATTCGACGGCGACCAACTGCTCGTCGGTCAGGCTCTGCAAATGCGCTTTCTCCGACGCCGGCCACTCGGTGACGAGTGGGTTGGCCGCGTCGGCGGCGACTTTGCACTTGGCGAGCGGCGTCGGATCCGTCTGGGGAACGATTGGCGCCGGGCCCGGTCCGTCGGCCCCGCCGAAGAGGCCCGAACAACCCAATTGAAGCGGCGCCAAGGCACCGAAGAGAAACCCGAAAGCGGCCCGCATTCGTCGGCGAGCATAACACCGTAGGCCTCGCGGTTGCGTCTTCAACGTCGACCCACCACGCGATCGATCTCGACCACCTCGTCCCAAGCGTCCTCGTGGCCGTCGTAGTGGACACGCACGCGATCGGGGCCGACGATCTCGATGATGGTCGCGGAGTACACCGAGCCTCGCCACTTGACCCGGACCCGGTCGGCTTGTCGATAAGGGCTTACCGGAGCCGCCGAGCTCGACGCCTTCGGGCTGACTCCCATGGCACGCGCCACTCGATCCGGCGGTGGCGGCGCATTCGTCACCTCTCCCTGCACGCGGCTCTTGATGGCATCGTATTGCACGTCCTGATCCCACCTCTGCTCGTAGCCGTCGAAGTGCACGCGGTACCGGCGCGGGTTCTCTTTCACCTGAATGATGTACGCCGGGTACTCGTACGCGGGCTTTGCCTTCTTGTCCCAGATCACCCACACGTGGTCGCCGACGCGGTACGTTTCCTTGCACCCGCCGAGCGTCATCGCGGACACCCAGAGCAAGAGAACGATCGTCAGGCGTCGACTCACGAAGCGCTCTCGGGCGGTCCAGGCGCTAACGACGGCACCGCCGCACGCCAACCCATGCGCTCGACGGTCTTGGGATTTTCTTCGAGCCACCCAGCAACGTGCTCACGGGTGGCGCGGTACGCGTGCTCGAGGATCTTGCGCCGCGCAGCGAAGCTCGCGGGGTTGTGCATGAAGAGCGCCGCATCGGTCGGCTCCGGCTCGATGACGATGAGCTCGGGTCCGCCGCTCTCTCGAGCCCGGGCGACTTTCTCTTGGAGCAGGGCGTGCATGCCGATGCGAATCGCTTGGTTGGTCACCCAGAGCATGCCCTTGTCGCGCGCGCTCGGCCTCTGACCGTGGCCGGTCGGCACGCTCTCGGCGCTGACGGGCACCATCGGGTTGACGATGATGATGACGTCCGCGCCGGCCTCTTGGGCCACGTCGATATGCGACACCTGCGCCGCCCCCGTGTCGATGTAGTACCGGTCACCGATCCGCACCGGCGAGAAGAACGGCGGGATCGCCATCGACGCGATGCAGGCGCGGGCCACCGGAACGTGCCGAAGCTCGGGCCCACCAAAAAGCGCGCGCTCGCCGGAGTCGAGATCGAACGCGAGAATGCGCAAGTCTCGCGGCATCGCTTGAAACCCGTTCGGCACCCGGCGACGGACAAAAAAGTCTTCGAGAAAACGCTCGAAGCGGTCGAGGGTGAACACGCCAGCGGGCAGCGTGTCGTAGAGGCGGTCGAATTCGACCCAGAGCTCCGCTGGCGTCGTCGGCACGTTCGAAGCGACGCTTGCCCCGCCGTGCCGGAGCGCCCGCCAGCTCGACAGCGTGGTGCGCCACCACTCGTAGACATCGACCCGGAGCACGTGCTTTCGCTCGAGGTTGAAGTACACATCCGCCGGATCGAGAAACGCGCGGTAGATGCGCTGCACCGGCAGTCCTCCAGCCAGCGCCGCCGCGACACAAGCGCCGCTCGACGTGCCCACGTAGAGATCGAGCTCGTTCGTGTCGAGGCCGTCGACGGCGTGCTCGAGCGCCGCGAGCGCGCCGATTTGATACATCGCGCCGGTCGCTCCGCCGCCCAAGAGGCACAGTGCAATCTTCGGTGCCGTCATCCGTCGTCCTCGAGTCGCGCCTGCTCCGCGTCTTCGCTTTGAACTGCGACGTACTGTACCGCGAAAACGAACGCGCCGAGCACCATCCAGCTGCCGACGACCACCGGCAGCTCGAAGTGCACCGGCTCCGAGACCGAAGAAACTCCCGTGAAGACGGCGATGACCGTCGTCGCGTTGAACCCGACGTGCAGCGCCAACGGCGGAAGAAGCGAGCCGCTCGACACGCGGAGATGCGCGATCACCGCCGCCACCAAGAGCAGCGACGGCCAGTCTCGGAGCTCCGGGTGGGCGAAAGTGAACAAGATCGACGTCACCACCGCCGCCCCCGCCACGGTCGTGGCCCGTCGAAGCCACACGAAGAGCGCACCACGAAAGAAAAGCTCCTCGATGAGCGGGCCGACGCACGCGATGCTCACCAAGACGGCCACCATTTGCGCGGTCGTCTCCGTGCTCAGCATGGCCGCACGGGCCGCGAGCGCTTCTTCCGGCGTCGGCCACCGCGCTTCGACGACGCCGCGCAGCTGCGTCGCGGGGATCTGCAAGACCAGCCCGAGCGCGAGTCCCAAGAACAGGAGTGACGACGCCGTGGGCCGGAGCCCGAGCCCGTCCCGGAGGGAGACTTCGGGCAAGTGCACCCGCAGGACGGCGAGGCTGATTCCGACGAACACGAGCGCCGCCAGCGCCGTGCTCGTGACGATGTCGACGTAACCCCCGCGCAGGATCGCGAATACTTGCGCGAAAGAAATGAGCAAGAACACCGCGAGCACGCCCCAGGCGATCGCCACGGCGTAGACCACGAGGTCGTCTCTGGGTTTCAACGTCCGCGAAGATGCGGCAACACACCGCGTTTGCAAACCGTGTCGAGGGCGTAGGCCTCGGCGGTACCGACGTGGTCGGTGGTGTAGTGAAGTCCACGGCTCTCGCGTCGGCTCGCCGCGGAGGAAACGATGAGCTCGGCTACCATCGCGATGTTCCGCAGCTCGAGCAAGTCTCGGGTCACCAGATGCTTCCAGTAGTACTCGCGGATCTCTTCTTCCAATAGCGCCGCGCGGCGCGCCGCGCGCCGAAGCCGCGTATCGCTCCGCACGATGCCGACGTAGTTCCACATCAACCGCCGTAGCTCGTCCCAGTTGTGCGTCACGATGACCGCCTCGTCGCTCGGCACCGCGGGGCCGATCTCCCAGTCGGGCACTTCCGGCCACGGCGCCGCGCGGAGCTCGGCGACTTGCGCCTCGAGCTTGGCCGCCGCTCTCCGCCCGAACACCAACCCTTCGAGCAGCGAGTTCGACGCCATCCGGTTGGCCCCGTGTAGCCCCGTGCACGCCGCTTCGCCTACCACCCAGAGCCCCGGCAAGCTGCTTCGTCCGTGCAGATCGCTCGTGATCCCCCCGCACATGTAGTGCGCCGCGGGTACGACGGGGATCGGCTCGCTCGCGATATCGATGCCGTACTCGGCGCAGCTCTCCAGAATGTTGGGGAAACGCTCTTTCAGAAACGACGCTGGCTTGTGCGTCATGTCCAGGTGAACGAACTCCGAGCCCGTTCTCTTCATCTCAATGTCGATGGCACGAGCGACGACATCACGAGGGGCGAGATCCGCCATCTCGTGGTGCTTCTCCATGAAGCGCTCCCCCGTGTTGGGATGGCGGAGCACGCCCCCCTCCCCCCGGAGCGCTTCGCTCATCAGAAAACTCTTCGCCTTCGGATCGTAGAGGCACGTCGGGTGGAACTGGTAAAACTCCATGTTCGCGATCTCGGCGCCCGCCCGATACGCCATCGCCACGCCATCCCCGGTCGCGACATCCGGGTTCGAGGTGTAGAGGTAGACCTTGCCGGCGCCACCGGTCGCGATGACGGTCGCCCGCGCCAGCACGGTTTCGACGGTGCCGCGGTTCTCGTCGAGCACGTAGGCGCCCACACAGTGGTCAGGTCCACCGAAGCGACTCATCGTGATGAGATCGACCCCCATGTGCCACTCGAGCATCTCGATGTTTTCTTCTGCAGCGACGGCCTCCACCAACGCGCGTTCGAACTCGCGCCCGGTGATGTCACCGGCGTGGGCCACACGCCGCTTCGTGTGACCACCCTCGCGACCAAGATCGAGATCGCCGTTGGGTCGTCGCGAAAAATCGACGCCGAGATCGAGCAGCCACTGAATGGCGTCCGGGCCACCTTGAACGCAGAGATCGACCACCACGTCGTGGCAGAGCCCCGCGCCCGCCTCGAGCGTGTCTTCTTTGTGCCGCTCGAAGGAGTCCTCCGGTGAGAGCACCGCGGCGACGCCACCCTGGGCCCACTGGGTCGCCGAGTCCCGACTCTCGCGCTTGGTCGCGACGAGCACCTTGCCGTGCTTGGCGGCGTTCAGCGCGAACGTCAGCCCGGCGATGCCGCTGCCGAGCACGAGGTAATCGGTCTGAATCGCCAAAGCAGCTCCGGGTTTTTCGGCTCCGCGCTTAGAGTATTTGCCCTATCAGCGAGTTTCGACTGTTGCTACCACGGGGGGCCGCCCCGAGCCCCGCGAAGTGCACGGAAAAAAGCACAAAAGCTGGATCGGGGCCGCCGCCTCGCCCCCACGCCGGCCATCCGCTCATTGACTCGGCCCCCGGTCGATCTTAACGCTCCGGCGCCTAAAACGCGCCGCACCAACGCATCCGAGGCCCCTCCCCTTTCGAGTCAGGCCGCGCGGTTGCTCCCCTGGCGGCGAATCCCGAAGGAGGCCAATCCGTGAAGATCCTCGTGCCGCTGAAGCGGGTTGCAGACCCGGACAACGCGAACAAGGTCAAACCGACCGCCGACAAGGTCGATACGAGCGGGCTCGAATGGAAAATCAATCCGTTCGACGAATACGCGCTCGAGTCGGCGCTCCGCCTGACGGAGGACGGCAAGGCCCCGAAGAAGCGACTCGGCGAGGTCATCGTCGTGACGGTCGGCCCGAAGGAGACCGAGACCACGCTTCGCTCGGCGCTGGCCACCGGCGCGGACCGCGCCATCCGCGTCGACGCCGAAGACGACGCGCTCGACGGCCGCATGGTCGCCAAAGCGCTTCAGTCGATTGTCGAAGCCGAGAAGCCCGACATCGTGCTGATGGGCAAGCAGGCGGTGGACGGGGACACCAACCAGGTCGGCCAGATCCTCGCCGAGCGGCTGGACTACCCGATGGCCACCTTCGCCGCGACCATCCAGGAAGAGGACGGCGGCGTGTTGGTGAGTCGCGAAGTGGACGGCGGCGTGTGCTGGCTCCGGCTCAAGAACCCGTGTGTGGTCACCGTCGACTTGCGCATCGTCGCTCCCGAGAGCGTCTATTCGCTGAAGACCGACAAGTCCTTCAAGCACAACGACGGGGTGCGCTTCGCCGCGCTGCCGGCGATCATGAAGGCGAAGAAGAAGCCCCTCGACGTCAAAACCCTCGGCGACGTCGCCGCGGGCACCGAGCTCACCGCCAAGTACAGCAAGTTCGAGCCGCCGCCCCAGCGCGCAGCAGGCGTCAAGGTCGCGGACGTCGCGGAGTTGGTTCAGAAACTGGCTACCGAAGCCAAGGTCATTTGAGGAGCATGAACTATGGCTGACGCACTAGTGGTTGCAGAGGTCGCGGACGGCAAGGTCCGCAAGGGCACGTTCAGCGCCATCTCGATGGCGAAAAAGGCTCTGGAGGCCTTGGGCGGCTCGTTCTCGATTCTTCTCATCGGCAGCGGGGTCAAAGGCCTCACCGGTGAGGTCGCCGGCTTCGGCGCGGCGAAGATCTTGGTCTGCGACGATCCGTCGCTCGCCAACTACACCGCCGAGAACTTCGCCCCGACGGTCGCCGAGGTGGGCAAAGGCTTCGGGCTCGTCTGCGCGGTCGCCTCGTCCTTCGGCAAGGACCTGATGCCACGAGTCGCCGGTCGACTCGACGCCGCGTTCGCCGGTGACTGCGCCGACGTATCGAACGAGGGCGGCAAGGTCCTCTACAAGCGGCCGATGTTCGCCGGCAATGCCTACGGGTATTGCACCCTCGAGACGCCAATCCAGGTGGCAACCGCTCGCCAAAGCGAGTTCGACGGCGCCGAGCCGAGCGGCGGCGAGTCCCCCGCAGAAGACGTGGCGAAGGTCGCACCAGGCGAAGCGGCGTCCCGCGTCGAGTTCGTCAAGCTCGAGCAGGTCAAGAGCGAGCGCCCCGAGCTCTCCGAAGCCACGACGATCGTCTCGGGAGGCCGAGCGCTGAAAGAGCAGTTCTTCCAGGTGCTCGAACCCCTCGCCGACGTTCTCAGCTCCGGCATCGGCGCCAGTCGCGCCGCGTGCGACGCCGGCTACGCCCCGAGCGACTTTCAGGTCGGACAGACCGGCAAGATTGTCGCCCCTCAGCTCTACTTCGCCATCGGCATCTCCGGAGCCATCCAGCACATCGCTGGCATGAAGGGCTCCAAGTGCATCGTCGCGATCAACAAGGACCCGGACGCGCCGATTTACCAGCTCACCGACTACGGTCTCGTCGCCGACTTGTTCGTCGCCGTGCCGGAGCTGGTCGAAGAGCTGAAGAAGCACAAGGCCGCATCAGCCTGACGAAAAATCCGAGGAATCAAGCCAACTTGACAGTGTGGGCCGAAACCCTCAGAGTTTCGCGCCCATCACGGCTTGGTTCACTCATCGGGGCGTAGCGCAGTTTGGTAGCGCGCACGGTTCGGGTCCGTGAGGTCGGCAGTTCGAATCTGCCCGCCCCGACAATTACCGAAATTTCTCTTGGGCCCAGCTCGCGGAAACGGGCGCGGTTTCTCGAAAGTCGGGAACAGATAGCGCAGAACCTGTAGACGGTGCCGACGTGGGCTAACGCGCATGGGCGGGGCGGTAACGATTGGGCGTGTGGGGGGAGCGCGCCGACACTGGTGCGCAGCGCGGGGCGGGGGCCGCCGGTGGGCGTGGGCGTGGGCGTGGGCGTGCCTTTCCACGTATAAGCGCTGATACGTGGACGTATCGGCGCTTATACACGACTCCCCTACGGGGAGATGTCTCACGGACAGATCGCGGCGCACAAGACACCCAATCCCGAGAACGGAATCCCCTCGAGCTCGAGCTCGGCTTCCTTGGCTCCTCTGGGCATTGCCGCTCGGACCCGCGCACGCTCGAGACCGAGCGCTCGGAGCGTCGCTTCCATCTCGAACGCGGTCGCGCGCTGCTCCTTCGATACCGCTCGGCCGCCCGTCACCTTCCCTCTTCCGTCGCGGATCTTCCGGGCGGCGTCGTCCTTCTCGCGTGTCGTCGCCTTGTTCACGGAGATGTTCGTGCCGTCGGGCAGCTGGATGGTTCCTTTCTCTATCCCTTCCGGCGTGTCCGCTTCCGGAGTCGCTCGACAAAGCGCCACCAAGGCGTAGGCGTGCGTCGGGCCTACACGCTCGGCGACCTCACGGCTCACCTCGCTGGCGATCGACGCCAGACGCTCTGCTAAGGCAGTACTGATATCCAACTCTGCGCGCACGAGCGCGCGGAAGCTCTTGTGACCGACGGAGCTGTACGCGGACTTCTTCTTCAAGCGGGCAAGAGCCAAGCCCACGTCGTAGAAGTCGCTCTTGATACGGCGTGTCCGCGTTTTGATCAGCTTGATGTCTGCCTTCGCCTTCGCTGCGATCGCCTTCTGGTTCGCTTTCGCGCGCTTCTCCGTCGCCGTGACCTTCGGGTTGATCTTGTGGGGGCGCGTGCGCTTCTTGGGGTTGATCTTGTGCGGCCGAGTCCGTTTCGTCGGCCTCTTGGGTGAAGGCGGCGCCACCGCAGTTTTCACGGGCGCCTTCTTCTCCGCCTTGCCGCGCTTGCCGCCCTTTCCGCGATCCCCGCGGTTTGGCAGCCTCCTCCCTCCACGGGTGCTCTTCTTCTTCGTCGCCATCGCTCAAATCTCCCGTTCCAGCTTGTTCGCCGCGGTCGCCACGGCTTTCAGATCGCGCTTCAGCCCACTGCGGATATTCTCGTCATCGATCTTCCCAATCTTCGTCGCACGCAGTGCCGATAGCCAGGCCTGCGTTTTCATCCTGAGTCCGTGCGCACGCATCGCCGCGCTGACGCTTCGCCGGCGTTTCAGGTACCGCTTCGTCGCCGCCGAGAACTGCTGGTGATTCATCTCGAGCAACTTCTGCCGTTGCCCCTTCTTCAGCGCCTTCTGCTGCGCTGGCACGTCGAGTAGCGCCACGCGGTAGAGCTTGGCCACCCCGAGCTCCTTCCACTGCTCGATCACCCCCGGCCGGTCCACGCTCAAGGCGTGCAGCCGCACATACCGCGACGCCGTCGCCTGAGTCAGCCCCAATTCGTCAATCCATTCGAGATACCGCGCCCGAAGCAACGTCTTTCCCTCGCTCAGCAAGTCTCCCATCTCGCCGCTCCGGGGCGCCGACCTCCCCCAACGGTCGCGCAACCATTTTCCTTGAGCGCTGTTCAGAAGACGCCGCCACGAGTTTTCGTGGACGACGAGCGTCCTGGCTTTCGGCACGGACTTTGCGAGCAGACCGAATGAACCAATGAACCCGAACCTGTGGCACAGACTGTGCCGTTCGCGGGCGATCGTGGAGGCACGGATGGGACGTATGAAGAGAAGTCGAGTTGCTTGGGTGGCGATATTCGCCCTGTCGTTGCCGCTCGCTGCGTGCGGGAGCAGCTCGGAGGGGCCCAGCGGGTCGGGCGATAGACTGCTGGAGCCGGGGAAACCCGTGGCGCCGATCGAGCGTCCGGGCATGCAGGAAGCCCGAAACCAGCTTCAGATCGAGCTCGATGGCGTCAGCGACTGGACCGCCGACGATTTGCTCGATCGATACGGCGTCGCGTTCAGCGATTCGCTCTCCTACGACCCGCTCCAGGCCGACGGGCTGTCGCTCATTCAGGCGTCATCGCTCGGCTTGGACGCCGACGAAACGGCGCGGCTCGCTCAGAACGGGTTCGTGATTACCGCCCGTCAGGAGTTCCCGACGTTCACCTATGGCTACGAGACGATCTACCTCGAAGATCTTCCGGTCTACATCTCGGCCGACTCCGTCCTGTACGCGGTGCACCGTTCGTACGACACGCTGCTCGAACGCATCGAGGAGGGCGCGCTCATTCCGGCCCTCGACGGCATGCTCGACGAGATGCGTCGAGCGCTCACGAATTCCGGGCTCCCGCTGACGGCGCAGCAACGAGCCGACGCGGATTTGTATCTGACCGTCGCGCTCAGCCTGCTTCGAGGGCAAAGCGAGCCACCGGCGGCTGGTGCGTCTTCGGTGGCGATCGAAAGTTTCCTCGACAACGCCGAGGCAGCCAGCGCCTGGCAACGGCTGACGCTCTTCGGCGTCGAACGCGACATCGACTTCTCGATGTTCACGCCGCGAGGCCACTATGCGAACTCCCAACGGCTCACGACGTACTTCCGAGCGATGACTTGGCTCGGACGTCTGGACTTCCGCATCATCGAGACACAGCCGGACGGCTCGCAAGTCTTCCATCGGAGGCAGCTCGAGGGAGCGCTCGCGCTGCGCTGGCTGATGAACGACCAAGCGAGGCGGAGCTACGACGTCATCGACCGCGCCATCACGGCGTTCGTCGGCGAGCACGACTACATGACGGTGCCCGAACTCGACGACCTGATCGTCGACTTGGGGCTGCAAGACGCCTCCGCTCTGACGAACCTCGGCGACGGGGAAATCGCCCAAGCCGTGCTCGACGGCGGCTACGGGGCGCAGCGCATCTCGAGCCACATCATGATCAACGGTCTGACGGGGGGTACGCTCCCGCTCTCGTCCTCATTCGCGTTGATGGGTCAACGCTACGTCATCGACAGCCACGTCTTTTCGAACGTGGTTTACGACCGCGCCGGCGGAGGAGACGTCGCGCGAATGATGCCCGATCCGCTCGACGCGGCCTTCGCGGCACTCGCCAACGATCACGCGGGCCAGCTTCTCGAGCCGGAGCTGCGGGCGTTCGACTATGCGCCCGACCTCGCGTCGATGCGCCTGCTCGCCGACGCGCATCCCCCGGAATTCTGGCAAACAAACCTCTACAACCTCTGGCTGGGCGCGCTGCGCGGGCTTTCACCCTCCGGAGCCGTCGAGGATCCCGCCTCCGCCGGGATACCGCTCGTCAGCGCTACCGAACCGTGGGGCCGTCGCATACTGAACACTCAGCTCGCTTCGTGGGCCGAGCTCCGCCACGACACGATTCTCTACGCGAAGCAGTCCTTCACCGCCGGTGGCGCGTGCGAGTTTCCCGACGCCTACGTCGATCCCTACCCCGACACGTTCCTCGCGATCGCTTCACTCGCAGAGCAGGGCAAGGCGCTGGCAGTCGAGCTGCCCTGGAACGACACGTGGACGGCGGACGGCGTCTCGAGCTACTTCGACGCCCTCTACGACACCGCGCTTCGTCTCCACGAAATCGCCGCACGACAGCGCACGGGCACACCGCTCACCCCGGACCAGCTCGCGTTCGTCAACGAAGCGGTGGCGACGGTATCGGAGGGCTGCACCGGCGAGGCGGACTCGGCGACGGGATGGTACGCGCGCCTGTTCTTGGACCGCACGAAAGCGGTGGAATGGGACCCCACGATCGCCGACGTGCACACCCAACCGACCGACATCGGGGGCACTCCAGTGGGGCGCGTTTTGCACGTCGGAACCGGTCGCGCCCGACTCATGGTCGTGACCGTCGACACCTGCTCGGGCCCACGCGCCTATGCCGGTCTCGCTTCGTCGTACTATGAAACGATCACCGAGGACTTCGAGCGGCTCGACGACGACGGTTGGAGAACAGATCTCGACTCTGGCGCGCAGCCAGAGCCCGAATGGGTCGACGCTGTCGTACAGCGCTGAGCGTGGCTCGCGCTCGCTTGCAAACCGCTCGCGCCGGCCTCCGATCGGCTTCGCTGTCGTGACTCTCGACGACGACCTCGTAGCCGAGGCAGTAGCACTTTCTGGGTTGGGGAAATCTGCGCGAAGTGCGCGCTGGATGACGCCGCGAGATGGGCGTCGGCCCGAAAGAGGACAGCCGCGCCGCCGCGCCAGTTCGTGCTCACGCTCCCGTTCGAGCTTCGCACTCGCCTCGGTTGAAGCGGCCGGCCACGGATGTTGGCTTGGCCCAATAAGAATCCTATTGTATTTATCCAACATGTCGGCCAAGCCGGTGCAGGTGTCGATTGACGAAGGGCTGCTCCGCGAGGTCGACCGCGATCCCGACGTCAAGCGCGATGGTCGATCGGCGTTCGTTCGGAACGCGCTGCGACTCTACCTTCGCGTCAAAGCCCGTCGACGCGTCGACGAACGAATCCGCAGAGCGTATCGGAATGAAACGGACGAGCTCGTGGGCGAGATAGACGATCTCATCGAGGCTCAGGAGTGGCCCGAGAAATAGCGCGTGGACAGCTCTGGCAGCTTCGACTTGCACGGCCAGACAAGCAATGTCCGGTTCTCGTGCTGAGCCGCGACTCGCTGCTTGACGTCTTGCACACGGTCACTGTTGCGGCGGTGACCTCGACGTTGCGCGGCTCGCCGACGGAAGTGGAGGTCGGCGTCGACGAAGGACTGAAACACCCGAGTTGCGTGAATCTCGTGAATGTCTTTACGGTCCGCCAGAGCGACCTTCGTCGCTTCGTCGGATCCCTGAGCGCACAAAAGATGCTTGAAGTCTGCGACGCACTCGAAATCGCCGTTGGCTGCGACTAGCAGGACCGCTCGGGCTTCGTTGGTGTCGTCCCCGTTGGTGTTCCAGGTTGCACGTTCAGCGCCCCCGACCGCCACCCTGCGGGACTTAGGGGTTCAGCTACCGGACCAGAAAAACGAGTCGAAGGGCATCCGCCCCAATCGGTACGCGAATCTGTGCGGGGAGTTCGAGCACGCGGTCTACTTGCCGAAGGAGCTCTGGGATCACCTCGGCAGCGAAGAGAGGGTCATCGCGGCGTTGAAGCGCTTGGCCGATGTCTCGCGGGACGAGGGTGGCCGCGGCGCCGCCGAGTAGGAGCGGAAAGCAGACGCTGCTGCTGTGGCCTCCGACGCGTCGGCGCATCGTGACGGACGCCGGGCCTCACAGCGGCAGGTCTGGCTCGCTCTGGTCTTTCCGGCGCTTGCGATACCGAGCGTAGAGCTGCTGTGCGACGACCAGCGCGATGGCGACGGCCGTGGCCTCGGCGACGTGCTTCGCCAGCCAGTCGATGATCGGATCCGTCCACGTCTCGACAGCGTTCCCGAAGTAGAGCCAGACGAACGCAAACGCGACTTGGCCCGGCAGGATGGCGATCACGAAGAGGCGGAATCGTAGCCGCGCGATGCCCGCCAACGCCGCTACGCTGTAGAACGGCGCCAGGATCACGAGGAGGATCCCGAGGCGCGCGTAAACCGCCTCGAGCGTGTTCACGATCTTTTTCGCCCACCGGCCGCGCTTTTCGAAGAACGTGATGAGAGCGTGGCCGTACAGCGCCCCGACGCCGTACGTCGCGAGGAAGTTCAACGTGCGCCTCGCCGAGCCGACGATGAGAGCCTCCCAGAGCTCGACTCGGTTCGCCACCAACACCAGGTGACGGGAAATCGGATTCAGACCCAACAGCACGAGCGGATGCTCGACCAGGAGGTAGGGCGACAGCGCGGTTCCGGCCACGCCGGTAATGGTGGTGAAGGCGACGAGGGCGAGAATCAGCCGGCGCACTCGTGGTGGCAGGGCCGGCGCCGTGCGCGGCAATCTACTCATGCGTTGGGTGCGTGAGGGGTGAATTACGGCGCAATGTGCACTTCAAGGCCCCATCGAGAAGCTGTCGTCGAGGTCCGCGTAGACCACGACGAGCTGCTCCTTGCCCTCACTGACGAGCACCATGCGGAAGTTCGTCCCAGCCACAACTTGGGTCTGAGCACAGGCAATGTCGTACGTGCCCAAACCCAGCTCCGTGGCCGCGAATTCTGCCGCGGCTACGACGCGATCGTCCGTCGTGCTCGCATCGCCATAACCCCCCGGGACGGGATTCGCTTCGCCACACGATGAGCTGCCAGCGTTCCTAGCCCCCTCGCCAGCGCCGGAATGCCCACACCCCATCCCCATCAGCACCGCGGCCAAAGCACCAGCGTTCACTCGAGCGATTGTCACCACGCCCGGGTCTAGAGCTAGCCCATCGACGGGTCAAGAGGGCGCCGCACGTCGGGCAGCGCCGACCGAAGCTCCTGCCGCCGGGTCCGCCTATGAATGTGGACGTGAACCTCTCACAAGAACGGAGGGCGCGCGGCTGTCCCTGGCGAACCCCGTCAGCCCTGTGGCGCGTAGGTCGGACCCCTCGCAAGCGAACCCGCGCGTCAGAGGCTGCTGTCGGAGAGCGTGGGAGCGATGGCCAAATCGCCGGCACCATCCGAACGACGGTCGCCATGACCCGTTCGCGATCTGGCGCGCGCTACCGATGCTCGCTACTGGAAGGACCGATCTGAAATCGCCCTACTGCGCCTCGACTATGGGCGTGCGGTCTCTGCGGCCGAACACGCGCTGACGCTCTCGCCGTCATTCGTGGAAGCGCACTTCGCGCCGGGGGAGGCCTTGCGCCGAAGCGGACAGGGAACAGCGGCTCGTTCCGCCTTCGAGCGTGCGAATGGTCTAGAACCGGGCAACCCTCGGGTTGCCGAAGCCCTGTCGGTCGAATCTGCTTCCCCCTGCAGTGCGCCGTGAGCCTTGGTCCGGCCGGCGCCGGGGACGGCGGCGAGCTCGTGCTAACTGACGAAAAGAAGTATTCGTCGGCGTCGCTGGTGAGCGCCCGAATGGACGCGAACTGGCGCCCGCGCCCGCGGCTACCTCGCCCGGGGAAGGTGGATGAACTGGCGCCCGCGCCTGCGGCTACCTCGCCCACCCGCGCCCGCGCCTGCGGCCCCGCACCCGCTCCCGCCCAACGCGGCTCGAAGTCCGCGCGAGGTGCGACGAGAAAAAGCCACCGCGCGAGCGTTTCGCACTTGACAGAATTTCGAGGCCCGCGGCGCGAGAAACGCGAGCCGTGTTCAGATGTGCCATTGCCGCGCACTCGCGACGGTCTCGCGCGCTTTGCCTTGGCGAGGGTCGAAGTTTTTCGAATTGCCGCCGAAAGGTGGCGAGGCGGCGCCAGAGGAAGCCGGAAAAACATGCCTTATGAGAAAGACATGATGCGACCAAACAATCGCGAGCATCCACAACGACTCCGACACGTCAGCGACCACAAGCTTCTCGCCGATCTCGACAAGCTCGTCGCCCAGAGCAACGCCGTCACTTCGCTCGTCGTGCTGCACATCGCAGAGGTCGACCGGCGGAGGCTCCATGCTCACGGCGCCTACAGCTCCACGTTCGACTACTGCGTGAGAAAGCTCGGGCTGAGCGAAGCCGCTACCTGCCAGCGCATCGCAGTGGCGCGCAAGGCACGGGAGTTTCCGGCCATGTTCGATCTCCTCGAGCGTGGCGAGATTCACCTGGCAGGGCTGTCGCTGCTCGCCAAGCACTTGACCCCGAGCAATCACCAAGAGTTGCTTCGCGCGGCTCGTCGGAAAAGCAAACGAGACATCGAAAAGCTCCTCGCAGAGAGGTTCCCGAAGCCCGACGTGCCCGAGAGGATTCGGAAGTTACCGGAACGCACCGGAACCCTTGGCCGGGCAGCGGCTTTCGCTCGCGATACATCCAGCGACGCGAGCAACACGACGCCTGCCGATCCGAGCCCAGGCTCGACTCCCCGCGGGGTGCCACCCTCGATGCAAAGGCGCGCGGAGAAACTCGAACCGCTGGCGCCGGCTCGATACAAGATCCAACTCACCGCCGATCAGGAGCTTCACGACAAAATCGAGCGCGCGCGAGAGCTGCGCGCCCACAAGGACCCGCGCGGCGATCTGGCCGACTTGTTCGATGAAGCGCTCGGGTTGCTGATCGACAAGCTGGAGCGACAGAAGTTCGGGAAGTTGAAGCCCCGCCCGAAGAAGGCGGTCACTGGCAACAGCGCGGATACCGCGTCGCGCGGCGCTCGCACGTCGCGGCATGTTCCCGCCGCGACGCGGCGTGAAGTCTCCGAGCGGGATGGATGTCAGTGCACGTTCGTTGGCGACGACGGGGCGCGGTGTCCTGCGCGGGCGCGGCTGGAATTCGACCACGTGAAGTCATTCGCGCGGGGAGGCCCGACGACCGCGGACAATTTGCGCCTCAGGTGCAGGGCTCACAATCAGATGGCGGCCGAGCGCGAGCTCGGTCGCGAGTACGTGCGAAAGAAGATCGCAGCCTCACGCGGTCAGCTACGCGATGTTTGGGGCGACCCATGGGCGACCGAGCAACCGGTGGGCAGCTCAGCCGAGTCGGTCCGCTCGAGCTCCTACCTTGCCCGGGCAAGGTGGGAAGATTGCTCATTCGTCGCTTTCGGTCGTCGACTGGGACAGCGCCTCGCCGAGCGGTCCCCTCACCGCGTGGTCGACTCCTGACGCGCGCAGGCGGGAGCCGTCCCATTGGCCTTCGGCGAGGAACGCCCAACGCCAGGTTCCCTCCGCCCGTCCAGAGATCGCCACCCGGTTGCCGAGCCCCGCATCCACCCGATAGTCGACAGCGCCGACCGTCGCCTCAGCGACCGGAGCCTCGTCGTAGGAAATGTTTCGTTCTGTAACCATCGGTTTTTCAATGTTTTTCATGGCCTCGCCCTGCGCTTACTACTGAATATGCTTTCAGTAGTAGCGCGAGCCGGTAGAACCCGCAAGGGTCACGTCGCGGCTTGGAGCGCACGGTACTTGTCGGCGTACGCCGTGACCGCCCAAACGAACGCCGAATGACTCCAGGTAAGCGGCGAGACCGACAGCGGATCGCCACCGAGCGGGTGCACTTGCTCCGCCAGCACGCCGGACGGAAGCGCGTTCTTCACACACCATTCGAGGTACGGAATCGCGGCGCGCAATTCTTCGAGGGTCTCGGCCTTCTCGATTTCGTATTCACCGAGCCAGAGCGTCGAAATGAACCAGGGGTTCCCCGGCAGATCTGCCGGGACGTCTTCATCGCGCTGGTACCGGTCGTTTTGATAGCGGGCGACGCCGCCGATGGGCGTGCATAACGAGAGCTCCTGGCGTATCGCGTCGACCGTGGCGACCATGCGTTCGCCCTTGGCTGGCATCGCGTGGAGCGTCACGAGCCCGAGCAGGCTGACGTCTATCACCTCGTCGAGCTCGTAGCCGTCGGCTGTCCGATAACCCGAGCGGGCGTAGCGTCCGAGCCCTGGATGGTAGAGGTGCTCGTCGATGGCGCGCGCCATCCGCGCGGCGGCCTCGTCGTACGAGGCTGCGCGTGAATCGTCCTGAAAAACCCGAGCGAAGCTGGCGGCGGCTCGCAGACCACTGATGACGGCCGCCACCGTGTACGCATGCACGCCGTATCGCTCCTCCCAGAGATCGTACGACGGAGTCGGCAGCCCAGTCTCCGCATCTCGATACGCCATGAGGAAATCGGCGGACTCGAGAACGAACTTTTCGTAGAGCGGGCGGATGAACTCGATGTCGTTGGAATGCTCGTAGTGAATCCAAAGAGCCCACAAAAGCAGCGCCGTCGAGTCTTCCTGGATCGGCAACACCTCCTTGCCGTCCAACACCCACGCGTGCCAATTGCTGGCAATGGTTCCGTCGGGGTAATAGTGCTGAAAGAGGTAGCCGCCCTCCGAGAGCGCCTCACTGCAGAACGTGAAGAACCGCCGACACAGCTCGCCGTAGCCCGCCGTTTCCAGGGCGACCGCCACGAAAGCTCCATCGCGGCCCCACATGTAGGAATACGTGTCCCCGCCGAACCGAACGATGTCCGAATCATTGGCCGCGATGATGGCACCCCGGTTGTCAATCTGTGACCGGAGAACCAGCAGGCTGCGACAGAAGATGTCCGTGACCGAAGCAGGCAGATCGCAAACGGGTCGTGGCTCCTTGCTGACCCAGGCCCTCCAATAACTCGTCGTGCGCTCGATCAGACCCAAGGGAGTGTGCTTGGCGACGCGCTCGCTGAGCGCGGCAACCTCGTCGTAGCAAGTGCCCGCCGCGAGCCAGTGAAACGCCGTATCGCTTCCTCCCGGAGGCACGACGAGCCGGACTCCGATGGTCGACTCGGCGACTCCCCACGCAACGGCATTCCCATCCAGCTCGCCGCTTTCTGCGTCCCTCCAGGAGGCGCGCCGTCCGGGCGCATCCTTCACGCTGCACGAGAAGTAGTCCGCAGCAGTTCTTCCGCCTGCGCAGCAGTTGGCGAGAAAATATCGATTGTGCTTGTAGTGAACGATGGCCCGGGTGCGCGGGTCGAAGAACGCCGTGTCGCTGAGCTCGTGGCCGTGCAGGTGAAAGTCGTGACTGAAAAACAGTCTGACGTCGCGAGCCTTGCCGGTCAGATCGAAGGCCTCGAGTCGCCTGACGTATACGTCGAGCTGGGAGTCGACGGCGTCGCGACACCGGAGCTCGAGGCCCAGCTCCTCGTTCTCGAGGAGGACGTCGGTGACGAGGCTGTCGTCGAGATATCGGATGTCCTTCTTCCACCCCGCGCCCATCCACGAAAAGCGTCCGTCGACCCAGACTCCGAGTCGGAACTCCTGCCCGCGGGTATGGTTCTCCTGCCCGATCCAAGGGAAGTAGATATCGCGGATCCGATAGCTCAGATCGAAGTTGACGAGCAGATTCCCGTTGCTGACCGGTACGTCCCTGGGCATCTACCCGCCGACGGCTGGCACCTGAGTGGACTGCTCGAGCCGCGTCCCTGCGGCGCGAGTCGCGCCACGAGAGGATACGGCGGCAAGCTCTTCGTACAGCGCAGCGTAGGCCCCGCTCATTCGCCGAATGGAAAACTCGGATTCGACGTGTCTCTGGCACGCCGTGCGATCGATCCGACCGACGTGGTCCACCGCCTCGACCATCGCTTCGACCGAATCGACCACGAACCCGGTCTCACCGTGCTTCACGATTTCGGGAACGGAGCCTTCTCCGAAGGCGACGATGGGAGTTCCGGACGCCATGGATTCGATCAAGACCATCCCGAACGGCTCGCCCCAACGGATCGGAAAGAGAGTCGCTCGTGCGTGTCGGTACCAGTGCTTCTTGGCGGCACCATCGAGCTCGCCAATGTAGATGATCCGTTTGTCGGAGGACAGGATCGGCTGCATCACCCGTTCGTAGTAGTCGGCCCCCGGTGGGCATCGGCTCACGTCGACGACTAGATCAATCGATTCACTCAGTCGTGAGAAGAACTCTCGGTCCTCAGCCTTGTTCTGCACGCATCCGGCGAGCACCAGCTTGGCGTTCGTTCGTCGCGCCACGGCGATGGCCGTGTCCTGGCCTTTGACCTCGGTCATCCTCCCGATGTTGAGGAGGTAGCTGCCCGCGCTCGGCCCCTCGTTCGCCGAGTACTCGTCCACGTCGATCCCATGGTGGATGGTCTTCGCCACGGGCAGCACACCGGCGTACTGCCGCCTCTGAAACTCACTGATCGCCACGAACTTCAGCGACGGAGGGAACACCGCGTGCGGATTGCGCTCGCGAAACTCGGCCACCCCGCTGTGGGCTGCCGGCACGTGCAGGGTCATCACCACCGGCCGGTGTGGGTCGAACGTCCCAAGGCATACGCGCTCGAACCATTCGTGCATGTGTACGATGTCGACGTCACCGCGTCTCGCTCGCTCGAGGGCCCGAGACAGGTGAAGATCGACGTGGGCCTGCGCCAGCGAGCCGCCGGCGGACACGTAGTCACCGAGTGTCACGGGCACCGTCTCGTACTTCTCGCCGGTCACCTCGGAGTCCGACGAACACGCGACGATCGACCGGTGTCCGGAGGCGTGCAGCCCCTTGTCGAGGTTGAATACGATCGTCTCTATCGGGCCGTAGCCGATTCTCGACTTGATCGCCTTGTTCATGGTCGCCACGTGAAGGACGGTCAACGGCCTCCGTCGCGCGCGCATGACCGCTGCGCTCTCGATGCCCCGGGGCTCGAGGTCCTTGCGAAAAGTCGCTGCCCGGAGCGGGATTTCCGCAGGCGCCGCGAAGTCGATGTCGCTGGTCGAAGCACCCCCGAGCTCGGCGATGGGTTTCACGGCGCAACCCGAGTGCCGTCGTCGGACGAGGAGCGTGGTCGTTGGGGGCTTCGGTCGGGTTTCAGGAGGTACTTTCGTCGATCGGTGCCCCCGGGATCCCTCCCATGGGCCGCGCGTCGATCGAGGCGCCAGCGTTCTCGTCGCCGTCATTACGGTCGAGGGCGAGAGAGGTCACGCAAGCGACGCTGCATTCCTACCACGGCCAGGGTGCCCGCGCTCGACCGAGTGACGAGCACTGGGCGCCCAGCCATTCGCGCGTCGTTCCGTGAGTCGCGGACGAACGAATCAGTTGCCCGCCAAAACCTCGTCCGCCCAAACACGAAATCCTTGCAGCTCGTTCGGACCGAACGTCGTCGCTAGCGCCACGTCCGCGGCGTCTCGCCCGCGAGCCACGAGCACACGGCCGATGCGCGGCGCGTTGTTACGAGGATCGAACGTGTGCCAAGCGCCGCCGAGGTAGACCTCGAGCCACGCGGCGAAGTCCATCGGTGCGTGCGGCGGTGGGATCCCGATGTCCGCGAGGTAGCCCGTGCAGTAGCGGGCAGGGATGTTCATGCAACGGCAAAGGGTGACGGCGAGATGGGCGTAGTCGCGACACACCCCTCGACGTTGGTTGAAAACTTCCCAAGCCGTTCGCGTCGGATCGGCGTGCTCGTAGCCGAACTGAACGTGCCCGTGCACGTAGTCGCAGATGTTCTGCACGCGAGCCCACCCGCGGGGACCACCCGAGAACATCTTCCAGGCGGTCTCGGTCAGGCGATCGGTTTCGCAGTACCGGCTTCCAAGTAGAAAAACGAGGGTTTCTTCGGGGAGTTGCTCGACCGGGTGCTCCCACGCGTCGGGCATCAGCGGGTCAGGCGCACCGTCATCTCTGATGACCGCATCGGCCGTGAGACGAACACTTCCCCCCGGGGCGACGATGCGATTGCACCAGTTGCCGAAGCCATCGCGATAGCTTTGGATCGGGACTGCCGGGTTGGATTGCATGTAGTCAGGCACGACGAGATCCGACGCGCGGCTGAAGTGAACGTTCAGCGCGAGGATCATCGGCGTGGGTTGCGGCAGCTCGTAGTCGAGCTCGTAGCCGACTCGTATTTGCATGGCTGGGATGTTGCCACGTGACGTTTGCCGGTTCATGCGTGGAGCGCGGAGGACATTTCGAGAAAGACGTACTCCCACCGAGGGCCACGTAGTACACTCTCTCGAACCCGGGGGAACGCAGTCCCGCGAAAGCGGGGCATGCGGATGCGTTTGTCTCATTCCCGCCAACGAAACGGAGTCTCGACATGGGCGACAAGTCACCAAAGGCCAAACAACGGGCCAAGTCACAGAAGAACACCGCCAAGACTCAGGCGAACGACGTCAAAGCTAAACGACAGGCTGGCAACGATTCGGGGCGGCTCGTGAAAGATAAGAAATAGCGCGCCAGGGACGGCCAGCCCGCTCACCACCATCCCGTGCGGTCCGGAGCGATTGCTGAACGGCTACGCCGCACGCGAGCGCGGCCGTGATCTATGCTCTTCAACGTCAGCGCGGGATGACCGGTCAGGCCGAAAAGCCGCCACGAGCGGATCCGACGAAACTCTGGAGTCGGAAGATTCACGCCGGCGAGGAAATCGCCCGGGGTGGGATGGGCTACATCCTGCGGGGCACCGACACCAAGCTCCGGCGCGAGCTCGCGCTCAAGGTGGCTCCCGCGCCGCGGAGCGAGCTGCCGAAGGAGCAACTCGCGCGCTTCATCGAAGAGGCGCAAATCACCGCGCAGCTCGAGCATCCGAACGTCGTCCCCGTCCACGAGATCGGTCTCGATCCGGACCAGCGCGTGTTCTTCTCGATGAAGCTGGTCGGCGGCCGGTCGCTGGAGTCGATCCTCGACGCCAGGCACCAGGGAGACCCGGACACCCTCAGCGAATTCGGCCTTCGGCGCTTGCTCGACATTTTCCTGCAGGTTTGTCAGGCGATTGAATACGCACACGCTCGGGGGGTCATTCATCGCGACCTCAAACCCGCGAACATCATGGTCGGCGACTTCGGGGAAGTGCTGGTGATGGACTGGGGCGTCGCCAAGGTGCGCGGTCGAGCCGACCGCGACAGTAGTCACGTCGTGACCACTTCGCCCGACGGCGAATCGTTCGACGATACGAGCGATCTCGTCGACCGCGAGGCGCTGTCGTCGATCCGCACGGGACGCAAGAACCTCGAGACGCAGCTCGGCGTCGTCATCGGAACGCCGGGCTACATGTCCCCGGAGCAAGCCAAGGGCTTGCCGGTCGACGAACGCACGGACATGCACGCCCTCGGGGTGATTCTCTACGAGATCCTCTGCGACCAGCTTCCCTACGACTCCGAGGACCCACACGTCCTGCTCACGCTCACGATGACGCAAGACCCGGTGAGTCCGTCCTTGGTGAACCCCAAAACTCCGGCGGCGCTCGACGCGCTCACGATGCGCCTGCTCGACAAGGAGCCCGAACGCCGCTTGCCCATTCCCGAGGTTCGAGCCCACGTTCGGAACTATCTCGAAGGGATAGAGCGCGACTACGGCCGCGAGAGTCTCTGGAGCAACGTGCTTTGGGTCATCGGTGCCCTGGCGCTGTTCTCCTTCTTGGTCTGGTACGTCACCGGACAATCGATCAGCGCCCTGTTCATCCTCGCCCCAACCACGGTCTTCAACGCCATCGGCTGGTTCTTGCTCGTCGTCGCGCTTCGGTATCCGCTCTCGTCAGCGTGGACAGCCATCCGGCGGGCTCGAACCGAGCACGATCGCTTTCGTCCAGCACCGCGTGAAGCGTTGTTCGTTTCGGGCTTTCTCGCGCACCGGAGTCTGGCAGCCGCCATCGCGCCGGTTTTCCAGCTCGTATTCATCGTCGAGCTCTTAGTCGTGGTCGGCCTACACTCCTCGGTTGGCGCCGACCTCTCCACCGATCTCGTGCGCGGCATCATGAGCGAGCTCAGAGCCGAATGGAGCCGAGCGCTCATCGTGATCCTGGTGTTCCTGTTCGCCTACCTCTTCTGTCTGTATCGAGAAGTTCGCCACGCCCGACGAATGGACCGGTACGAAACTCTCGTCCAGCGCTCGCGGTGGGAATCCACCTGGCCGGTGTTTCTCATCCTCATCCTGCTCGTCACTATCGGACTCACCGACGTACTCGATTGGGTCGTCATCACCGGCGTGCGGCCGTTGCCGTATCTGCGACACCTACTCGTGACTCAGCCCGTCGACGTCTTCGACGTCGTCAAGACGCTCGTGTTCCAGGGCACGTTTTTGATGGGCTTGGTGTTCGCGACGGTGCTCTTGGCGTTCCCGTTCCCCGAGGTCCTCGCCGCGCTCCGGCTGCCCTACCAACCCCACGACGCCGCGGCCGTGCGGGGTCGCACGCAGTACTTCCTCCGGTCGATGTCGATCTATCGCGTGGCACGGGTCAATTGGCTCTACGGCGGAGCGATGATCGGCTGCCTCACGGCGCTGGCGATCCTCTCGGGCCAATCGTCGGCGCCGCTCCTTCAGCAGGTGCTCTACGTGCTCGGCCCGTCACTCATCGGTTTTGTCGGGTATTGGCTGTCCAAGCGGCGAGTCACCCGACTCTTGGTCAGCTCGCCGGCGCTCGCGCGGCTGGTCAGGACTCAGATCGAGATCGGCAAAGGCGAGAGCGACGAGGCGTCCATCAACGAGCTCGCCGCAGCGCCCGTTCGCCGGCGGTTTCTCGAGCTCTTGGTGCCAGTGGCGTGCATCGCTGGCTTTCTGCTTTTCACAGGGAGCGGTTTGCATCAACGAGCGATCGAGCAGCTCGTCATCCCCATCAGCACCGCGGGTTGGCTTCTGATTTTGCCCTACGCCCTACTCGTACCGGTCATTCTTCTCGCCGACCGCGTGCAGCTGCTCCTCCTGCGCCGCCGCAACGCGCCTTCGCTCGACGAGGTAGAAGTCCCTGATCCGGCGCCGTGAGCCCACGAGGTTTGGGTCCGGCGGCTGGAGTCTAGAAGTACAGCCAGAGCGTCATCCAGAGCGCACCGGTCAACGCGACCGGAAGAACGAGCCAAGCCGCAGTCCGACTCGAATCGTTTCGTTGGTCTGCCCGCGGCGTACGGGCCGCCGGCGGCGCTTGGCGAAAAAGTTCATCGTTGATGGCTCGTGTGGTCATGGCGCTCCTGAAAGTGAGACTTGCCCCCCTCGTACCCAAGTTCCGTGCCACTCCACGCGCTCGCCCCGATGCGGGTTCTACGCGGGAAAATTCGACCCGAGCGCAGGGCCAGCTCGCGAAAACCCTGCGTTCAGGGCGGAGGGGCCGGCGTTTCTGCGCGCTCGGGCCTGCGGCAAAGACACCTCGGTAGTCCCACGGAAGGGAGTTCCCCGCTCAAGGATCTCCGAAAAATCTCGTAATATTGTGATCGTGGGCCGCTGTGCCCGCGGCGTGTCCCGTGGCTGAAGGCATTTTCACCAACCTCACCCTGCTCCCGCTTCTGGGACTGGTGATCTATCTGGCTCTGCACCAGTGCACGATGGTCCTGTTTCGCCCGGGCGTGGCGGAGTTTCAGGGGCGCGCCGCCTTCTCCACCCTCGGAGCGATATTCCTCGTCGCTCGATATCTGCAGTACATCGACAACCCCGGGGTGCAGGCATGGGCGGCACGAATTCAGTTCGGCGCCGGGATGCTGTTCGTCGTCGTCGCAGCAGTGGCCTTGGGCGCCGTGGTGGCAGAAAAACAGCGCTCGTTTCGCTGGATCTACATCGCCGGCATCGCCCTATCGGCGGGGCATCTATTCGGCGACTGGTTCATGTCCGAGCCGCTCGTCGAACGTATCGACCTATTGGGTCGAAAGTTCCGGACCCTCGAAGCCGGTCCCCTCGCCTGGCTGGTGATCCCCTATGTCGCGGTGTCGGTCGCCCTCCTCTTGCGAAGCGGCCGAGAGGTGTCCAAGACCGATCGAGCTCGAACACCGCTACTGACGATCATGCCGCTCATCGCAGCAGTGGCCGGCACCAACGACATCTTGATGGCATTCGGCGTCATCCAGAGCGTCCAGGTCCTCGAGTTCTCTTTCGCCATTTTCACCATGATGACGTCCTACGTCTTCATCCGGCGCGGTGAAGAGCTCAACGCGAACCTCGAACGAGAAGTTGCTGCCCGCACGAGAGAGCTGCGCACTCAGCAGGACGTGCTCTCCAAAGCCGTCGATACGCTCCGAGCCCTCGTCGATGGTTTGCCGGATCCGGTGTTCGTTTACCGCCACGGCAAATTCCTCCTCGCCAACCCATCGGCGCTCGCGTTTCTGGGGCGCTCAGAATCCGATCTCGTCGACAAACCCGTGGCGAGCGTGCTGTCCCCGAGAGATGCGCGCGCCGTGGATGTCATCGTCCAGATCGAAAGCTCGTCCCAACCCATGGCACCCACCGAGGTCCACTTCATTCGAAAGGACGGTTCGACGGCCATCGGCGAGGTCGTCGGTCTCGCCTTCGAGTTCCGCGGGGAGCCTGCCGCCCTCGCGATCGTGCGCGACGTCACCGAACGGCGCCACATCCAAGACAAGCTCGCCTCCACCGAACGCCTCGCCTCGGTCGGCACCCTCGCCGCCGGCGTCGCTCACGAGATCAACAATCCGCTGAGCTACGTCCTGACCAATGCCCGCCTCGCCATCGAAGCCATCGAGGGGAAAAATCCAGACCTCCGAGAGACGAAGGAAATGCTGGAAGAGATCGCCCAGGGTGCCGAGCGCGTCCGGCGCATCGTGGGCGATCTGAAAGACCTCTCCCGTGCCGACGTCGAGGAAATCGCGGCGACGAGCGTTGCAAAAGCAGTTCAGCGAGCGCTCAACGTCTGCGGCAACGAGGTGCGGCACCGGGCGCGGGTCGACCTAAACCTCGGCGAGACGCCACTCGTAGCGGCCAATTCGGCGCGGCTCGAGCAAGTCTTTCTCAACCTCATCGTCAACGCGTCGCACGCCATCCCCGAGGGTCAGTCGGACCGAAATACGATTTCCATCAGATCCGGCACCACCGACGACGGCGCTGCCTACGTCGAGATCGCCGATACCGGCAGCGGCATTCCGAAACACGTGCTCGACAAGGTGTTCGACCCCTTCTTCACGACCAAACCGTTCGGCAGCGGGACGGGTCTCGGACTCGCCATCAGTCAAAACATCACAGCGAAGTTCGGCGGCGACATCCAACTCGACAGCACCGAGGGCGAAGGGACCGTCGCGCGGGTCGTCCTGCCGGCGGCCCAAGGCGAAGCTCAGAGCCTCTCGGCCATCGAAATCGAGCCGACGAGTGAAATCGTGCGGCGCGTGCTGATCGTCGACGACGACAGGACCGTGGCGCGATCGCTCAGCCGCGTGCTCAAGAAGCACCATGTCAAGAGCGCGTCGAGCGGTCGCGAAGCCCTCGACCTCTGCAAGGACGGCGAGTTCGACATCATCTTCTGTGACGTCATGATGCCCGAGATGGACGGCATGCAAGTGTGGGAAGAGCTGCGCAAAGACGTGCGTGGCCTCCACGAACGGATCGTCTTTTTGACGGGGGGCGCGTTCACGCGCCGGGCGGAAAGCTTCCTCGAAAACGTGCCCAACCTGTGGCTGCAAAAGCCGGTGGACCACAAGGTCATTCGCCGCCTCACCCGAGAAGGCCCGCCAAAGCTCGACGCGCCTCGACACGTCGGCCTCACCGCTTGAGCCCGTCCTACCGGTTGCACCGGGACGGCGATTCGGCGTCTGCCGCGGTTCTTGCCGCCGTACTGTCGCACGATGGCTCCGGGCGCTGCTTCTAGCCCGTCGAGAAACTCCTCCCGGTAGGCGAGCTTTCGGCCAATGCCACCTCGAAGTTTTTCGCGCGATAGCTGACGGCGGCGATCTTCAATGGCGACGCCATCGAACCCGACATCGTTTCAGGCAGGATCCAAGTCCCGCTCCGCTGAATCGATTCTGGTTTGAGAAAAATGGGGCTCGGACTACGGTTGATTCCCGCCGATGCCCGCTGAACCGTCGAACCCATTGCGCGTTCTCGTCGTGACGGGCGACCACTCTGAGCCGGATCCGACGAAGTGGGACGGGGGCTATTCGAGCGACGACCTGGACCTCCACAAGCAGATGTGCGCAGCCCTCGAGAGTCTCGACGGCTACCGGTTCGAAGTCCTCAGCGAACACCGCCGGCTGCTCGACCGCCTCCAGAACGAGCCTCCGGATCTCGTTCTCAATTTCTGTGACACGGGGTTTCGGAACGTTCCGTCCCAAGAGCTGCACGTCGCAGCGCTCTACGAGATGTTCGGCGTGCCTTACACGGGGGCAGCACCGGCATCGATGGTGCTTTGCTACGACAAGGCCATCGTCCGACTAATCGCCGAAGCGCACGGCGTCCCGACACCGCGCGAAGTCTACGTTCCCGCGGACCAGCCGTTGTCCGAGGTCAGCGCCACGTACCCTTGCCTCGTCAAACCCGCCCAGGGCGACGGAAGTGTGGGCATCAACCGCACCGCCGTGGTCGGAAGTGACGAAGAAGCTCGCGCACAGCTCGAATGGTTCCGGCGCGAGCTTCCGGGACGCGCCGCCCTTCTGCAGGAGTATCTACCGGGGCCCGAGTACGGGCTGGCGCTCATCGGCAATCCGGACGGCGGCCTCGAGGCGTTCCCTCCGTTGCGCGTGGATTTCGGAGAGCTCCCGGAGGGCTTGCCGCACATCCTCGCCTTCGAAACGAAGACCGGCCCCGAGACCCCTTACGGGAGCGTTCGAATCGTCGAGGCCGACCTTTCCGATGAGGACCTGGTCAACATGCGTGCTCGAGCCTCGTTGATGTTCGAAAGGCTTCAGTGCCGGGACTACGCCCGTTTCGATTTTCGGACTGGGGCAGACGGCGAAATCAAGCTCATCGAGGTCAACCCGAACCCGGCTTGGAGCTCAGCAGGAAAGCTCGCGCTCATGGCAGGCTTCGCCCAGAAGACCTATTCGCAGATGCTCGAGATGATTCTCGAGTCCGCCCGACGGCGCCTGAACGCGAGAAGCGAAGGCGATTAGGAATCCCCCGGCAGGGGACTAGGATGCGCCGATGCCCGAAGATGGTCCGCTCGTCCGCCAAGATTTGCTGAGTCGCATTCGCGAGGTCGAGAACGTCTTCGTGCGGATGCCGGACGGGCGGCGACTCGCGGCGCGAATGTGGCTGCCCGCCGACGCCGACGAGAACCCAGTCCCGGCGATCCTCGAGCTCATTCCCTACCGCAAGCGGGACTTCATGCGAGCGCGAGACGAACGCATGCACCGCTACTTCGCGGGCCACGGCTATGCAGCCGTACGCGTCGACGTTCACGGCTCGGGCGACAGCGACGGCGTGCTCCGCGACGAATACTCCGCGCAGGAGCTCGACGACGCCGTGAGCGTCATCGAATGGATCGCAAGTCAGTCGTGGTGCACCGGCAAAGTCGGCATGATGGGGATCTCCTGGGGAGGCTTCAACACGCTTCAGGTGGCGGCCAAGGCGCCTCCGGCCCTCGGCGCCGTCATCACGTTGTGCGCGAGCGACGACCGCTACGCCGACGACGCCCACTACATGGGCGGCTGCCTGCTCAACGAGAACCTGCAATGGGGCGCGGTGCTGATGACGTACAACGCGCTGCCACCCGATCCCGAGATCGTGGGCGATCGCTGGCGCGAGATGTGGCTCGAGCGCCTCGACGAGGCGGTGGCGTTTCCGGCGCTCTGGATGCAGCACCCGTGGCGGGACGAGCTGTGGAAACACGGATCGGTGTGCGAGGAATATTCGGCGATTCGGTGTCCGGTTTATGCCGTTGGCGGGTGGGCGGACGGGTACAGCAGCGCCGTCGCCCGCCTGCTCGCCGGCTTGCCGGGCATTCGCAAGGGGCTCGTCGGTCCCTGGGCACACACGTTCCCTCACAACGGCTACCCCGGCCCTTCCATCGGCTTTCTCCAGGAAGCGATTCGCTGGTGGGATCAGTTCCTTCGCGGAAAGGACACCGGGATCCTCGATGAGCCCATCTACCGAGTGTGGATGCAGGAAAGCGTGCCGCCGGCACCCCAGTACGAAGAACGGCCAGGACGTTGGGTCGCGGAAGCCGAGTGGCCGTCCCCTCGAATCCACTGGCGGCAATGGTTCCTTAACGCCGAAGGCCTCACCGACGTACCCGAAGCGCCGACCGATTTGTCCATCTGCTCGCCGCAGCTCACCGGCGTCGTCTCCGGCGAGTGGTGCGCCTTTGGCTCGGAGGGCGAAATGCCCCTCGATCAACGCCCGGACGACGGACGCTCGCTCGCTTTCGATGGACCGCCCCTCGAAGAACGACTCGAGATCCTCGGCGCAGTCGGGGTCGAGCTCTCGTTGTCGAGCGATTCCGAAGTCGCTCTCGTCGCAGTGCGCCTGAACGACGTCGCGCCGGACGGCACATCGACACGCGTCACCTACGGACTGTTGAACCTCACCCACCGCGACAGCCACGAACGGCCGGAGCCACTCTCGCCGGGTGCGCCGTACCGAATTCGCCTCGAGCTCAACGACGTGGCCCACGCCTTTCCGCCGGGACACCGAGTCCGACTGGCCATCTCGACGTCCTACTGGCCGATCGCGTGGCCCGCCCCGACCGCCGCCACGCTCACCCTGAAGACGGGGCAAAGCTCGATACGGCTGCCGACACGACCACCCGATCCCGCCGACGACGACCTCCCGGCGTTCGAGCCGCCCGAGGTGGCCCCGGCCATCGAGCACCACCCGCTGCGGGCGCTTCCGCTGAAACGCGTCGTCGAACGCGACCTCACCACGAACGAAATGATCTACACCCTGTCGAGCGACGCGGGGGAATTCGGCGGCCACTCGCGAGCGAGGCTCGAAGAGCTCGGGCTCGAGCTGGGCTACACGCTGACCAAACGACACTGGATCGCCGCTGAAGACCCACTCTCCGCCAAGAGCGAGCTCGTACAACGCGCATCGATGAGCCGCGGAGACTGGTCGGTGCGTGTAGAGACCACCGTGCGTCTCACCTCGGAGCGCCACCACCTGCGGTTCCGTGCAGAGCTCGCCGCTTTCGAAAACGAACGGAACGTCCGCACTCGCTCCTGGGACGAGGAGATCCCCCGCAAGCTCTTCTGACGACTCAGCGGCGGCGCAACTTGGGAATGATGCCGCGAGTCTCCCAGAACGACGCGGCGAGCGCTTTCCTTGCGCGGCGACCCGTCGCCAGGTCCCAGCAGTTGATGATCGCGAGACGAAAGCCGCCGGGCGGCATGGCATGCAGCTCCGGGGCCTTGTCCTCGTAGAACGTGACCTGCACGCTCGATATCGCGGGATCCGCGCGCAGCTCCTCCACTACGGACTTCGGTGGATGACGGTACTGCGCATCGTGGGTCGCATACAGCACCACGCTGTACCCGTCTCGGCGGTCGCCATCCGCGTAGCTCCATTCCTTCTTGGCGTAGAGCGCGACTAGCGCGTCGAGCCAGCCCTCGCCGTAGAGATCCGGCCACTGATCGGCGAAACGCAGATGCCCCTCGATGATTTTTCCTCCGATCGTCTCGAGGTTCATCATCCCGGTGTAGCTCGAGAAGTGTTGACGGATCCACGCCGCGCAATGCTTCTCGACCTCGGATCGCGCGGCGGCAAGCACCGTCCAGTAGTCGAACGTGGCATGCGGGCCGGGCTCCGCGAGCACGTGGCGCCACCACACGGCCTCGCCCGAGACGACCGCGACGTCCGAGCTCAGGTGCTCTCCATCGAGGAGCGTGCACCACATGTGCCCGGGGTCCCGTCCGACGAGGTACTCGTCGGCGCTTCCGAAGACTCGGGTCTCCATGCCCATGCCCCGCAGGTTGTAAATGGGCTTGGAAAAAACGGGGTAACCCTGAGGCTCGATGCCGTGCGGCGCGCAATCGAGACCCTGTTTTTCCGCAACGAGGAGCTTGTTGTAGATCCAGCGATGCTCGGGAAATAGGCGATAGCAATCCTGGTCCTCGGTCGGGATGAACACGTCATCCGGACAGGACACATCCTCGAAGTACTGCATGCGCCACGGGTCGCGTTCGACGATCGACATGCATTTCCCTTACCTCAACTGGCACGCGGCGTACCGTCGTTCGGCGTCTCTAGCGCAATCGAGCCGCTCGCCCGGCGCGCTGACTGCGCGGGGCCCGCACCGAGACCGGCAGAACCTTGCACTCGCGCGGACAGTGCTCGACCATGCCCGCAAATGGCTTCCGTGCGCTCGGGTGAGCGGGCCAGATTCTCGCTGGCGAGCTCGCCGCTTCGGTGGACTCTTCACGCTCTGTACGTCCTGCCCATGCTCTGGGCGCTCCAGGCCTTCGACTCATGGCTGATCGAGGACGACGCCGAGCGGCCGGAGCCGACGTTTTCCCGCCGGCGCGTCAGTCCACCAACCGAGCCACCGAAGCCGCGTTCGGAGCGAAAGGGGCTGACCTGGCAGCTCGAGCGTGTGGACGAAAAACCAGAAGCGAAGGTCATCGTGCTGGGTCAGAGCACGATGGGGCAGTGGCTCACCCCGAGCTACCTCAGCCGCATGCTCGGCGTTCGCGACCGAGACGTTCTCGACGCCCACCTCGGCGGTTGTCACCCGGACTGCACGTGGGCTGAGGTCCGACGACTGAAAGCGAAAACGCGACGCTTCGACACGGCTTTTTTCGGCCTGAACCTGTACCAAATGTGCGACCAGCCGTCGTGGAAGCGGTCGATGCAGCACGTCAGCATGACGCCGCCCGACTCGACCCTCGACCTCTACGCGCTGTACGCGCAAAGCAAGGACCCACTCGAGCACGTCGGCCAACACGCGGGCATGCACGTGCTCCTGGCTACTCAGGACCCAGTGTACGTCCGAGCCAAGCTCGCCGATGCGCTCTCGATTCGAAACACTCTCGGGCACCGCTCACCATCCTGGTGGCGGGACGAAAAAGCCCCGGTGCGCGTCGACCCTGAAAAGAGACGCGGCTGGCTTCCCACCTGCGACTACGAAAAGGATTCTCTCGGCGGCAAACCCGCGTTCGTCGCGGCCCTGCTCGATGAGCTCAGCGCCATTTCCTCGCGCACCTTCCTCCTCGTCCTGCCGGACAGACTGCTGCTCCTGCCCGAACACCAGTCCGCTTGGCAAAAACACCGGGAGCTCATGGCGTCGCTCGCCGCGGAGCGCGAGCACGTTTCGCTCATCGACCTCGCCACGGACGGCGCCCGGCACTGGAACCACTTCCGTGACGCCGTGCACGTCGCCGGACGCGGGCGGTCGTTGCAACGCCAACTATTCGTCCGGCGCCTGAAGGAGCTGGACGCACTGTGATTTTCCCGACATGGGAGTTCACCCTTTTTTTCGGGGTGTTCTTCGTGGGCTTCCTCGCGCTCGGCGGCCGGGCGCGCAAGGTGTGGACTCTCCTGGCCAGCTACGCCTTCTACGCGTCCTGGAACCTCTCGTTTTGCGCCCTGCTTCTGCTCTCCACCGTGGTCGACTTCGGTGTCGCGCGAGCCCTGGCGTCGACCGAACGCGTCGGGCGTCGGCGGCAGCTTCTCGCGCTGAGCGCCGTCGTGAACCTCGGCGTGCTCGCCTACTTCAAGTACTGCAACTTCTTCGTCGGCTCGTTCGCCGCGCTGCTGTCGAGCGCAGGCATCGAAGCCAACGTGCCCCTGCTCGAAATCGTGCTGCCGGTCGGGATCTCGTTCTACACGTTTCAGACCCTCGCCTACACCATCGACGTCTACCGCGGTGAACTGAAGCCGACTCGTTCACTCCTGGATTTCGCGATCTACGTCGCGTTCTTCCCGCAACTGGTCGCAGGCCCCATCGAACGGGCCGGGCGACTTCTTCCTCAGATCGAAAACCTCGGCCGGCGTCTGGAAAACGGCGCGCTCGGCCGGATCCGGTGGGACGGCCTCGCTTTCGTCGCCCTCGGTGCGTTCAAGAAGGCCGTGCTCGCGGACAACTTCGCCGCAATCGTCGAGACCACCTACCAGAACCCCGCGGACACCTCTCCCTTGGCGCTTTGGGTCGGCACCTACGCATTCGCGATCCAGATCTACTGTGACTTCTCGGGCTACTCCGACATGGCCGTCGGGATCGCGCGGCTGATGGGCGTGGACCTCGTGCAGAACTTCCGAGCCCCGTACGCCGCCGCCGGGCCGCAGGAGTTTTGGCAGCGGTGGCACATCTCACTGTCGACTTGGTTGCGGGACTATCTCTACATTCCGCTCGGAGGCAACCGGGGCGACGTTTGGCGCACCGGGAGAAATCTCCTCATCGTCATGTTCCTCGGCGGCCTCTGGCACGGCGCCGCGTGGAGCTACGTCTTGTGGGGCGTGTTCCACGGCGCGCTGCTCGTTCTGTATCGAATGGCTGGCTCCGGATGGGTAACCGGGGTGCTCGGGACCGCGTCGTCCAGCCTACGGGTGCGTGTGCCTGGCTTGTTCTCGTGGCGGCCGGGCCGCTTGGCCGCGAACGGCGTTTGGACATTGCTTCGGCGAACGCTGTTCTTTCATTTCGTCTGCCTGGGCTGGGCGCTTTTCCGAGCCCGCTCCACGGCTGATTGCCGCGTGCTCTGGAGCAAGCTCACGAGCGCCGGCGGCGCAGACTTCGGGAGCTTCTGGACGCGGATCGATGCCTCCGGCGAGGGCAACTACCTCACGCTCATGTTTTTCGCCGGCTGCGCGGTCTTGTTGGCTCAAAACATCTGGCCGGTCGGCACCGACCGGGTCGTCAACGTCTTTTGGCGCCTCCCCACGCCAATTCGCTTCGCGACCATCGTGGCCCTCGCCTACGCGACCGTCATCCTGTCGCCGCCGGCGTCGCCACCGTTCATCTATTTCCAGTTCTGAGCTGCCGACTGTCGGGGACTCATGCCGTGGCAACCGCGCTCGCGAGTCCGAGCGTCTCGAGCAGCAGGTGCGTATCGAGCGGCTTCGACAGCACCGCCATCGCTCCAGCATCCGCGAAGGACGCTTCGAGCTGGCGCGTGAGCCGCCCAGACAGCGCGACGATCATGATGCTCTTCGTCTCCGGGCTCGCCTGGAGCCGCTTGCACAGATCCACGCCGTTGACGCCCGGCATGTAGGCGTCCACCAGCACCGCGTCCGGCCGAAACAAACCGATCTTGAGCAACGCATCCATCGAGCTCTCCGCCGTCTCGACCGTCAACTTCGGTGCGTGGCGTTTGATGAGCCGCTTCGCGTTCCGCAGGAACGTCGTGTCGTCGTCGATAATCAGCAATCGCGCCACGCCCGCAAGAGACAGGGGCACGGGCATGTCGTGATCTCGGAGAAATCGAATCAGTGCCCCCCGCTCGACCCGCCGATGCCCGCCGGGCGTGCGATAGGCCGCAAGCAGACCGTTGTCGATCCAGTTGAGAACCGCCGAGGGGCTCGCGTTGATGAGCTTCGCGACGGCATGTGAGCTGAGATAGTCGGTGGGTGCGTCCATTCTACTATACCTCTGAACGGTCCATTTCTTCGTCCCTTTAGCCTAATCCGTCGCGGCGGTTCCGACTATCCGCCATCGAGCAGTTTTCTGATCTTCTCCGCCAGAACCTCGTGATGAATGGGTTTTTGCAGGAACTCCACGCTTTTGCCCAAAATCCCCCGTTCGGCCAGAACCCCCCCCGCCTGCCCCGACATGAACAAAACCTTCGTTTCGGGCCGTAGCTCGCGGACCCTCCGGGCAGTCTCCAGACCGTTCATCCCGGGAATGAGTACGTCCGAGAGCAGCAAATCGATCGACTCCGCGTGCCCCTCCACGATTTTCAACGCCTCCTCGCCACTCGCCGCCGTCAGCACCGAGTACCCATAAGTCTCGAGCACCCGCCGAAGCGGCCGGCGGACCAAAGGCTCGTCTTCGACCAGGAGTACGGTCTCGCGGCCACGCAGCGACTCCCGAGCGTCACGAGACTCCGTCGGCACCTTTGATACATCCGCCGACGGGAAGTGGATCGTGAACGTCGTACCAACGCCCTCCTGACTTTCCACCTCGATCACGCCACCGGCTTGCGTGATGATTCCGTGCACCGAGGCGAGCCCCAAACCCGTACCTCCTCGCTCGATTTTCGTCGTGAAGTACGGTTCGAACACGCGCTTCCGCACGTCCTCCGGCATGCCCTGACCATCGTCGGCAACCGAGAGGGCCACATGGACTCCAGCGGCCAAGCCATTCGGGGAGCGTTCCTTGATGACGGCCCGCGCCGTCCGGATCACGATCTTTCCGCCGCCCGGCAACGCGTCCCGTGCGTTGATGACCAGATTGGTCAATACCTGGTCGAGCTGCCCGGGATCGACCATGACGTTCGGCACATCGTCCGCCAAGTTGGTCTCAAGCGTGATTCTGTCCCCGACGAGTTGATTCAAGATCGAGCGGAGTGCCCGGGCGGCGTCATTCACTCGAACGAGCTCGGGTTCGGAGAATTGTCCCTTCGAGAACGCCAGAAGCTGTCGCGTCAAATCCTCGGCCCGCACCGTCGCACTTCGTATCGTCCGAATGTCCTCGAGCTGTTCCCCCTCGGTCGCGTCGAGCTCGAGCACCTCCGCCGCCGCGCGAATCGTCGCAAGCAAGTTGTTGAAGTCGTGACCGATGCCACCCGCAAGGCGCTCGACGGCTTCCAGCTTCTGGGTCTGATGCAACTGCTCGGCGGCTCGTTCGCGCTCACCGAGCACTCGAGCAAGCTCGAGGGCAACGGGGATCTGCAGAGCGAGTGCATGAAGCACTTCCGCGTCGTCGCCACCAAAAACGCCTAGCGGCAGCCTGCGGTCCAAGTAGACGATACCAATGGCGCGGTGCCGAACCATCAGAGTCGCGGCGATGATGCTGCGGCGCTCGGTTCTGGCAACCGCGACGCCGTCGTCGATGTCCGCCGCGTCCTCATCCGCGTAGGCGAGCAGCAACCCTTGGATGACGTCTCGGTCGTAGTCGGCCGAGGCATCGAGATCCGTGCCATCCAGCGCTCGGCCGGCCAACAACTTCAACCGGCCATCGTTGTCGGACTGCGGGGCATCTGGTTCGAGGCCAATGCGTTCGCTCGTGAGGAAAATGAAGCCTCGTTCGGCATGAAGTGACCGAACAATCTCGTCGATGACCACGCGCGCTTGATGCTCGGGTTCGAGATCGGCCACCGGCGCCCGCCCAACCCGGAGCAGCGTTCTGAGATATGCGCGCGTTCGCGATCGACGGCCCGTCAGCCCCGTGACCGACATGCTCGAAGCCACCATGTCGGAGCGGGCGCCTCGGCGCGGCTTCAACCCAAACTCTTCGCGTACCCAGCGCGCGCGATAGACCGCGCCATGTTCTTCCGCCAGAGCTTCAGCCATGCGCGCCTGGTCACGGGCCGCATCGAGTTGTCCCGCCGCTTGAAGCAAGTGCGCTCGCCCTCTATGAACGGCATACAAGACCCAAGGGGCCGCTTCCTGTTGGGCAAGCGCTTCCGCCTGAGCGAACAATTTTTCGGCGGCGGGTCGATCCGACTCGAAAAATCGCAGGCCCGCCTCGATCACCAGCTGATGCGCATCGAACAATGGGATTCGAGCTGCCCGGCGGAGCTCGTCGTGCGCTGCTTCGAGGAGACGCAGGCATGTTGGCCGGGTCTGCTCGTCGCAGCGGTAGCATGCGTGCAGACGCGCGTGAGCAGCGTAAACATAGTACTCGTGCACCTCGAGGTGAGCGCGAGGCGGGTCAAACTTCTCTGCTCTGAACTCTTCGACCAACGCCTCGAACTCTTCTCCCAGGTCGCCCGTTTCACTGAAGCGCCTAACTCGGGCTCCGTAGTTCGAGATGTGCTGTACGCCCTTCGCAGGAGCGCGAACCGCTGTCCGTTCTAGGGGACTGACCAAGGCGTCTGCGTCAGCGTCGCGACCGAGGCTAGCAAGGACGCCACGCGCACAGGCCTCGACGTGCTCCACGACGAGAGGAGCGCCCTCGTGTTGCGCAACCTTCGCGATCGAACGTTCCATCCACTTCCAAGCCTCCCTGCATCGCCCACGGACCGACTCGACCTGCGCTTGGTTGTAAGCTGTCAAACAGAAGTCACTCAGTTCACGCCAGTGACCGTACTCGGTAAGCGACCTAGCGCCCGCATCGAGTGCCGCTGGCACGTCGCCGTTCCAAATTGCAACTACAGCTTGCATTTGAAGTGCTTGCGCATAGAGCGCTGGGTCGCGCAGTTCGCGAGCGACGTCATCCGATGCCGAGAGGTAGCGGCGAGCACTGTCTCTCCGGCCGAGGACGCACCGCAGCATTGCATGCAGCCCAAGGCTCTTCACCATGGCATCCGACGGACCTAGCCAATCGGCAACACGGCTCGACCGCAGCGTGACTTGCACGAAGATCGATGGCTGAGCTTTCTGAAAGGAGAGCCGGGCAAGCTGATAGTAGAGCGTCGCCAACATTTCGGCCCGCCAACGATCGCCAGACCACGGCACCAACCGCCCGAATGCGCGGTGGAACACCCAACCGACAAGTGCAATCAACGTCGGCCAAATACCGTCACTGGGCGGCTTTGCTCCCACCACGCGCAACGCTTCGCAGAGGGCTATCCACGACCGATCCGCATCGAAGTTCAGCTCAATCCATGCGATTCGGGAAAGAACCATCGCCTTGGTGATCGTATCGACTTCGATCTGGCGAAACCCCTCGAATCTGCTTTTCGCAAGTTCGAGCGAGCCAACGCGCAGGTACGCCTCTCCGAGGAGGTAGCTCAGCTCCGGATGGATGGAATCTGCAAGCTGCGCGTGGGCTTTTTCCGCGACCTCCAACGATGCGATTGCTCGACTGTTGTCGAAACTACGGAACGACAACCTCGCGGCCATGAGGTTGGACACGAACGTGCGCTCAGGGTTTTCGGCCGTGAATCCACGCGCATAGTGAAATGCCCGAGTATGCACTTTCTCCTCGAACTCTGTGCCAACTTCAGGATCAAGCTCGAGCAAAGCGCGACCGATGAGCGAGTTGACATAGTCTCGGTCGAGTGCCTCTTCATCGATCGCATCTGCGATCAACTGGTGGGTTTGCCGCCTCTCCAGATCCCCCATGGCTTCGAGCAACGCTTCCCGCACGCGGTGATGTGAAAACACGTGGCGCCCATTCTCGATCGCTTCCACGAGTCGCGCGCGCCGCGCATTCGCCAGAGTGGCTTGGACCTCAGAGGCCTCCAACCGAGAGACCTTGACCACGAGCTCGTCATCGAAGGCATCGCCAGCGACGGCACCTATCGAGAGTACGGCCTGGGCCGCTCGATCGAGACGCGTGATCCGACCCGCCAACAGGTCCGGAACCGCTCCGGTGGCGGGGAGCTCTGTGAGCCTCTCGGAATAGAATCGCCACACGCCCCAGTGAGGCCCGACCGCGCCAACGTCCAACATGGCGCGCACAACCTCGAGCACCGCGAGCGGCGTGCCGTCGCTCAATGCGCGAACACAACGGTGCAAATCAGCGTCCACCGACCCGCCGCCCAAGTACTCGGTAACCAATTCGGAGACTTCGATGTCGGTGAACGGGCCGAGGCTGATCTCGGCCAAGGTTGCACCGACCGCCGCGTCTCGGAGCTCGTCGGCGCTCCGCTCAAACTCGTCCCCGGTGCGAGTTGCCAGCAGAATCGCCACCTTTGACTCCGTCGCGCTGGCGAACGTTCTCTTTAGAACGCTTCGGCTCCCATCGTCGAGCCATTGCGTGTCGTCCACGAACAGCATTGTAGGTGCGAGGCTCGACAGGAAGTTCCGAAGGAATTCGCTCAGCCCTTCGACGAAAACATGTCCCGCGTCATCGGTGCGCGGCACCGTTCGGGTATCGTCGAACAAGAAACCAATGCGTGGTGAAAGAACCCGAACCAGCGGAGCCAAGTCCCCCGCAGCCGCGCGAAGGGCTGCAACTCGTTTCACGCGTTCACGCGCCGGCACGTGGGGCAATTCATCCAGGTAGGATTCGATCAGCTGCCGGATGACGAAAAAGGGCCTGGTTCCGTCGGAGGGGCAGCGGGCGACTAGCACTGGCCGTCCCAATTCGCGCACCTCATTCAGAAATCCGCTCGCGACTGTGGTCTTCCCGCTCCCAGGGGACCCTCTCAACACGGAGAGGGTGCTCTTCATGGTCTCGGCTTCGTCCCATGCGCGACGGAGCGCGTTGAGCTCGACACTGCGCCCGACCAAACAGACATCGTCGAGGCTGGGGGTCCTCCCCGCGTCGGCAGCGACCGCTGAGTCGTCACTGGAGCACGCTGCATCTAGCGCTCGCAGTACGAGTCGCGCGTTCGCAAATCGGTCATCAGGTCGCCGTTCGAGCAGCCGGCGAATGAGTTCGCGGAGGCGTGGAGTGACCGCGGACCCGCGCAGCTGCTCGTCCACGTCACCATCAGGTGGTCGTCCTGTAAGGCAGGCAACCATCACGCTACCGAGCGCGAACAGATCCGCCCTACCGTCGATTCGCGTCCTGAATACGCTCAACTGTTCGGGCGCCGAGTACTCTCGAGTACCAACTGCGCTCGACGCATCCTGCGCGTCGCTAGCCACGGCGAATCCGAAATCGACCAGGCGGGCCGCGCCCGTGCTCGCGTCAAAGATGATGTTCTGTGGCTTGACGTCCCTATGAACCAGACCTGCCCGATGGATCGCATCGAGGGCGGTCGCGACTTGCACGCCGAGCGCGGTCGTCTCCCGCTCGGTGAATACCTTGCTGAGAATGCGGTCGGCCAAGGTTTCTCCCGCGGCCAGCTCCATTACCAGGTACGGAATGTCGCCTACTTCGCCGACTTCCATGACCTTCATGAGGTTTGGATGGGTGACCCTAGCCAGCGCGACTGCTTCGCGGCGAAAACGCGTTGCTATGCTTTGTCTGTCGAGCGGACCTTCCTCGTCGAAGCCAAGAGGCAACTTGACAGCGTAGGTCGTATTCTTGCGGCGTCCCTTGTAGACGACGCTGAATCCACCCCGCCCGAGTTCCTGCAGGAGTTCGATTTGCGGGATTCGAATTCGCGGCTCTGCCATCGACTGGTCGGCAAAGATACCGTGATAGTCCGGGTCGAGAAAGCCCAGCAATATCGACGCACCGCCAAGGTCGACGCCTCAAGCAACAGGATGTATTAGCAACTCCCTAGGCACCGGTCCGACGAGGTTCGGATGACCGACGCCAAACGTTAGAGCCATCGCGTTTTCTTGGAGGGCCTTCGAGACGAACACCTCGCCCTTCAGTTCCGGAGGGGTCAGGTCGACATAGTGCGTGTCATCCGCGCCACCGCACTCGATCGTCGCGTGCGGTGATGAACCCTCAATCCAACGAGCAATGGCATCCTGATTGCCCGGACACAAGTAGTACTCCTGATGAAAGTGGGGTCTGGGCTCGGGGTCCGGCGACCTCGTGGGAATTTCCTCGCCCCAGAGGAAACCGAGCCGTTGAACGCACTCCTGCGACGCTGCCGCCACGGCCTCGACCAAGCGAGAACGGGCGCCGAACCCGTAGGCAAAAGGATATTCGTCGCACTCAGGAAAACCGAATACAGCGGCAACGCGACCCGGATTTCGTCCTTGCCCAGCAAGTTCATACGCCTTGAAACTGTAGACGCCGGCGAACCCCGCCACGTCGAAATCGTCGGGCAGCGCCACCGTTCTCAGTCGCCCCTCCCCGAACCATCCACGAAGAACAGCGTCCCGTTCAACGAGTTCCCACCTCGCGCGGCGGCAAGCGTCGCGCCAACCACGGCCAGCGGCAACGCCATTGGACACCGAGTACTGCCAACCCCTCGATCCGTCCGCGACAGGAAAAACCTCGTCGTGACGCAGTTCACGCCCCGCAACGCCCGCCGCGTCATGCAAGCGGTAGCAAGCTGAGCCGCGAGCCTGCGCTTCCAGAATGCATGCCCGTTCAACGAGTTCGTAATACGCTCGCGCGAACGGAGGCGCCTCCATGTTTCCGGCGGCGCTGCCGAGGGCAGAGCCGCCCCTTTTGTGATGCGCGACGAGCCCCACGAGCGCGATGCTGGTTCGCCCGATATCGACTATCTCGTGGAAAACCTCCGGCTTACACCATCCGTTCGGGAGGGGAATCTCCTCTTGCAGGTCACGCAGAGGCCCGAACACGTGTCGCCTCCCCCAGCTCCATGGCCGCGAGCTCGTCGAAGAAGAGATCGAAACTGTGCGTGGTGCGACGAAGAGTCTGAAGGAGGGGCGCCAGCATCGTTTCGTCGGTGACGAGTTTTTCGATCTCGGAGAATCCTTCAGCAACGTGCGCCTTGTCCAACTCGACATGTTTCCCGATCACCGAAAGTGCGGAGGCCGGAACACCGCAGCTGCCGTTCAATGCCTGTAGCCACTCTGCACCGAGCAGGACGATGAAGTACTCGGCGAAGAACACATACGCCAGATACGAGCTTGGCTCCTTTTCGATGGTGAGTCGAAGTTGGTCCACCAACTCCTTCATGGATCGAGTCGGCTTGACGGCGGGATACACACCGAAAATCTCCGACATCGTCGCCAGGTCCTGTTCCGCCCACCGATCGTGGCCGACTTCCTCCCGGGCTTTGAGGGCAAAGAATTCCGCAATGGCGGCCTCCCCACGGCAAGCGCAGTTTGCACGAGCGAGATCGAGAAATGGTGGAGTGTGCCGAATCAAGAAGTGGATGTTGGCCAGATAGGTCGCGATGGTCTGAGGACTCAATCGCCCGTCCCGGGCGAGCTGGAGCAGTGACGCATGCGTCCTGACCTTTTCCGCGTAGTCTTCGATTTCCCGCACCAGCGCATCGCTAATCATCGATACCTCCAAAACGACCGTCGCCGGCCAAGTTCAAACGGGGACTAGCGCGGCCCCCGCACG